>DATAOU010000303.1:0-15340 GCA_036265575.1 Pyrinomonadaceae bacterium
GCAGCCAACTCTATCACCGCCATTCTGGTCAATCCAAGCAAAAAGTTTGCGTGAGTCCGCTTTGCATCGAATCCTTTGTGCGTTCTCTGTGTTCTCTGTGTCTCCGTGGTGAGGTAGTGTCCACCACCGAGGCACAGAGAGCCAGAGTCCACACAGAGAAAGGAAGCGAGGCACTGCCAAACCAGGTTGGCCTTGATTTGTACCGGGCAACGACATCCGCCGGAAATCGTTACGACTTCCGGCGGTGTTTGATCTACTGCGTTGTCGCTTACGACGCGGTCGCAGACTGTTCGTTAAGGGCCTGCGCCAGCCGTACGTAGTACGAATCGAAAGTCACGAACCCGCTGGAGCCCTGAAAAAAGGCTTTGCCGCCAGTGTCATGGGCCAACCGGTTCAGTGAGCTCTGTCCATAGCTCGCCGCCAACATGCTGTGGCCGGTTAACCCGACCGACGGCGCATAGAAAGTATAAATGGCCACGTTCTGTTGGTTGGCTTTCTTAATCGCTCGCTCCAGATCAATGGTGTGTGCGGCGCTGTCGATGTCGAACCCGCGCGATACGTCCAAGCCATCAGAAATCAACAACACCGCGTTTCGTCCTCGCAGGTTTGAGTTGAATGCGCGCAACGCCTCGATCACTTCAACATACGGATTAAACGCCGAGCCGGCGGTGCTGGAAACAGGAATTCGCAGCGACTGTGCGGCCCTGTTTAGATCGTTCGTAAACGGTTGCCGGACTTGTAGCGTGCCCGCGGTTATGTAACCGACCATCACTCGCGAACCACGCGGCAGCGTGCGGATGAAGTCTGCGGTTACGCCTAGTTCGTTGCCAACCTGCGAAGTCAAATCATCCTGAACCAAAATCGCCAGGTTAATCGGTTCAACCACTCGCGCATTTCTGAGGCGGGTGCCTTCAGTAGCAGTTGCCGCGAGGCTGGTTATGGTCAGCGCAAGCGCGAACGCCAATGTGGCGGTCCCTAAAATCAATCTTCGGTAAAACATAATTCTTTCCCCTTGTTTAGTAATCCATTTTTCCTGTTTTTGGATGCGAATTCCGCTAAAAAAGATGGCCAAACCAGCGGCCACGACCTCGCTTGCCTTTGTCCTTCCCGCTCGGATAAATTACTTCCAATCCGGAAAATGGCAGGGCAGGCAGTCTTGCCTGTCACCGCTTCGGTAAGACAGACATTCCTGTCTGTCCCTGTTCAGCACCAGAGAGACAAGAATGTCTATCCTACTTCTGCTCCTCCGAAAGGATTATTTTTATGAAAGCCTACGCCACGGAACTTATTCGCAACCTTGCGGTCATCGGACATGGCGACGCAGGGAAGACGCAACTGATTAGTTCGCTTCTCTACGTCGCCGGAGCCACACCACGCTGGGGAAAAGTTGATGAAGGCACCACGGTCACCGATTACGAAGAAGATTCCATTGCCCGCAAAATAACCCTCAATACTGCTCTCGCTCACTTAGAACATCGCGATACCAAAATAAATTTTATAGACACGCCTGGATACGCGGCGTTTATTTCTCATGCGCGTCCGGCGCTGCGCGTTGCTGACTGCGCCCTGGTGGTTGTCGATGGCGTTAAGGGAGTTGAAGTTCAAACTGAAAAGACGTGGGCTTTTGCAAACGAATTTATCGTGCCGCGCATAATGGTCGTCACCAAGCTGGATAAAGAACATTCTGACTTTGGTAAAGCAGTCGAAAGCGCTCAGAACATTTTTAGTCGCGCAATTATTCCCTTCACCTTGCCGATTGGAAAAGAAAAAGATTTCCGCGGCGTCGTCGACGTGGTCCATATGAAGGCTTACGAATTTGCAGCCGATGGCAAAGCGAAGGAAATCGAGATCCCCAGCGAAGGCCGCGAGTACGTCGATAAGACGCGCGAACGCTTAGTCGAGCTGGTCGCCGAATCTGACGACGCGCTGATGGAGAAGTATTTTGAACAAGGCACGCTTGATGAAGCCGACATTCTGCCGAATATTAACAAGGCAATCGCCAACAGCAAGTTGTGCCCGGTGTTTGCTGCTTCCGGGGCCACCCTCGTTGGCTTAACCGCGTTTCTGAATGCGATTGTTGATTACGCGCCCGATCCAGCGCATCACGAAGCTGAGTATGGTCTTCCCGTCGATGCGCCGGCAGATGCCGACAAGATCGCGCGCAAGTACAGCGCGAGCGAACCGTTTTCGGCTTACTGCTTCCGCACCGTAGCCGATCCGTTCGCGGGCCGCATTAACATCATGAAGGTTATCAGTGGCAAGCTGCAGAACGATGCGACCGTGCTGAACTCGAGCCGTGGAGTTATGGAACGACTCGGCATGCTGCACTCAATCCAGGGAAAACAACTCGACAAAATTCCTGAAGCATTTGCCGGCGACATTGTGGCCTGCGTAAAACTGAAAGAGACGCAGACAGGCGACACCCTATGCGATAAGTCCGCGCCGATCGTTTTCCCGCCGGTCGAATATCCCGAAGCTGCGATCGCTTTTGCCATTGAACCCAAATCACGACAGGACGAAGAGAAAATCAGCGTTGCGCTGCACAAGATTCTGGAAGAAGACCTGGCACTGCACTTCAGTCGCGATGCGCAGACAAAAGAGTTTCTCTTGTCTGGTTCAGGGCAATTGCACGTTGAAACCGTGGTTGAAAAACTAAAGAAGCGTTACAGCGTCGAGGTGACATTGCACCCGCCCAAGGTTCCTTACAAGGAAACCATCACCCAACGCGCCGAAGTCCAGGGCCGGCATAAGAAGCAGACCGGCGGCCGCGGACAGTTTGGCGACTGCAAGGTTGTATTTGAACCGTTGCCGCGCGGCGGCGGCTTTGTTTTCGAAGATAAGATTTTTGGGGGCGCCGTGCCGCAACAATTCCGACCGGCAATTGAGAAAGGCATTATCGAAGCAGCGAAATCCGGCGCCATCGCCGGCTATCCGCTGGTGGATTTTAAAGTGCAGCTGATTGACGGCTCGTATCACAACGTCGATTCAGACGAGCATTCATTTCGCGCGGCGGGCCGCAAAGCTTTTCGCGCGGCTATGGAAAAAGTGAAGCCGTCAATCCTTGAACCCATCATGGACGTGGAGATTCTCGCGCCCCAGGAAAACAGCGGCGACATTATGGGCGACCTCAACTCGCGCCGCGGTCGTGTACAGGGCATGGAGGCAAGCGGCAAATCGCAATTGATCAAAGCGCAGGTGCCGATGTCAGAAATGCTCAATTACCAATCGACATTAAACTCAATCACGGCAGCGCGCGGATCGTTTCACATGCAGTTTTCGCATTACGATCCGGTGCCGGGACAACTAGCGCACAAGATAGTTGAGCAGTCGCGGGCCGAAGGTCGCATTCGCGGCGAAGAAGAAGAGTAAGTCCAGGACCGTTCCCCTGGATTTCGAAAAGTCGTCGACTCACCAGCCTTAACGATCGGCAGTAGTCTTTTCTCAGGGCGCGTGCATGTGCGCGCGTCGCTGCTGCGTTTTTGAAACCCAACCAATTGGAAGTGAAAACATGTCAAATACCTCTCCGTCCTCAACACCTGCAACGTCCGGACGCACACAAAACGACTGCCTCAGTTTTGGTCTGCTGCGCGAGATTCGGACTGATGCCCAATATCTGCAAAACCTTTTCGAGGAAACGATGGGCCTGGCCGCAAAACTGGATGCCGCCGGCAGGGCGGCACTGATGGAGCGCATGCTGGGCGATCGAATGCAGGCCCGAATTAACTACCCGATCGGCCGCAATCTTGATGCCTTTGAAGCCTTGTTTGGCGCCGACCATGTTCAGCGCGAGTGGGGCTCTGATGCCATCGAGTGCATTCGTCTGAATTGGTTGCAAGTGATGGACCTATGGCCCAACGCTGCGCTCACCTTTGACGAACAGCGGCAGGCGATTGACCAGGCGCAAGTCTGTCTGGACCAGATCATCTATCAATGCGCGTCGCTTACCTTGTCACCACGCGTCAATGACACCATGGCCAACCTGCGCGTCGGCCAGCCGTTGGATTTTGACTTCGTGTTCGGTAGCGAGTTGCCGCGAAATGTTGAGAAGCGCAAACGCCTGCTACTGGAATTGGCACAAGAGGGCGGCGTGCTGGCAAGCGCAGTCGTGGATGTGGACCAGGGGGTAATCTATAAGGTCGCTGAGTCGCGCGCGGAACAGCGACAAAGCGCGTACAAACTAGCCGCATTCCTCGTCTTAGCCGGCGCGCTTGTGCCTTTGGTTCTGGTCTGGGGCAGCACGCAAAGCAATCAATTGCCTTTTGCCTGGCCTGACCTGCCGCGACTTTACATGCTCTATGTCGTCGTGTTCCTGGGGGCCGGGGCGCATGTCGCAATCGATTCTTTGAAAGCCGCGAAAGCAAAAACGCGGCCTGACTTTCAAGCGATGAACGATTGGGTGCTGTGGGTGCATGTCCACTACATCTCAATCTTGTGGGGCCTGGGTTGGGTTCTTCTCGGCTACATTCTTCTCATCTTCGCAATGCCCAAACTTGAATTGCTGTCCGCCTTCTTTGCCGGTTATAGCATCGACAGCATTACCGCGTTGTTCCTAACCCGTTTCGAAACGACTGTGAAAACGAACACGCAGGCATTAACGGGCGTCCAAAGTACGCCCTAAGTCTTGAGAGAACTATTGCCATCGCCAAACTGTTTGCGGAACTCAGCGGATCGCATTCGCAGATCCAGCCAGTCGCGAAACAACTCAGGCGCAACCAGCCAGACTCTTAACCACTCAGAAGCTTCCTTCGCTTCTGCTCGCTCTCGTAGCGCAAGGATGCTGCTGCGCGACAGCAACAACGAATCCTGACGCGCGGCGGCGATCACTTCGCTCAAGTGCCGCAGACCGCCGTGGTCTTTCGTCTCTTCCAGCTCGCGCCTATGAGTCTCGATTTCGCTAAAAGATTCGAGCGCGGCTTTGAGGCTCGAAAAATCAAGGTTTTGGTCAAGCGCTTTCCCTGCGCGCCATTGTAAGTCCGACTCAAAAACTTCCGGGTGTCGCAAGGCAGCGCCTTCATCGGCAACTACGCGCGCAATCGCGGCTGGGCTTTCAACCGAGCCGGCGCCGAATTTTTGGCTTAGCACTTGTTGTATCTGCTCCAGTTCACGCGCGCCCACGGAGTCGCAATCAAGCGCCTCCCACACTTCGATAATCAAGTCGCGCCTGTTAGTCGCGCTCCAACTATTCTCAGCTGTTTCAGACTTGCTGGACCTTCGAACACTCATAATTGGCCCACTGCTGTTAGGGTAATGTAAACTCCGTCTTGCAAAATGACTCTGCGATAACTCTCAAAGGATACCCTGCTTATGGTTCCTCGTCCCATCGCTCATCTACCCTCCATTATTCTGGTTGTTAGCATTTTCGCAATCACTCTTGGCCAACAGCCGCCACGAACAATTGCGAAAATTGAAATTGAGGGACTGCAGCGACAGTCAGCAGCGGAGGTCATTGCGACCAGTGGCTTGAAAGCAGGAACAGTGTTTTCTGTGGAAGAATTGGACGCTGCCGGGCAGCGGCTCGCAGACAGTGGGCTTTTTGCAAACGTAAGTTACCGCACGATCACCAAAGACAATCAGCTGACGATAATTTTCCGGGTTGAGGAGGCGAGGAGCGGGCAGTCACCCGTCGCCTTCGATAACTTCGTTTGGTTTTCAAACGATGAGCTGATGGCGGCAATCAAACGTGAAGTGCCTTCGTTTAATGGCGATGCTCCCAACGCCGGACGCATGACCGACGACATCAAACTAGCGCTGCAGAATCTTCTTAAGGAACGTGGCATCGACGGTACCGTAGAGTACGCTCCATTCGTCAGCGGCGGGAAACAGGAATACCTTTTCAGCGTGGCGGGCGTATCGATTCCCATTTGCAGCTTGCATTTTCCCGGGGCGCGAAATGTTTCGGAAGAAAAACTGGTCAAAGCTGCAAAGCAAATGACCGATGCCGACTATTCACGAAGTTCCGCGATTGCTTTCTCTACCTTTATTCTCTTCCCGCTTTACCGCGAGGCCGGACAACTGCGCGCCAAATTCGCTGAACCGGTCGCAACCTTGCCGGCGGCAGAGAAATGCAAACGAGGTGTAGAGGTAAATATTCCCGTCGAGGAAGGCCCAATATATCTCTGGGAAAAGGCTGAATGGACCGGAAACGAAACCGTGACGCCAAACGAACTCAACGAAGTCCTGGGCATGAAGAATGGCGAACTTGCGAATGGCGTAAAGATTGATAAACGCCTGCTCGAGATTGGCAAATTGTACGGCCGCACCGGTCACCTTGATCTGAGTCTGAGGGCAGACGCGGAATTTGATGATGCCGCAAGCCGCGTCATTTACAAGATTGCTCTGAAAGAGGGCCCGCAATATCGGATGGGAAGGCTCACAATCAAGGGACTTAACGAATCAGATGCAAGGTCCCTCGAGCAGAAATGGAAGCTTAAGGGTGGCGAGGTGATGGACACTAGTTATCTGGAAAGATTTTTCAAGACAGATGTTTCTGAGGAAATACAAAGGTTAATTGCCACGCGACGAGCGGCGGGCAAAGGCCCTCCTGACATCAAAGAGGAAATAACGCCGAATAAGCAAACTCTAACGGCCGATGTGATCATTGAGTTTAAGGACTAAACCTGCACTTCCTCCCTTAAGTCATCGTTCCTAATTTGGTACAACGCCGTCACTCAGTTGGCGTTAGTACGCCTCCGAACCGACGCCTTTGCTCTTTTTGAGTTAGACTAAGGGTGCTCCGCAGTCACAGTTCGGAAATAAACCCGTGGTCCAATCCAGCAACGAAGTCGAAACCAACCCGCCGGTTGAAAGAGTAAGCGCGTTTCTGAGTAACGTCGCCCAGCAGTTCGAGACCAAACCTTTCCAGCCTCATCGGGTGTTTCGCGGCGGCCACACGCAAACCCTGGCCGCCTACGCCTGGCCGCGGCGGCATAAATTCAAAGCGGTCAGCGATCAGGAGAGGATTTTTCAAACCGCCCCGGATGTGAAAGTCCTGGCCCACTGTCGCTGGCAACAATATCCCACTGCTCATCCCACAATCGTTATTTGGCATGGCATCGAAGGTTCAAGCGACTCGACGTACATGCTGAGCATCGCGCAAAAATCATTTAGCATTGGCTTTAATGTGATTAGGATGAACCTGCGCACCTGCGGCGGCACTGAACATTTGACGCCAACAATCTACCACGGCGGTCTAACTGAAGACCTGCGTGCGGTCGTAAGCGAATTGATCGCAAAGGACGGTCTATCGCGGTTGTGTCTGGTGGGCGTCTCGCTCGGCGGAAACCTGGTGTTGAAGCTGGCCGGAGAGTACGGCGACAAGCCACCGGCTGAGGTACTCGCCGTTTGCGCCATCTCGCCTTCGATTGATTTAGAGGCAAGCGCAGAACGAATTTTGAAGCGTTCGAACTGGCTGTACCAGCAGGATTTTGTGCGACGACTGAAGCAACGCCTGCGCCTCAAGCACAAACTGTTTCCGGATCAATACGATATAAGTGGCCTTTCATCCGTTAAGACATTGCGAGAGTTTGACGATCGCTACACCTCAAGAGCGCATGGCTTTGACGGCGCCGCCGACTATTATTACCGCGCGAGTGCGATACGCGTGATTGATCGAATTCGCGTGCCGACGCTAATCATTCACGCCGAGGACGATCCATTCATTCCCTTCGCGCCCATGCTCGATCCCGCCGTCAGCAACAATCCTTACATTCTGGTGGCGGCCACGAAACAAGGCGGGCACGTCGCTTTCATTTCCGCCAAGGCTGCTCGTTCGAAACAGACGGCGAAAGATCGGGCGCGCTCCCAAACGAACGACGATTTACGATTTACGATTTACGATTCACGAGGAGAAGAAGATCGCTTCTGGGCTGAAAACCGAGCAGTTGAATTCTGTGCAATGGCCCAGGCAGCGTTGTAAACCCGCGACTAAGTATTCAAGACTATTTTCGGTGTAGTAGAGCCGTGCGTAGGCCGGGACTCTTTCGCTACATGTTTTAGCAGTAGTCTACTTCTCGATCTGCTTGAGCAGGCGCGTGGCGTGGTTTCGGGTAATCAAAGGCAGGTGTTCGTCGCCGGCTATGTCTTTCAACAACGGCACTAGCTGCTGAGCATCGGAGAGCGCGTTGCGTTTGAGCATAGTCTCCAACTGGTCCATCAGCTTGGGTGAGTTGAGCGGTTGATTCTCGCGGGCAATCGAGAGGTCAAAAATCAGAAGCGCCTGATCGGCTGCGCGCCGGTATTCGTTGACCAACGAGGACATATCTTTGTTGTTAGTCCAATTAAACTCCGCTGTTCGTTTGCGTGAGTCCTGTTCCATCTGCAAACGCATGGTGCCAAGATGCGGGAACTGTTTCGACGATTGATAGTCCTCCGTTGAATCGAGAAAGCTTAGCGCCTGCCACAACGAAACTATCCGCGCGTTGGCCGCCGCTGATAAATCCAGTTGCTCCTTGTAAGGGATTTCTTCACTGCGCCGTTCAAAAGTGATCCAGCCGTGGCCATTCTGGTCGTGTTCGATGACGATGTGCGAGATTAAAAATTGCGGCTGGGTAAACTCGTACCGAAACCGGATCGGTTTTTCGTTCTCAGATGTTGTCGGCGATGGGGCAGGCTTTGCCAGCGCCGCGGCCGGAGCAATGGGTTGTGCGGGCCGCGTGTTCTGCTTAGTTCCAGATGACTGCTGCGCAACAGCAAAAACCGCCGCGCTCAAAACCAGAAACGCAGCGGGGAGCATTCGAAACTTGATGGTTGGCTTCTTCACTATTTGAAAATGGCGCGGCCATTTTAACGAAATGCTTGGTTGCTGGGAAATGCAACTAGTGAAGCGAGCAGCTATGCTGCCTTCCGTGCGGAAAGGCTAGGCCTTTCCGGGCGAAGCTCCTTGACGCTCTTCGCGAGGCTGAGCCTCGCGAAGTTATTGTTGGGGGTTTTCGGTAAGGCAGAGCCTTACCGCAAGGAACGCGGCAGAGCCGCAGCGTCGGGACATTAAGTCTATTGGTTTGGATCTGGGAACATCCGCTCATCCGCGGCAGACTCTTGGTTTGTTTTCGGAATTTGGCGAACGCGGACAGGCAGGAATGCCTGTCCTACTCGAACTTCACGGAGACCAACTTCGAAACGCCGGCTTCTTCCATCGTCACGCCATAGAGGGCCTTGGCCATTTCCATCGTGCGCTTGTTGTGAGTGATGACAATAAACTGCGTGTTCTGCGACATCTGCGCAACCTTGTTCGTAAACCTGCCGACGTTGGCTTCATCAAGCGGCGCGTCAACTTCGTCAAGCAGGCAGAAAGGCGCAGGCCGGTAATGAAAGATACCCAGTACGAGGGCCAACGCGGCCATTGCTTTCTCACCACCGGAGAGCAGCAACACGTTTTGCAGACGCTTGCCGGGCGGCTGCGCAATGACGTCGATGCCTGACTCCAACACGTCGTCGGCTTCGATCAAACTCATTTCGCCCTTACCGCCGCCAAACAGCTCCTGGAACAACTCGCTAAAGTTCTTATTGATTTGCTCAAAGGCGTGACGGAATCGCTCGCGCGACCGGCGCTTGATTTCGCGCAGCGCTTCTTCGGTTGAAGCGACGCTGTCGATGATGTCCTGCCGCTGGGTCGTAAGGAACAGCAAGCGCGATTCATTTTCAGCCAACTCCTCGAGCGCCATCATGTTGACGCCGCCAAAGGCCTCAATTCGCGTCCGTAATTCTTCAACGCGCGCGTGCGCAACGTCGAGATCGAAATCGTCTTCGAGCTGTTGTTCCTGCGCCAGCTCCTCGAGGGATTGATTCAATTCGGAGGCGCAGTTTTCACGAACGAAAGTCAGTCGCGCCTGGGCCTCGGCCCGTTGCACTTCAATCGCGGCTCGCGAGTCGCGGATTTCGGCAGCGTGCCGATTCAAGTCGGAAAGTTGCGCTGCCAATGAATCTGCTTTTTGCCGCGCGGCTTCCAGCAAAGCGGTTAAGCCCGCGATTTCCTGCTCTTCGCGCGCGCGTTCTTCGGCAACATTGTTTGCCTGAAACTCGAGATCAGCGATCGACACGCGCAGGGCGGCGATGCGCTCAGTGATTTCGACCAATTCCAGGCGATGTCGTTCAACGCGTCCGGCAACGTCCGCGTATTCGGCTTCGATGCGTCGTAGTTCGGCGGCAGTGCTGCGCCTTCGTTCAGCGGCGGCGGCTGCGGTAGCTCGTTGTTCCGCCAGAGCTTCGCCTTCAATTTCGGCTGAGCGTCGCGCTTCAGTTAGAACTGCAGTCGCATTAGCCACTGCCGTCCCCGCAGCGACGCGCGCCGCTTCAGCTTGCTCCGCGTCGGCAAGCGCAGTTGTGCGGCGTTTGTCGAGTTCAAAGCGTTCCTGCTCAACTCGAGCGAGGTCATCGGATACCACACGCAGGTGGCGTTCGGCACGTTCAATCTCGTGAGCCAAGCCAGTGGCTTTCACGTCGCGCGCCATGGCCTCGCGCTCTTCGCGACCGATTGCTTCGTTTAAGAGGACGACGGCGTCTTCGAGAGTCACCAAACTAATCCGCGCCTGTTTCGCAGCTTCTTCCGCCAACTTCGCTTCGTCGGCAAGAACCTGGGCCCGCGCTTCCAACTCGCGCAGCTCTCGTTTGAAGGTCAGCAAGCCGGCGCCTTCTTCAAGCGCGCGAGCGTCCCCTGCACTTACAAACTGCCCGCTCGCTACCCAGTCGCCGTTAAGCGTCACAAACATTTCGCCCGTTGCCAGGGATCGTGCCATCGCATCGTCGAGATTGCTGGCCAGCCGCGCGTTCAACTTTTCGGGCAGCGTGCGCTGTAGCACACCTAACAGTTCGCGTGGCGCGCCCAACAAGTCTGAAATGCGCAAGTTGTCAGCAATCGGCTCACTGGCGATTGATATTGAAAGCGCCGGTCGCTCTTCGACCTGGCATGCCAGCGCGTTCACTTCGTCGCTGCCGCCATGAAGTCCGGCTACAAGAAAACTCGCGCGACCGCCATTGTTTTCGCGCAACCATTGCGCCGCGCGCGCGGCATCATCGGGAGTGGGAACAACCACTGACTGCAACGATGAACCGAATACACCTTCGACGGCGCGCTCCCACTTGGCGTCGACGTTGAGCGCATCCGCAAGTGTGCCGATAAAGTGAAAGTCGCGGGAGGCCTCATCATTCGAGAATAGCAACTGCACCGCAGAAGAATAATAAGCGCGGCGGTCATCAAGTTCTTTCAAGCTTTCCAGACGGTGGCTGGCGCGCGAATGTTCGTCACGCACACGCGTCAATTCAGCTTCCGTGTCACTCACGGCCTCGTGACCCTGAACCACGGCATCGACCGCGCGCTCGCGCTCGGCATTCAGTTCGGCAATGTGTTCGCGGGCGGCATTGATCTCAACACTAAACGCGTCAGCCGTGGCGCGATGCTCCGCGTGTTGGGTCGCGGCGCGCTCACCTTCGTGGGCCAGGCCTTCTGCCTGCACCGCCAAGCGTTCAAGCGTGCCTTCGAGCTGCCGCGCGATCTCGCGCAATCTCTCGGCTACAGCCGTATGCTGCAATAAGTCAGCGCGGGCGCTCTCGATTTCTGCTTCCGCGCCGGCGGCCAACGTTAGTTTTCCCGCGTAGGATTCCTCGGCGACACTCAAACTCGCTGCGCTTTGATCCGCCTCGCTGCGTAACCTTGAATCGTCTTCCTGCAAACGCTTGCATTCGGATTCCACCAGGATAAGGCGTTCCGAAAGCGCGGTAATTTCCGCATCAACTTCGCGGTTACGCTTCTCAAGGGCAATCACCTGCTCTTCTTGGTAAGCCCGTTCGCGAGTTTGCCGGTCACGGCGCAACACCGCCTCCGCAGCTGCGGCGCGCGCGCCGGCGAGGTCGTCTTCAGTTTTCCTGGCTTCCTGAGTTGCGGCGCGCGCGTCTTCTTCCTGTTTCGCAAGGTCGTCAGCGACGCGGCGCTCAAGCGCGTTGGCTTCTTCCAACTTGGCAACGGTGTCTTCAAGTAAGGCTGTCAGCTTGCGCTCTTCAGCGACGAACACGCGCTTTAAGAGCTCGCGCAATTCCTCTCGAAAGACACCATAGCGACGCGCCTTGGCAGCCTGGCGTCGCAAGCTGTTAACCTGGCGATCGATTTCAGAAATTATGTCCGAGATACGCGAAAGATTTCCGCGTGCGGATTCAAGGCGAGCTTCGGCGGCGCGCTGGCGAACGCGAAACTTTGTGATGCCGGCCGCTTCTTCAATTATGGTGCGGCGGTCCATCGGCTTGGCGGACAGGATCTGGCCAATTCTTCCCTGCTCGATGATTGCGTAATGCCCGCCCGCAAGTCCGGTTCCTGAGAAGAGATCCTGAATGTCTCGTAGCCGGCAAAGTTTGTCGTTGAGCAGGTACTCGCTTTCGCCGGAACGATAAAGACGGCGCGTAACCGAAACTGATTCGCCCGGTGCAAACTCAAGCGCCAGATTTCTTCGCCGCCAATGACGCTTGTGTTGCGCCTTATGGGCGGACATCGCCTCGGTAACAGTACCCGCCGACTCGCCATCCACCAGCGCCAACGCTTCCACCGGTTCTTGCGCGCCTTCAGTTGCTGAATCCGCAGCGACTTCCGAGACGCCGAGCGCGTCCACGTCGATTACCTGCTCGTCAATCTGTTCGAGTGTCGAATCGATGTCTTCAATATCCGGCTCATGTTCGATGACTTCGTCGCGCACCATGTGCATGACGACTTCGGCCATGCCGCTGGGCTGGCGATTACGCGAACCTTGAAAGATCACGTCCTGCATCGCGCCGCCACGCAGATGCTTCACGCGCTGCTCGCCGAGCACCCACGCTATGGCATCGGCAACATTGCTCTTGCCGCAGCCGTTCGGCCCAACGATGCCGGTGATGCCATCGCCAGTGAAGAGAATTTCTGTGTAATCCGCAAAGGATTTAAAGCCGGTGATCTCGAGGCGGTTCAGTTTAAACATGCGAGAATCAGTCTATTGTTCCTGGAGCCCTGGCGCCAACAGACTAACCCGATCAGGGGACCGCGCGAGGGTGTGCCAATATAAGTGCCAGTTGCTTAGAATGTCAACTAAAACTTGAGGTTTAGCGCGGTTATTGATGTGGCCAGCAAAGTTAGGAGGGAGTGCTTAACGGTCAAACTGGGGCGAAGCTCAAAAGGGTCTGTGGCTGCCTTCGGGAGCACACACTGAAGTCTGTGCTACTGCCGCAAACTCCGGTTTGCTCGACTACCGCAAATCTAGGATGCCGGCTTAGCGCCCAGCATCACGTCAATCCCTTTACGGACGCCGTCTGGAGTCGTCATTTCAGCCCGCAACTGACGGCCATTGATCAGAACCGTTGGCGTTCCCTCTATGCCCTCTTTGGCTGCCGCCGCGGTATCGGCTTCAATGCGCATTTGGACTTGCTCGCCGTCGAGATCATGCAGGAACTGCTTCGTGTTCAAACCCAGATCGGCGGCAAATTTGGTGAAAATCGAGCGCGGGTTGATGTCGTCCTTCCAGAGGTTTTGATTCTCGTAGAGCAAATCATGCATCTCCCAAAAATGGTTTTGCATCCGCGCTGCCTCGGCAGCTTGTGCAGCCGCCAACGCGTTCGGATGAATTTTGGTCAGCGGTAGGTTGCGAAACACAAAGTTAAGGTTGGCGCCATACTCCTGTTTCAACTTTTTAAGTGTCGGATGAAGTTGACCGCAGGGCGGACATTGGTAGTCACCGAATTCCTCCACGGTGACAACCGTATCCGCTGAAATATTCTTTCGTGCTGTGTTAGACGCTTCAAGGTCCGCGTCATGCGAAGAGTCGGCCCGCTGATTTGATCTCAGCAGCAGCGCCGTGCCCGCAGCTGCTACGAGCAACACAAGTGCGATGATCAGAAAGGGTCGATAATTATTCATTGCAAGCTCCGCATCCTCGCGCTGGCGATGAATGTAAAACACGCCTGCTTGAACATCAATTAAAAAAAAAGGAGGCGCGACCAAAGAAACCTGGCGCCTCCTCTTTCTTTTGCATTTCGGCGGGATCTCGGCTTACTCAGAAGAGAACAGAGAATACCCGCAAGGTGATATCCCTTAAACCAGGCGGACGAACCAAACCAGCGTTGCAAGCATGTCATGACTCCAGTTTGCCGACGGCCTCGCCAACGCTACGGATCCAAACTGTTGCCCGCGCGAACTGTCTGTTCCAAAACGTCCGCGATATTCAGTTGAGACGATGAATGCCTTGACAATCTCCGCACGGTTCACGCGCGAGAGGGCCACGTTCGCATCCCGCACGTCTTCGCCGGGCACGCTGAAGTTATTCATTTTGGTCAGCCAGTAGTCGTAGCCTGCATAGTCACTGTCGGGCGCATTGTTAGGGTTCCGCCGCAGGTAGCCGAAATACTGCATCAAGATGAACGCGGGGTTGTACTGGGCGTTATAAACTGCCCCGGTATCAATGACTGCCCTGATGCCTTTCGCGCGCTTCTCTTTCAGACTAGAGCCGCTGTCGTATGCGGAGAGAGCCTGGTTCCGTTCCTGCGTGGTTGGTGTCGCAGCGGATCGCAGAAACAGCTTGTCGATGAACTCCTCACGCGTCATCGAGGTGGGATACTCTGCGAGAAACTCCGCACGATCTACCCAGTCGAGCGCGAACCCCTGCTTGTTCTGTTCCAGGTTGAATTCCCAATTGGTTTGTCCGACGACGACATTGCGTTGTAGCGTTTGCTCGTCGCGCAGGAATTCCAGATAACGCGGCACGCCGCGCGGGCGCTGCGCCGTGTCAACAAAGGAAGCACGATAGAAACGGAACGCGAAGTACCCGGTATTCTGAAATTCAATCGAGAGGAAGAACGCCGTGGATGTCTGCGTGCGCTCTCGGTCGATGCAGGCGGCATCGTTTCCACACGAGGTAATACGGTTGGTCCAAAATGCCTGACCCTGCGCATCAGCCTGGCGGTTTAGGAAATCGTGATAGTGCTGGCCGACGAAAGTGGCCGCACTGTCTATCGGATTGATTTCGACCGCCAAATTATCGTTGTCCTGAATCTGGAGTGACGCAGCGTTGGGCGATCCCAGGGTTGCGCCCACTGGATTTGATAACTGCACCGTTGCCGATTCAGTTCCCTCCGCATAGCCGTCCTCGCTAATGAGTACTGGGAAAGTTTTGCTGGTCTCACCTGCGCTGAATACCACGAAACCGGCAGCGTAGGTAAAGTCGCCTCGCTGAGTCGCTGTTGCGTTGTTAACCACATAGTCAACCACGCTGGGAAGACTGTTCGGTCCAGTGCGAGTTACGGTGATCAGAGTTTCGACGCACCCCTCGTTTACCGTATAGGTCGCCGCGCTCAACTGAACGGTTGTAGCCGGTGACGGACCAGGGGATGGTGTCGG
>DATAOU010000304.1:0-6165 GCA_036265575.1 Pyrinomonadaceae bacterium
CAGGATCTTCCTCCGGAACTGTGTACAGCACCAACTGCTCAAGGCTCAACCGACATCAAGCAGATTCTGGCAGCTTACATGACTGACCAGATCCCACTTGCCGAGATCGAGAAGCGCTATATTTTGTCGGTGCTCCAGCAGTTCGGTGGCAATCAGGTAAAGGCCGCCGCGGCGCTTGGCATTGACCGCAGCAAGCTCTACCGGCGGTTGAAACAGTACGGAGTGATGGCTGTGAAGTTTTTGCAGGAAGAACAAAACGGCATGCAACTACGAAGTTGGTCCATCAAGACCTAAATCTGCCGTGTCGACGTCTCAGGCAACGATCCCGTAGGCAGGTGGATGCTGATGTTAGCGGTTCGACTGCTGCCCCTCACTATCAGTTATTCTTGTAATTGCGGTTCTCTCATCTCTTAGCTTGAGACGATATAGGATATAAGCTCCAACCTGCTGTCCCGCATCTCGCTCATACCAAAGATCAATCTGAGAAAAGTCGAACTTATCACCCGCCAGTGAAACTGCGTAAGTGACTGGACGCTTCAATGCTTCGTCGCGCGAAAAGGAATTGGTAAAGGCGCCGTACGCCCGCACTTCACTTTCAATTTCCTCCTGCGTAACGGCGAGCGAATCCTGACCAAGAAATAGCAATACTCTTTCAGGTCCGAATATCGTGCTCTTGGCATAGTAAGTCAGAAATGGATCGTCATTACGATCGTTCAGTAACTCGCGCACATACTGCATACTGCGCCCACAGTAGTAGAAATGCATGAAGAGCCATTCCCTTCTCTGTGTCTGGGGGAGACTCTGAAAGGAAGCGCTTCCTGTACTCAGCAACAAGCCCTGGGGCGCCCACGTCGGCAGTAGTCTCGATACTCCGTACTCTGGGGAGAAAACAAGAGTTGTTGCTTTACCCCGGGCTTCCAATCCCTGCCAGGTGCCGTCGGTTTGCGCCAGTTGCTTTAAGTTCAGCAACACTGGAATCATTTCATCGTACTTTGCGTCATTGAGCGAACGTACCGGCGAGGGCAGATTGACTTCTACGAGTCCCCACACCAGGCACGTAACTACCGTAAGTAATGCGGTGCGTCGAGGAATTGCAGGCTGCAAAAGTCGGATGATAATAACGAGACCAATTAAGACGACATAGTTTGCAATGAGAACCTCGTAATGAAAAGGCTGTAAAGATCGACCGGTGACCACCTGTTGATTGAAAACAACAAACGGCATCATTGCGAAGGATGCTGCGAAAATTACTTGCGGTTTGCTAACCGAAAGAGTTCCGCGGCGTATCCCGACAATTAAGACCAAAATAATGAAGGTTCCGATTAGTTCAGGCATTCGCAGTAAGTCCGGCCGACGTGTAAACGTAAGAACTTGGGTTGCACCTAATCCCGCAGGAAGATTTGAAAGCAGGTATGCATAAAGCGCGAGTGCAGGAACGGCCAATGCGCTCACCCAGGTCAAGACAAGTGCCAGCCGCCGCCGATCAAGAGGTCGCAAAATTAGCCATAAACATGTAAGACAAGCGAACCAGGCAATGGCTGCGGTCCAGAGGTAAAAATACGAAAAGACAAGAATGACAAAGGTAAGTGCCGCCAGTAACGCCGCAATCATCGCAACTCGCTTGGCGGGAGTTGTGAGCGCGCGCCAAACCAGAGTGCAGAACACAAACCACATTGGAAAAGGTAGTGCTGGCTCGTAGCGCCTGAGAAATGGCAAACCGAGAAATCTAACGTCCGACTTGAAAATTAAAAAAGCGAGTCCTTGACCGCCCGCTATTGCTCCAAAACATAAGACGAAAAGCACGCCCACGGCCGCCACCTTATGCTGGCCAGTAACGACTGCGAGCAACCAATAAATGCTCACGCTTGCAAACAGTCCACCGAAGGCGAGCAGTGCAATAAACGCAGCGGAAGCTGACGCACCGATGCCTCTCGAAAACCAGGCAATAGCGTAGGCGGGAATAAATTGGATAGAAAAAAGCGACTCCGGCAGCGGTGCATCGGAATGATCGTCCTCGCCTATGGCAGGGTCATTACGGCGCGGCCGCCCATCGATGAGCGCGTTGACGTAGGCGGAATATAGTAACTCGTCACCCTGAAGTATGGTGTAGGCCCCGTTCCATTGCCTCCCTCGCACAAGCCAAAAATGAATCTGCGGCATCAGCGATAAAAGCATTATCGCCAGCGATACCAGTGCGCACCACTTCCAGTCTTTCATATGGGACGGCGAAGTCACTGATGCGATTCTATCTGATGCCCTCAGCCAGCCGGAATAATTATGGTGATGTTCCGATGTGACGAGGCTTAGAGCGGGTTGGACCAGTGCCCTCCGCAACCGTGGTGATCTGCGACAACTGCTCGCCTGCGCACAGTGTTCAACCAGAATAAACCTACCACTCGGCATTGGTGACGGTTTCACGGTGGCAAGGACGATGGGCCAAGTAAAGAAATGATTGCGCTTCTTGAGCGGTGCAGAGTACCAGCCAACGCGGTCGTTACAGCTTCGGGTACTTGGCACAGTCGTTGCCCGGAAGACCCGCGCATAGAAATGTTGCCGTGATCGGCAGGATGCGATCTCTCAGGTTTCCTGAGGTGACGCCTGCACTTCTTATGCGTCCTCGTGCCCTGAACAAAATTACCAGGGCGCAAACACTAACCCCTCTTGCTAAAGGAGCAACTACATGAAACGGATCAAAAACTTTCTCAACGATGAGTCTGGCATGGAAACATTGGAATACGCCCTCATCGCCGGCCTTATCGCTGCAGCAGCGATCATTGTTTACTCAACCGGTGCGGGCGGTTGGGCGGCGACGCTGGCCACTAGACTGCTTAACGCCACCAACGCCAGCTAGTCGTTTTCTGAAGCGAAACAGCGGGCGCAGGAAATCAATATCCGGCGTCCGCGCTTCCATTTTTTGCGCCAACTTAAAATCCGTGGAGCCGGAACCTGCATGCCAGTCCCGCAAAATATTGCCATTGCAATCATGTTCGTTCCCATGGCCATCCTTATTGCCTACATGGATGTGCGGTACCGCCGCATTCCCAATAAGCTCGTTTTAATCACCCTTGTTGGTGGCCTGACACTAAACACCATCTTCGCCGGTCGCCAGGGTTTGCTGGTGAGCTTGGGCGGTTTAACTCTCGCTTTCGGCTTAATGTTTTTGCTGCACGCTTTCGGCACGATGGGCGCCGGCGACGTGAAACTCTTCGCGGCCATCGGCGCAATTGTCGGCAGCTCACTGGTATTGAAGACGTTTCTCATCGTTGCCGTCGTTGGGGGTATTTTGGCTGCGGGCAAGATGATCTACACCCGTCGAGTAAGTACGACGATGTTCGGCGTGCTTCAGTTTTTTTATGGATTGCTACCTGGTCAAAGAGTGCCTCGCTTCGAGGTGCCAGCCGACCAGAGCTATACCTTGCCCTACGCGGTGCCAATTTGTTTCGGGAGTCTGATTTCCTTTTTACTCTTTCACGCCTGAGGGCCTTTGCTTGTTGTTTGGTAAGGGAGAATTTAGTTATGCGAAATAAACGTCTCGTCATCGCGCTCACCGGCGCTGTCCTGTGTGGCTTGCTCGGAGTCATGTTGGTGGCTCGCTATCTATCGAGTGCGCAAGCCTTCACCAAAAACCTCGGCAACGTCGTCGTCGCCCGAACGGAGATCCAGCTCGGGGAAAAGATCACTGCGGAGCACTTGATGTTGGCGCCAATTCCGAATGGCTCAATTCCGGATGGCGCCTTTAAAAAGATCGATGAGCTGGTCGGAAGAGTCGCGATTACACCGATTGGCGTGCGCGAACCTATCACGACGTTAAAGCTGGCGCCGGTGGGCGTTGGCGGCGGACTTCCGGCGGTAATTCCAGAAGGTTATCGCGCGATGACAGTGAAAGTCGACGATGTGGTCGGCATCTCCGGGTTTGTCATGCCGGGATCTTACGTGGACGTTGTGGCGGTCATCCTGCCTCCGTCAAAGCAAGGCGTCGAAGAGCGGGGCCCGATCTCAAAGATCGTCCTGCAAAACATCAAAGTGCTGGCAAGCGGCGCCAAGATTGATTCTCCCGAAAACCAGCGCGAACCAACCAGCGTGAAGGCCGTCACGCTACAGGTTACTCCCGAACAGGCTGAACGACTTGTGCTTGCCGCCAACGAAGGTAAGCTGCAGCTGGTAATGCGGAATTATGGCGATTCTGAAGAATCACAAACGAAGGGGGCCAGTAAGAATTCCCTTTTGACCGGCGAGTCATATGTGGCGCCGCCAAATAATGAACCAACTAGCCAGGCGTTAAAACCAACAACGCATATTAAGAAGGCGACTGAACCTCCTCCCAAGGAACCTAAACCGGCGGCACAGCAAGCCCCACGCAACTCTGTAGAGTTGATCGAAGGATCCAAGCGTCGCGAGATCGACATGCCCTGAGTCGGATATTTCAGCGCCCCGATTCGAGTTAGGAAGCCGCGGCAAAGATACGATTCTCTCAAACAGTAAGGAGCCAACATGGTCATGCACCCCCATTCTTACATCCGCAACTTGATGGTTGCTCTTGCAACTGCACTGCTTTTCACTCTTCCGCTTTGCGTGTTCGCGCAGGAACAAAGCATCAACGCTTCGTTTTCAACCGTACCGAAGGAAGCAATTCCGGTGAACGCCCTCGTCGGTCAATCAAAGATAATCAGCTTTGACAGTCCCATCGAGCGCTTCTCAGTCTCGAACCCGGACATCGCCGAAGCGGTGCTTGTCTCGTCAAATCAGGTATTGGTTAATGGCAAGGCTTTTGGCCAAGTCAACTTAGTTGCCTGGGAGAAAGGCACGTCACGTTTTGTCGTCTTTGATGTTTACGTGCGGACCAACCTCTCGCTGATCGACTCCCAAATCCGCGCGCTCTTTCCGAAAGATGATATTCGCTTAAGTCAGGCCAACGGTTCGGTGGTCATCTCGGGAAGCGTCAGTGATCCGAGAATAGCGGCGCAAACCGAATCAGTGATCCAGGCGGCGGGCTTTAAGACCGTCAACCTGCTTGCCTCACCGGTTAAGGACACGACCCAAGTGCAGCTTTTGGTCCGGGTTGCCGAAGTCAGTCGCAACAGGATGCGGGAACTCGGGACCTCGTACGCTTATCAAGCCAGCCCAGGAGCGGGTGGCTATCTGAACAGCGGCGCTGGACCAAGCAGCCTAACCGATGCTGCCGGTGGCATTCTTAGCGGCACACTCGGCAGTTCGTTGAACCTCTTCGTCATGGGGGGCAATACTCTTTCGATGATTCGCGCACTGCAACAGCAAGGCGCTCTGCGTGCGTTGGCAGAGCCAAACTTGATTGCAATGGATGGCGAACAGGCGAGCTTTCTCGCCGGTGGTGAGTATCCAGTGCCGATCGTCCAGGGCAGCGGCAGCGGCAACAACACCGTAACCATTGTTTTCAAGGAGTATGGTGTGCGTCTCAACTTTAAACCGACCATCATCGACGAAGATCACATTCGGCTGGAGTTGGAGCCGGAAGTATCAACGCTTGATTTTGCCAATGGCGTGAAGTTTGCCGGTTTCCTTATTCCTGGTGTGCGAACGCGTCGCGCAAAGACCGGCGTGGAACTGCGCGATGGACAGAGCTTCGCACTCGCCGGCTTGCTGGATAACAGTGAAACGCAAACCCTTTCCAAAGTTCCGGGCCTTGGTGACATTCCCATTCTCGGTTCTCTGTTTAGGTCTAAGCAGTTTCAGAAAAATGAAAGTGAGTTGATGTTCATCGTAACGGCTCAAGTGGTCAAGCCTGTTAACCGCGACGATCTGCCGGCACTGCCCAACGTAGAAAATCTAAAGAAGAGTTCGCTACTGGGCATTGATCATAAAGAAGGTCGGATCGATGGACCAACCGGATTCATCACCAAGCCCTCAGCCACCACGAGCGGCGGGGAATCTTTACAGCCTGCCGCACCGGCCAAAGTTGTAACTCCCCCAGTGGCGGACAGTGCGAAACCGAGCGCTCCTGGTGTCTCTTTGGTTGTAGCGCCTCCCGCCCCTGCGGCGAAGACGACTCCTAACCAGTAACGGAGCATTAGCCTGGGCAAACTTGCGGAAGTTTTAGCGAATGGCATTAACAGCTAAACAACTCAGACATCGCAAAAGCGAACGGGGATCGGTCACCATAATGACAGCGGTTCTTATGGTGGGCCTGGT
>DATAOU010000305.1:0-6147 GCA_036265575.1 Pyrinomonadaceae bacterium
TGTTTTTGCGCGGATTGTAACGAGACGTTGCAATCTTTCCGAATGCTTTGCTTCCAGCTTTCATTAGAACGCGCCCCTTGACGGAGACATCCTGAGCCAGCTTCGCCTCGAAAGTTCTGCCTACCACAGTTTTCGAGCTGAACACGCTAACGGTGCTTACTGCAATTGTTGTTCCGGCAGGGATCGTAGCCGCATTCAACGATGAAGCGGCGACACAAGCGCAGACGACAGAGATAACTGCAATGACTTTTGTTTGTTTCATATTCTGAAGATTTGTGAACTGAGTTTTCAATCGGGTGTTTCGTAAGGTGGCTCGTCTGTTGCGATCGGAGTGACTTGCATCGGCGGATTGATCAACTGGAACACCACGGCTGCGACTGCGCCGGCGGCGAAGTTTGCCAGCAGATAGATCCAGATGTTGGCCCAATCGGAAATGCCGAGCATGCAAATGCCAAGAGCAACCGCTGGATTGAATGCGCCACCCGAAATGTCACCCACGGCAAATGCGCCGGTCATAACGGTCATGCCGATCGCCAGGCCGTAGAAGGAGTTTCCTGACGTGCCTTCAGCCGTAGCGGCATTCAACACCACATACACGAGCGCGAATGTGAATAGAAATTCGGCAAGTAACGCCGGGCCTACATGCGGTGCGATGGGAGTAACAGCTACGCCGGCACGAAAGATCTTACTCACAATCAGCGCCGCGACGGCGGCGCCGGCGAACTGTGCCACCCAGTAGGGCACAACGTCGGCTGCTTGTACTTTACCGCGAATTAAGACACCGAGAGTCACTGCCGGATTATAATGTCCGCCAGAGATATGGCCGCCGGCGTAAACCATCACCATCAGCGCCGCCCCGATCGCGAGCGGGGCGATGACGCCCGCGCCTGCGCCAATCACCGTGCAGCCAATTGTCAAAACCAGGAAGAACGTTCCAAGGAATTCGGCGATATACTTGTTCATACGTCAGTTTTTACCCGACACAGTTTGAAAAAAGCAAGACAGATCAGCCAACACGGGACAAAGTTTTAATTCTTGCTCAGAATGCCGGCAGTGGGGCCCGGCCCGAAGAATAACCGCATCATCTTTTCCTTGCCGATCACGCGCGCCAGTTCGCGCACCGTGCAATACACCAGGACCAGCAGGAACAGGACGATCTCTTCCGCCCAGAAATGCGGCCACACAATTTCGGTGAGCAGTTTCTCATTGCCGGCGATGATGCCACCGGCCTGCCGCGAGAAATCGATAAGCCGCTCCACATAGTGAATAAGGGTAGCCATGAGCACGTAGATCGCGGTCTTCCATGCGATATTGTAAGCGAGTGGCTTGTTTGGGTAGCGATTGATCGGTGGTAACATGTCCGCGATCAGTACCGCCTTGCCGAGGATCAGCGACGCGATTGCAATCGACATCGTGGACAAAGGCTCAAAATTCGAGCCCTTGGCAATCAGCACGCGAATAAACGTGAGCAGGTGTAGCGCTACGAAAAAGAAAATCGTTGGCGGCAGGATCGCAAAAAATTCTTCCTTAAGCTTCTCGCGTATTTTGTGCATTGCACTCCTTCGTTCATTCTAAATGATTCACCACTCGAATCGCCGCAACCTGTCTTGTTAGTCGAGAAAACTCACGTCAACCCAATTCAGATGTGTGCGGACTCAATCGTTCGACAAATACGTCTAACCATTGAGCGACTTCTTTGCGATCCTGAAACACACGGACTTTGATCGGAGAACCTTGAGTTATTACGGCGTGCAGCTTGCCGTAATGAATCATCGTGGAACCTGTAGTAAATTTTCTTGGTGATTCATGTCTTCCTGGTCGCCGGTCCGGTTTCCTTCAAGAAAAGAGTCAGAACCAACGCGACAAGGATTCCGTAAAGCAGAGGTTTGAAACCGGGTTTGAGTTTCTTCCGCTTCCAGTGCAATCGGAACGAACACAAGCAGCCAGAGCAGTGGGTTGCGCCGGATCTCTTGAAGAAGCAATTTCATGACAAGCCCCTGGTTTTCACAAAAGTTTCCTAATGCAATGGGACCAACGTCCCACAGATTGATTAACGGAACTGCTGCAATAAGGAAACCATTCAACGCACTGTGAGACGGCACTTCGGTCAGCCAAACTTATGAAAATCAAGATTATTGGAGCCGCAGGTAGTGAAGTGACCGGCTCATGCTATAGCGCCCAGACAAAACATGCACGCATTCGGGTGGACTGTGGTCGCGTTCCTTGGAGGCGTATTGGACCTTAGTCTAACGCAAGGACTTTTGCAGTAACTGTACCCTATATTCAAACGCGACTTACTTTATGAAACTAATTGCATTTCTCGTCTCAATTTCAGCCGCGCTGGCGGTTTCTCATACCGAAACTACCGCAGAAAATTCACCCGAAAAAACTGCCGTGATATCTGTCGACCGCGCTTTCGAAGCGGCCTACGCAAAAGCTGACGCAAAGGCAGTCGCTGACTTTTTCATCGAGGACGCACATTACACTTCCGACGATGGCCGCACTTTCGATGGGCGGACTGCCATAGAGGATAGTATGCGCGCGGCTTTTGCGAAAAACACTGGTGCCAAGCTGGCCATAGCACTGGATTCTGTTCGTCTCTTGGCGCCAGACGTTCTTCTGGAAAGGGGCTCAACCACCGTCACCGCGAAAGATGGTGAAACCAATGGCGCGCTTTATACTGCGGTTTACGTCAAGAAGGACGGCAAATGGAAAATCAGCCAGCTGGTTGAAACGCCTCAACCCGATCTGACGGGACACGACCACTTGTCGGAACTCGGATGGCTGGTTGGCGATTGGGAGGATGCAGACAAGGGTGACAATCTGACTGTGCGCAGTCAATACGTCTGGGCACGCGGTGGCAATTTTCTCACTCGCAACGTGACCGTGAAACGCAGCGGCGAAACAATACTCGAAGGATGGCAGATCATTGGCTGGGATCCGGTCGAGGGCTGCATTCGCTCCTGGACATTTGATGATGAGGGCGGGGTTTCCGAGGGACGCTTAACGCGAGAAGGCAATCGTTGGCTCCAGCGGGAAACTGGTGTCACTGCTGACGGCAGTCGGACGGCCGCAGACAATACTTTTTCCAAGGTCAGCGACGACCGCTTCATGTGGGAGTCGAACAACCGTACCCTCGATGGCTTACCGCAACCGGGCATCGGCCGGATTGAGATTAACCGGGTGAAAGGGCATTGACGCCATGCGTTCACGGTTTCTCCTTGTCCTAACTGCGGGAATCGTCGCGGTGTTTATTCTCGATTGCGCGCCGTTGCTCGCCCGCGGCGGCGGCCGAGGCGGCGGGGGACGCGGAGGTGGCGGGTTTTCGCATGGCGGCGGAAGCTTTTCTCGCGGTGGAGGTAATGTTTCGCGAGGAGGCAGCGGTTTCTCGGGAGGTGACAGGAGTTTTTCCAGCGGTAGCGGCAGTTTCTCTGGCAGTGGCAGTTTTTCTAGCGGTGGCGGAGGTAGTTTGTCCGGGGCCGGCAACAGTTTTTCTCCCGGTAGTGGCGCCAGCTTTTCGGGGAGCAGCAGTAATTTTTCCAGTGGAAGCAGCGGGAGTTCCTCCCGATATAGCGTCCCGAAAGATTCTCCATTGTTCTCCGACCTGGGCGGCTCGAGGCCGAGTGGCGGTCGAGTGCCGTCGAGCACAGCGCGAGGTCAATCAGGCGGCGATCGTCCATTGATGGGAGGAAGCGCGACGCAATTGCCGTCCGGGAATCGACCTAGTCGTGACATGGGAAGTCGGCCCTCGCAGCTTGCCGCTCGCAATGAAGGCGGTACAGGAACCCGTCCAGGTAAGGTTCCAACCCAGCGCCCGAGTAGAAGCGACGCCGGAAATTTTCTCGGGGTCGCCACCGGGATTGGAGCTGGCGCTGCGCTCAGTGGGGCAGTCGCAAATCAGTCCAGTCAGCTTCCTGCGAATCGTCCGGGCGCAGGTCAAAAGCCTGCTCCTCCTCACCAACGCGCAAATTGGAGCGCGCGCTCGCTAAATCGCGACTACAAATGGCGTGCGCGGGTTTATAAAAGAAACGATGCTTGGAACCAGCGAGCCGACCAACGTCAAATGGGTCGCGACGATTTCCAGAAGAATCGCGACCAGCGCTGGGACAATCTCCAAGGCAGCCGCGAAGACCGCCAGAATTTTCGTGACCAGAGGCGCGAGGATTGGCAGCAACATCGCCAAGACCTCTGGGATTACCGCGCTGATCGGGCTGAGGAAATTTGGGACAATGCGCGGGATTTCTACGACGATCTTTTCGACGACGTCTGGTGGGGTAATTGGGGCTGGGGAGCATATTGGCCCGGCTACTATCCTTCTGATCCGTGGTGGTGGTGGAGCAGCGCAAGCTGGAATTCATTAGCGAACTTTGTCTCTGTGGAGACGGACCCAACGTACGTCGATTATGGGGTGAACGTGGTCTATGAGGGAGACACTGTGTATGTCGACAATCAGCCGTTCCCGGCTGAGCAATATGACAAACCAATATTGGAAGCCGCCACGAACGTTAAACAACCGCCGCCGCCGCTTCCACCATCAGATCCAAATCAACCAACGGAATGGATGCCGTTGGGTGTCTTTGCCCTCGCACAGGAGGAAAGAGGCGACCCGGTCATGTTTTTTCAACTCTCAATCAATCGGCAAGGCGTTATGAGCGGAGCGTTTCAAAGCACGATGACCAACGATATCCGTCCCGTTGCCGGCCAGGTAGAAAAGGCCAGCCAACGCGCAGTCTGGCGCGTCGGCGATAACACAGAAACGATTTTCGAGACGACTCTGGGCAATCTCACCCAGGACGTCTCCCCGATAGCGGTCCATTTTGGAAACTCGCGCACTCAAACATGGCTGCTGGTACGAATGCCCGAGCCGCCGGCCGCCGGCCAGCCACAGAGACTTCCTGAAGTGCCAAAATCTCCGCCGCCACTTAAGTCGGCAAAGACATGATCACCGTTTGTCAGGGGATACATTCATTACGTGCTCAATCGAAGCATTCATCAAATCTCGGCTAGGCAAGCGCGCGCAGCGGCGCGTGGCCTTTTTTACGTGGCCAAACAGAATTTCGCCTTAAGAAAGGCAAGACCCCGACAGGGATCGTAGTGCGAAACGCAAGCGTTCGATACTCGCACTTCTCGAGCGATCTCGCGCGGGCAGGTTCGGTTCGCCAGGAGTAACCAAAACTCGTGCGGGGTTCTCGTTAGGCGAGCCGACTCTTAAAAGGTGACAGCTTGCAAGAGCTGGAACTGCAGCGTGGTTTTTGGGTTAACCACCGTTGTGCCGGCCGTATGTCCATAGTGCGCCTGTCGCGCTGTCTGTGGCGGCCCGTGCGTTTCGATGCTGCCCGTCTTTACCGGGATCCTGCGTCCACTCATCTCAATCGAGAAAAGTTCCACAGCAAGTGGCCCGGATTTGCGAGGATTGGCGGACCCACTTGGTCGTATCACATTCTGTTTAATCGGCAAACTTGGACGCAACGATGATGGCCGAACATTGGACGTTGGTTGTACGCGACCCGATGCGGATTGGTGGTAATCGCGAACCGCTGGTGTGGCCGGATCGGTACTCAGTTCACCACGGAAGCATCAGCGTTCGTACGACCGCGAACATGAAGACAGCCACAGCAAAAGCGAATGCGACGACGCGCACGCGACGCTGCTCGAATTTTCCTGACGCGCTGGCGAAGAAAAGCACGGTAGCAAACAAGACAGTGTTCGCGAGGTATTGACCGGAAACACTGCCCGCGCGGCGAGCTTCCTGCAGGCTGTTTGCAGCTTTCGCGCTCGCTTCGGCGGCTTCGCGCGTTCCTCGCACTTCGTACAGTTTCGGCACAAAAGGATGCGGATCGGCGTTTGGATTTTCAAAAGGTCTTTCGGCCAGCCACGTGTCGTAAGCCTTGCGCGCATCGGGCGGGAAACGCTCGACATAAAAGTTCGCCAGCTTTTCGTTGCCCGCCTGCTGCGCCGCAAGCATTTGCATGAACATCGTGGTGTGAATCGTCGCCTGCTGTATTCCCTGGATGCTCAGCAAACCAGCCCTGCGCTCCAGCGCGTTAAATTCATTCATGAGCCGATTGCTTTTACGCGTCCACGCTGCTGACTGATAGGAGCACCATGCCGTGCTTAGTGTCGCCAGCGCCATAAGCAAGGCCGTGA
>DATAOU010000306.1:0-6446 GCA_036265575.1 Pyrinomonadaceae bacterium
CGACACTGCCACCCACTGGCGCGGCAACCAATCCCGAAGGAAAGGGCGCACTCATAACTTGCTCAAGTGTGAATGGCTTCACCTGGTCTTGAGCATTTACAAGCAGCGTCCCGAGGGGGAAACAGAGCAGCAGCGAGGCGATGAATAGTTTTTTCAAAAGGAGGCCTCCAGTTTTCAGTGAAGCACAAAATACGGAGATGACGTTAACAGTCTGATCATTCGCGGCTGCGGGCTGGAATTCCGGCCACCGGCGGAAGACGAGGCACCACTTCCTTAATCGCATCCAACGACTGTTGATCCAATTGATAAATTGCGGCTGACGGTACGCTGCCCAGCGAAACTCGAAATGCAGGTGTTGCGGACAGAGCGAGCGCCTCAAGAATCAATTCGTTGCTGAAATAGCGGCGTCCGCGGGCGTCGATAGCAAAGTCTCCTTCGCGCAACTGCTGCAACTCATTTGGATCGGAAAGGAACACGCATACCAGATCGGAACGCCCGGCGCGCGCGGCATAATAGGTAGCTAGTGCCTGACTCTCACTCGCAACTCGCGCTCCGGGACGGGCGCGTCTGGCTATCTCAAAAATCGCCTCACGCATGCTGGCATCGTAAAACTCGTCGTGAGGGAAGTAGTAGCCGGCTTTCGCGATTCCACCGCCGATAACGTTTGTGTAGAGTCTGAAGTGTGGCGCAGTTTTAGGTAAGACGCTGAACGATCCTGCAATAACGATCAAAGCCAGCACTGGCCGAACGTAAACCCGAGGCCAGGTTGCTGACAACAATGCAGAAAGCTTTTCGCCAAGCCAACGCCCGATCGTTTGGATTCCGATGGCTGCGGTGATGAGCACCGCCGGCAGCACAGTTGTGAAGTAACGAGTAAACTTTCCGCCACCAAAGCTGAACGTCATCATCCATAGAAACATCCATAGAACAATAAAGTAGCGCCCGTCCCCCAGCTTGCGCCGGAAGAGGAGAGGAAAGCCTGCGAGGAACGCTGCCACAGTCAATACCGGCAGCTTTACCAATATGAATAGGTGATAAAAATACCAGGGTATTCCCCTGAACCAGTCGGTAAGACGGTGCCCATAGATCTTGCCCATGAATTCGTAGCCGTCGTGGCCGATACGTTTTTGTCCGGCAAACATACCAATCTGATGCCAGGTTTCGGGGAGCAGCACAGTTGGATTCAGAAGCAGGAAAACGGCGAACATAAGCCCGTAGAACTTCAGTAATCGTATTTTCCCCAAGCGCCAGCGAGTGGCGGGAACGTTCTGGAATATGTAGTAATAACAGATAGTGACTGTTAGAAGCTGAGGCACATACTTCGAAGCCATTAGCGCGCCAAACGCTGCCGCTGCCAGCCAGTAGTATTTCTCGCCTTCAGCTGTCGACTTGGTTTCGGCAACCCGCTGGCCGCGCAGCCAGAGGATGTTGCCCAGCAGGAAAAAGAACAAGACGAAGGTGTCTTCTTTGGCGATGCGATTGAATCCGACGGCCGTGGGATCAAAGGCCCAGAGCGCCGCCGCAACCAATCCTACTTCGGCGCCAAACAATTCGGCGGCCAGCAGGTAAATGAGAAGCGCACTTAGGGCGCCGAAAAGAGTAGCCGGGAAGCGTAGCGCAGTTTCGGTCGCGATGGGATGTTGGCCACCAAGCGAAGGTATGCTGTTCCATTTGTCGGCGAACACGACACTGCCCGTCAGCAGCGCTTTCATCAGGAGGGGATGCTCACTGTTAGCCGACGTGGGTCCATGTTCGCGGTACTCCGCAACCGCCTGCAGCTTGTTTAGTTCATCTTCACTCAGGCCCTCTGCGCTCAAGTTTGAGACACGAAAACCGAAGCCCACCACTACAATCACGCTGAGCAGGACGGCAAGCAGAGTCCTGTTTATCGAAACGACACCACGTTCCGCGAAAAGCTCGGGTCTCAACCCCGCCGTAATGATGGCATCAGCCCTGGTTGCCAAAGTTTTCAGTCCTTCAATTTTATCTGGGCCCACATTGGGTGGATAAAGGCTTCCGACAAAAGCGGCAAGGGTAGCGCGATTCAAAGGGCGGCGCAACCTGAGTTTACAAAACTGTTTAGTTTAGATGGCTTCCGGCGGAATTCCTGAATTTACGCGTCAGAAATACGGAAATGGGAGCAGCACCGAAATGGATGGCTTCAGGGCAGACACAAGCGCATCGCAACTCGATTAGTACTCAACCATCATCTGTAGTTCCGCTCGCGGCACTCTATTTGTTCGGCACCGTCAAGTGGAAATGTCTTACTAACTGAAGTGTACCAATAGCCCAAAAACCTACTCTATCTACGCTTAATCGCTTGCAATTCCGTGGGAAATCAGCGAATATTCGCGTCGTTTGTTTACCCTAGATCGCAGCGGCCGGCGTCTTCTACCTGGAGCCGGCCGATTCCGCTGATCGAATAGTTGTTCGTAGTAACTCTTTTCCACAGTCGTGGTCGATTTTGAGTAAGCGATTCTTGTTCGCTTGATTGAATTCAGAGAGGAAGCAACATGGCAGAAATTCAGGAAAACCTTGAGGCAGGAAGTTCCGCCCAACCTTTCCGCATAGATCAAAAGCTCCATCAGATTCTTTACAAATCGGAAGCCGCACCCAAGCTGGAACCGATGCCTCAGGAAGTATTGCCGGAGCCGGTTTACCCACAGAAGCCCAATCCGGTGCCGATGACACGCAAGGAGTATCAGAAGTTTAACGCCATTCGGACCTGGAAGAGCTGGGGCTCACCCTACTTCAAGTCGCGCTGGCACAGCAATACGTTGCGCCCGATCATTCCGTATTTGTTCACCGAATGGAAGTGCAACCTTGATTGTCACTATTGCTGGTCCTACAACAATGCCGTCAAGGGGATGACCGAAGATGTTGCCAAACGCTCAATCGATTGGCTTCATTCAATTGGCTCGCGCGTGTTGGCACTGATGGGTGGCGAACCGCTGCTGCGTCCAAAGTTCATCCACAAGATCGTTGACTACAGCGCCAAGCGAGACATCTTCGTATACCTGCCGACTAATGGCCGCTTGATGAAACCCGATGTAATCGATCGGCTCGGCGATGCCGGCATAGCGACGTTTAATCTGGCGGTTGATTCCGTCAAAGAACGCAAGTCGCTTCCGAAAGCGCTGGATCCGATTCGCCCTTACTTCGATTATCTGGTCAAGCGTCAGCATCACTACGGCTACTCCGTGATGTTCAATATCAACATCTGCCATAACAACATGGACGATGTTAAGGAGTTGACCGAAATTGCTCACGACAACGGTATCGCCACGGATTATCACGTGAACGAAACGCCGATGATGGAGCAAACTCACTTCAAACACCTCAACGAGAACCAGACCTATCTAACCCCCGACGACTGGCCGAAGGTTGATGCTCTGCTCGATTACCTGCAGGACCTGCGCGTCAATAAGGGCTACAAGATGGCCAATCCGACTCAGCACATGGAAGATATGAAGCTGTTGATGCGCGGTCAGGTGCCACCCTGGCAGTGCCGCGCGGGACAGAATTCGCTGATCATTCGCACCGATGGTTCGCTGGCGCCCTGTTTCCCGATGTATTCAGCAACGCACGACTGGGGAACCGTCGGCAACGACAAGTTTGACGTGAAGCAGTTGGACGAGATGAAAGTTGAATGCACGAAACACTGTCTCTCAACGTGCAACTACATTCTGGGTTATTGTTACGACAACATGCGCGTGATTAGCTGGGGCCTCAAGCAGGCGATGCACGGGTTTAAAGGAGCAAGCAACGGCTTCTAGCGAACATTAGACAGTAGACGTAGTCAAGTAGACAGCAGGCCAACCGATTCGGGACCGCCTGCTGTTTGCTGTCTAGTTGCTTCACACAACTCGCCCACCGCGCATTGCCAGAATTCCTACAACGACATTAATACCGATGCCAATTGCAATCGCGATCCAGTATTGACGTTGGTCGTCGATGGCGCTTTTGTAACGGATAATGGTTGCGATTCCGAGCGGTCCCCATACGAAAATTGAAGACCACAGACCCGGACCGTATTCCAGAATGCTAAGCGCGGTGACAGTGTGAGTAAGGGCATTGCCCGCAACCAGAGCTCCCAAAATGACCAGCATCATCGGCAGAAACTTGAGCCGTCGCGCGAGAATCACTCCGATTGTTACCAGAATAAAACCCGCGCTCTGCGCTGCGAGAAAGCGCGTTGTCGACATGTGCACGCCTCTGAGCCGGAGTAGGTAAGCGGGATAACCTTCGCCACCCCAGTATTCTTCGGCGATGTGAATCAAATAGCTGAGGGGAAAGAGCCACGACCAGAGAATCGTTCGACGATCGTAGATTCCGAGGGAGAAGTTTGCTTGAGTGGTCATACGTTACGATTCATAATGCGCGACTGTTATATCAGAACTGTCAACTCTTTGAAGTGTGGTGACCGGGCAAGCACCCCAGCCGGGCTGCCCGGCCGGTGACCCCGCTTCACCGCTTTGGTCCAGGGCGGCTTGACGCCGTGAGCGCTGAGTACAAGCAATCCGAAGGTGGTCGCGACAGGTCGCGACCTGGCAAAGCGGCGACAGGTCGCCGCACTCCAAAAAAGGATCTGAATGGATTCGACTACCGCGTTGAGCACGAACAGTCAGGCAACGCCGGCATTAGAGCGTCGGCTCGGGCTCTTTGACGCCACGATGATCGTCATGGGCGGCATCATCGGCTCCGGCATCTTCATGAATCCAGCGATCGTCGCCCGCCACGTCACAACACCTTTTCTGATTCTTTTGGTTTGGTTTCTGGGCGGACTCGTCGCTCTTGCGGCGGCTTTCATCTGGGCGGAGTTGGCAGCGCTACGTCCAGAAGTGGGTGGTCAGTATGCATACCTTCGCGACGCTTTTCACCCGCTGCTGGCGTTTCTTTACGGCTGGGGCTTGCTTCTGGTAATTCAAACGGGAGGCATGGCGGCGGTTGCTGTGACGTTTGCCAGATACTTCCGGGAACTGACCGGACTTCAGGTTGCGGATTCAGTGCTCGCCGCGTTGGCGCTTGGCAGCTTGACGGTGGTTAATTGTTTGGGAGTTCGCGCCGGCGGCAATGTGCAGAGCTTATTGATGGTGCTGAAGATTCTCGCCATCCTCGCCCTCATCTCATGCGGCCTGTTCCTGATTGTGTCACCTACAGTGGCCCCTGCACCTGAAGTGACACCGATCGGTGGAGGTATCGGCGGCTTTGCGTTCGTCTTCAACCCATCGCATTTCCTAACCATCATCGGCGCGGCGATGGTGCCGGTGTTGTTCTCTTATGGAGGCTGGCAGACCGCCAGTTTTGTTGCCGGTGAAATACGCGAGCCGCGAAGGAACCTTCCGCGGGCGCTCATCATTGGTGTGACCGGAGTAGTTGTGCTTTACCTCGCGGTAAATTTTGTTTGCGTTTACGCGCTTGGAGTCTCTGCCCTGGCTGATACCAAAACGCCGGCTTCAGACGTAATGCGATTGGCGTTAGGCCCCAGCGGCGCGCGCGCAATTGCAGCCGGAATCGCCATCTCAACTTTGGGTTTTCTAAGTCAGGGAATGCTGACGGCACCACGAGTCTATTACGCGATGGCTGAAGATGGCCTTTTTTTCCAGAGTGTGGGCAAGCTGCATCCGAAAACGCACGTCCCTATTCTGGCCATCGTGCTGCAAGGTCTGTTGGCTATAGCGATTACCTTTTGGGGCAAGTACGAACAGATTCTGAACTACGTCGTGTCGGTTGATTTCATATTCTTTGGGGCCACGGCGTTGTGTATTTTCGTTTTTCGCCGGCGAATGAAAGCGACAAATGCTGAGGCTGCGGAGCGTGGGACGCGGATCACGACGATTCCCGGCCACCCGGCAACGACCGCGCTTTTTGTTGCAATCTGCTGGTTGGTAGTAATCAATACGGTTTATCGCTACCCGGGCAACACTTTGATTGGACTTGCTATTTTATTGGCGGGAATTCCGGTTTTCTTTTTCTGGCGTGGGAGGAACACGACATGAGTGCCGCACAGTACGAGAGACGCGTAAGGGCTTCAGAGTACATGCATTGGGCCAAGACGCGTTCGCGTGCCCGCTTCAATCTCGCGACCAGCGGGCTCGCGAATCTGACGTTGCCGGAGTTGCAGGTCTCGCTCACTGATCTCGAGCTAACCGGCGATTCCGGTTACGGCTATCCGCCGCTGGTAAGTTTACTCGCCGGTAGATTCAACGTTGATGCCGCGTCTGTAGTAACCGCCGCCGGAACCTCTTTTGCCAACCATCTGGCCCTGGCAGCGCTGATCAATCCCGGCGACGAGGTGCTCTTCGAAAGTCCCGCTTATGAACCGATGCTTGCGACTGCCGAATATATTGGTGCCACGGTGAAACGTTTTCGGAGACAGTTCGAAGACGGCTGGCGCGTTTCCCCGGTTGAGATAGAACGAAACCTGAGCTCGCGTACTCGCTTGA
>DATAOU010000307.1:0-6211 GCA_036265575.1 Pyrinomonadaceae bacterium
GTGGTTGCTTCCTGATCGTTCAGATAATGATAGGTGCGGGTCAATCCGCTAGTGAATGTGTCCAATGGACCACCGTCGTCATCCGGGGAGGTGTTTCCGCCGTGCAAGTGCAAAGCCACGCGCGGATTTGTGCCGTCTGCGGAGAGCACTCCGTTCAAGGTCGGATCGATGAATGCTGCTAGTGGATGCAGACCAAGTGAATTCGTTGCATTCAGAGTAATGGGTACACCACGCAGCGTCTGAAACGTTGGGCCCAGGTACGAAGCGCCGCCATAACCCCATGTCGGCGTGGCGGGTAACGAACTGTGAAATGAATGCAGACCCGGCGACATTGCGATGTTGAAAGCGCCGCCCGCGCGCGCATCAATGACGGGTGGTATCGGTAGTTGTTCCGTGAATTTGCTGAGTAACGATGACTGCGCCGCTACGGAGCTAATCGCGAACCTCGAAAGAATTGAGTCATATGCCAGTGCTCCCATCGCGCCAGCACCGACAGTTCTCAGAAAACTGCGTCGCTTGATCCCCTTAGTCCGACGGTTGAAAACCTGATTGTAATTCATGAGTTTTGCCTCCTGCCTACGTCGGACCCTTAGGAACGAGCACGAGGACTCACTGGGTGGAGCACGAGCAGGCCGTTGAGTTTTAGTTGCTAACGGTCAGCTTAGAGCAAGAATTATTCCGTGACAGAGTGGATTAAGTGCGGGCTTTCTATTGTGGCAGACGCCGAAAATCGTGTTCTTACGCAGAGCGGTGAGAAATATCGCCCACGTCATCGGATTATTCAACACGGGTAAGCCAGCTTGGGCCAAATGAACGAGCGTGGGCTATGCGGGTTTTACTGCTTTTTGAAATGCCTTTGGGCCCAAGGCGTTGAGCACTTCGGATCTCCTTACCCACCCTCGCCGCGCCATGGCAACGCCGTACTTCAAATTATTCAGAGCCCCGGTCGAATGCGCATCGACCGAAATCGTGAACTTGATCTTTCGCTTGCGTGCCTCGCGCAGCCAGCGCGGTTCCATGTCGAGCCGCCAGGGGTCGCCATTCACTTCGATCGCGGCGCGTGACTCGGCAATCACATCCAGAATCTTTTCCACGTCGCATTCGAACGGCGGCCGGCGTTGTATCAAGCGTCCCAGCGCATGCCCCCAGATTTTGAATACTGGTTCACGCATCGCAGTTACGATTCGCTTCGTCATCTTTGCCGAGTCCATCTTGTAACGCGAATGAATACTGGCAACGATGACGTCAAACTGTTCGAGAATCTTGTCTGGATAATCGAGATGGCCATCAGCGATGATGTCTGATTCCGTTCCGCGCAGAATCTTAACCTTGACTGTCTCCTGCACTGCGGCAATCTCGTCCCACTGTCGTTTCAACCGATCGATCGTTACGCCACCGGCATAGAAAGCCGTCGGCGAATGATCGGTGATGGTGATGTACTTCATACCTAAGGCTTCCGCCGCTCGCGCCATCTCTTCCACCGAATGCTTGCCGTCCGAATAAGTGGTGTGGCAATGGACCATACCCTGAATGTCGTCGAATGTGATCAGGTCATCCGGAAGTTTTCCTGCCAGGGCCGCATCTATTTCACCGGCGTCTTCACGCAACTCCGGCGGAATGAATTGCATGCCCCAGCGCCGGTAAAGTTCGGCCTCGGTTTTTGGGGCGGCTGGTCTAATGGTCGTCTGAGATTTACCACGCTTGGTTTTCGCATTGCCGTTAACGGCAATCTCCTGCAACCTGGCAAGATGGGCCTGCGAACCCGTTTCAGTTAACAATGCCAAAGGAAATTCCGCTGGGCTTACGGCAACCAACGAAACTCTTGCGCCTTCAGCGAGGCGAACGATGCAGCTCGTTTTCGTCTGCTCTTCAACCTGCACAATCAAAGGAAAGCGCAGAAAATATTTAATCAACACGGCAGGCTGTTTTGTTTTCGCTACGACGCGAATGGTCCCGACTGTTTCTTTCCAGCGTCTTAGGGAGCCTGCGAATTCGATCTCGAGTTTATCGCCGGCGGTCGCCAGGTAGTTGCGAATCTGCTCGGCGGTCGCGAGTGCCCGGTGAAGATGAAGCCGCTGCTCCTTCTTTTCGCGCTTACGGTTGTCAGACAGAGTTTCGAGTAACGTTTGTTCCGTCTTCGCGCCAAAGCCTTTAACGCTCTTGATCTTTCCCGCCTCCGCCGCCGTTTTGAGTTCAGCAACCGAGGTGACTCCCAGCGCCTCGTGGAGCGCAGCGATCTTGGCGATCGACAGCCCCGGTACGCCGGAGAGTTCTATAATCCCCGGCGGAAAATCTTTCTTTAAACCGCGCAGCACCGATGACTCGCCAGTGAGGTAGAGCTGCTTGATTTGCGAAGCGAGCGCGTCACCAATGCCGCGGAGCGAAGTTAAGCGATCCGCTTCAATCACCGCGCCGAGGTCGTCGCTCATACCAGCGATAACGCGCGCTCCGGTTTGATAGGCGCGGGCTTTGAAGCGATCCTTGCCGCCTTTCAGTTCCAACAGTGCAGCGATTTCCTGCAACGTCGCGGCGATCGCGAATTTGTCCAATTTGGGCTTGGGTTTCATTTTGAAAGGACGTTACCAGAATTCTTTCTCAGTTCTGTAACGGTAGTGTTGAGATCAAACGTTGACAGTAAAACTCATTCCAACTAGAAAATGATGACTCACCTCTATGTACGCCGCTTTTGCCGACGCGGCTTTGCCGCCTTCCGTTCGGAAAGGCTTTGCCTTTCCGTCGTCGGCCTCACGAAAGGAGGCTGCGCCTCATGTTTCGTATTTCGAAAGACTCGCCAGTTTATTACCTCACTTCAGTGGCACATAATCGGTTACCAGTATTCCGTACGGCGAGACTCAAGGATCTCCTTTGCAAGGCACTCGACGAAGCGCGTAACTCGGCCAAATTACTAATCTTTGCTTACGTGATCATGCCAGATCATTTGCACGCGCTTATTGGATCAGACAAAGATCCTTCCGACGTGCTCCGGTACGTGAACGGAATATCAGGCCATCGTATAATCAATTACTTAAAAGAGGCAGGATATGACTCGTGCTTGGAGAAGCTAAGTCATGCAACGGCGCTCAGGAAGCATAAGTACTCACTCTGGAATCACCATCCCAACTTGAAATTGATTACAACCGAAAATGGTTTATTGGAAAAGGCAAACTACATTCACATGAATCCTGTGCGGGCTGGATTGGTTGAACGCGCAGAGGATTATCGCTGGTCAAGTATTCGCTACTGGCAGCGCAAACCTCTCGAAGACGAGCCCTTAAGAGTCGACGTTGATCAAATCTATTGGCATAAATCCTGAGGCGTAGCCTCAGTAGTTGTAGCTGCGGACGGAAAGGCAGAGCCTTTCCGAACGGAGGGCGGCAAAGCCGCTGAGTGCTCTCCACAGTTCCCTTATGCTTCGCAAATGAGTCGAAATACAAGTTACTAACCGAGAGAAATGCCTATGCCAATCGCATCCATCAATCCAACCACCGGCGAAACCGTGAAAACCTTTGCGGCGCTGTCCAAAGCTCAAATTGAGGAGAAGCTGCAGCGCGCCAGCGACACATTTCGCACCTACAGGGAAACACCATTCCCCGAGCGCTCCGCGATGATGATGCGCGCTGCGCAAATCCTCGAGACCGAAAAGCAGGAGTTCGCGCGCATCATGACACTTGAAATGGGCAAACCTATCAAAGGCGCGATCGGCGAAGCGGAAAAATGCGCGTGGGTTTGTCGCTACTACGCCGAAAATGCTGAACGCCACCTCAAGGATGAACTCATCGAAACAGACGCAAGCAAAAGTTACATTAAGTTTCAACCACTTGGACCGGTGCTGGCAGTGATGCCCTGGAATTTTCCCTTCTGGCAAGTCTTTCGCTTTGCCGCGCCGGCCCTAATGGCAGGCAACGTCGGGTTGCTCAAACACGCCTCAAACGTGCCGCAATGCGCGCTGGCCATAGAAGATATTTTTCGCCGTGCTGGTTTTCCAGAAGGAAGTTTCCAAACGTTGCTGGTTGGCTCGGATGCAGTTGAAGCAATTCTAAGGGACAGCCGTGTGGCCGCCGCAACCCTGACCGGCAGCGAGCCCGCGGGCCGTAGTGTTGCTGCGATTGCCGGCAGCGAGGTTAAGAAAACTGTGCTGGAACTCGGCGGCAGCGATCCATTTATCGTCATGCCTTCGGCGGACCTCGAACAGGCTGTGACTACGGCCGTGAAAGCCCGCACAATTAACAACGGACAATCATGCATCGCAGCCAAACGGTTCATCGTTCACCGGGAAATCTATTCTGAATTCGAACAAAGGTTCGTTGCCGAAATGAAAGCACTGACGGTGGGTGATCCAATGGACGAGACTACCCAAATTGGGCCACTCGCAACGGAACAGATTCTTGAAGACGTCGACGCACAAGTAAAAACTTCTGTTGCGGCGGGAGCAATCGTTCTCACAGGCGGAAAGAAGCTTGAACGCCCTGGCAATTTTTATGAGCCAACTGTGCTGACGAATATTCCGAACGACTCGCCGGCCTATGCGGAAGAAATCTTCGGACCCGTCGCGCTCTTGTTTTGCGTTAACGATATCGACGAGGCAATCGAACTTGCCAACGCCACCACGTTTGGGCTGGGAGCTTCGGCGTGGACGAACGATGACCGCGAGCGTAGCCGCTTTATCGATAGTCTCGAAGCGGGCTGCGTCTTTATTAACAGCATGGTCGCTTCCGACCCGCGTCTTCCCTTTGGTGGAGTGAAAAACTCGGGTTACGGCCGCGAGCTTGGCGACTTCGGGATCCGTGAATTCGTCAACATTAAGACAGTTTCAATCAGTAAATAAGCTGCACCAGCTTTGTCGCCCATCCTTTTTTGGCGGACCGAAACCGGATAATCGGCTCTCCCCCATAATCATGAAATGAGTTTACACATCTCTGCCCGCTCGGTATAAAATATCCATTAGCAGCAACACTTAATAGTTACTGCGTCCCCCAAACATCCCCCTATTTACCCGGCGCAGGCTCTAACTGTCTCCGGTGCACGACTCTCCTTGGAGTAATTCTGCCGATCGCCATAGGGCCGGCTTTAGTCGACCTGTCTCAAATTCTTTAAGCCAACTCGGGAAGGTAAAGATGAGAACTCAAACCCTGACAACAGACTCTTTAAATACAAAGCTCCTGCTGAAGACGCTCGTAGCTTTTAAGAAAGGAGATTTTTCCGTGCGTCTGCCGGGCGAATGGACGGGCGAAGCCGGAAAGATCGCAGACACCCTGAACGACATTATCGAGTTGAGCGACAAGACTGCGAAGGAAGTCGAACGAGTCAGCAAGGTTGTCGGCAAAGAAGGAAAAATTATGCATCGCGCGTCGGTGCCTGCTGCGACTGGCTCGTGGCTCCGGCTGGTCGACTCGACCAATCTCCTAATTGACGACATGGCCCGCCCGACGAGCGAAATGGCGCGCGTAATTGGCGCCGTGGCCAATGGCGATCTTTCGGAACGCATGGCGTTGCAAGTTGACGAGCGGCCATTGAAAGGCGAATTCCTCCGAACCGTAAAAATCGTGAACTCCATGGTGGACCAGTTGAGTTCATTCGCTTCGGAAGTTACGCGCGTGGCGCGCGAGGTGGGTACTGAAGGAAAACTCGGCGGCGAGGCGAAGGTCAAAGGCGTCGCCGGCACCTGGAAGGATTTGACTGACAGTGTGAACTCGATGGCCAGCAACCTGACGAGTCAGGTACGAAATATCGCCGAAGTAACGACCGCGGTGGCGAACGGCGACCTCTCCAAGAAAATCACAGTCGACGTTAAGGGTGAAATTCTAGAACTGAAGAACACCATCAACACGATGGTGGACCAGTTGAACTCCTTCGCCTCGGAAGTTACGCGTGTGGCGCGTGAAGTAGGCACGGAAGGAAAACTCGGCGGCCAGGCTGATGTACGCGGCGTTGCCGGCACCTGGAAAGACTTGACTGACAACGTGAACTCGATGGCCAGTAACCTTACCGGCCAGGTGCGAAACATCGCTGATGTAACAACCGCGGTCGCGAACGGCGACCTTTCGAAGAAAATCACGGTCGACGTTAAGGGCGAAATTCTCGAACTCAAAAACACTATCAATACGATGGTGGACCAGTTGAACTCCTTCGCCTCGGAAGTTACGCGTGTGGCCCGCGAAGTAGGTACTGAAGGAAAACTCGGCGGCCAGGCGCAGGTGATCGGTGTAGCCGG
>DATAOU010000308.1:0-7321 GCA_036265575.1 Pyrinomonadaceae bacterium
CGAAACGGACCAGGATGGCTGCGTTGCGTGGACCGCAAGAGGATGGACCACCAAATTGATGACATTTCGGTTACGTTTCTCTAACTCATTCATGATGATTAGTTTGGTAGTCGGTGGTCAGTGGTCAGTTGTTAGAGGCACTCAGAAATCCGAACTTCTTTCCACTGACTACGGACAACGGACCACGGACCCCCCGCTTCACTGTATTCGTCCCCAGGCGCTTGTCTTCCAATTGTCGATAGCATCATTTGCCAAAATCCAGGGTGGCAGCGGCATCATCAGCATGCTTGAAAGCGAGCTCACGTAAGGCTCGTACATTTGCCGCAACTCTTCCAGCCGTAATTCAGCTTCCACTCCGTCTTGTAATGCCGCGCCGTTGTCTTCAAGGATTACTCGCAGGCGTTCGAGATCACCCGGATACAAACGCGTTGCACAGGCTTGCGGCCCCGCTGGCGCGGTGCGAAAAACTTGCGCGATGTCCACCACGGCGTGACGCGCCATCGCAAACGTAAGTTTCGCTTGCCAGGCCGGTAAACCCTTAACCCCGACCATCACCAGCGCACAGGTATCGAGCACGGTCGTTAGCGCCGCGAGCCACGATTGATTGTCATGTTGTGAACGGAAGTAGCACAGAACCGGATAGGACAAGTGACTTTCAAGCAACTCAGCGGCCCATCGTTCCCATTCACGCAAAACTGAACCAAGCTCGTTTAGGTTTCCACTCTCAGCGTGACGACGCAACATTTCGGTAGCGCTTGAGGGCGAACCCGCACGCGCGTCCAGCAAAGAAATATTTACTTCCCGGCGCGAAAACGCCTGGTAAAGGACAGGCAAGTAACCAATTACAATAGCCAGTAAACCAAAACCGTTTGCGGCTTCAATTACGGAGATCAACTGGCCCATTCGCAGCGTGGGAACGATATCGCCGTAGCCGAGGGTAAAAAAGGTGGCGCCGCTAAGATAGAGATAGTCAGCAAAAGTGGGTGCCAGACTCAGATTCAAACCGGCATCGATGGCCCAGAGGGTAAGCGCATAACCCACGATTAGACCCAGGGCCCAAAGCGCCAACAGCAACAGCAATGACAACGGCCCAAATAAGCCGAGAAGTTTTTCTCGTCGCTTGCGATTGTGCGTTGTACGCGCGAAAGCGGACCAGGGCGCCCATACGGTTTGATAAAACACCCTTGTCAGCCGAAATCGGCGCGTGACCCGCCGCGGCAAGATGATGGTTTCAAACGCGTCCCAAAGAATGATGAGGATTAAGCCGAGTCCGGGAATGATGGCCAGTAGTCTCATATTTGAACGCGTCCGGTCCAATGCCAATTAGATAAGGTACGGTTGAGACCAGATGTTATCGTTGAATTACTCTTTAGCAAATGGTTCCGGGGTCCTGGGAACTAGTCCATTTGGTTTATTTAGGCATGACCATTCCGCAAGGCTCGCACAAATACAGAACCAGGAGCGGTAGCGACTGGGTGAACCCTTAGGATAGAAAGGAGCCGGCATTTTGCCACTCGATTACTTGTATTGGTATCACCCGGTCGCTACCGCTCCCGGTTCCGTATTTGTGAGTCGTAAATTCAGGATTCTGCCCACGCGCGTCCAAAGTGGAACCACAGACAGGCGGCCGGCAGCATTTTGTCACTGCAAATGGCTGCGCTACTCTAATCCCAGCTGGTCCAATTTCATATGCCTGCCTTAATTATTCACGGCCATTTTTATCAACCACCGCGCGAAAACCCGTGGACCGGCAACATTGACACTGAGCCCGATGCCGCGCCTTTTCACGATTGGAATGAACGCATTCATGCCGAGTGTTACGCGCCAAACACTGCCGTTATCCTGCAAACGGCAGACGGCAGTGACCGGGTAGTGAACAACTACGCGAATATCAGTTTTGATTTTGGTCCAACATTGCTCTCGTGGCTGGAACGGCAACATCCAGATACTTATTCGCGCATCATTGCCGCTGATGCCCAGAGTGTCGTCCGTTTCAATGGGCACGGCAACGCGATTGCACAGGCTTACAACCACGCGATCCTGCCTTTATGCAACGAACGCGACCGGCTCACGCAAATTCGTTGGGGGCTCGCAGACTTTCGCTATCGATTTGGACGCGAACCCGAGGCATTGTGGCTTCCGGAAACTGCTTGTAATGACGAGGTGCTCGACTCGCTGATCGACCATGGACTAAGGTTTGTGATTCTTGCGCCCCAACAAGCGGCGCGAACCCGTCAAGCTGGCGCTGCGCCGGGGAGTTGGGAAGAGAAGACGAAAGACAGCATCGACACCAGCGTTCCCTATGTTCGTTATCATCGGGACGGTTCGGGAAAATCGCTGGCGGTGTTTTTCTACGATCCCGACATTGCGCACGCTATCGCTTTCGATGCCGCTCTCTCTTCAAGTGCAGCGCTCGCAGAACGCCTGGCCCACAGGTTGGGCTCAGGTGAGATGGTCAACGTCGCGACTGATGGCGAGAGCTACGGTCATCATCATAAGTTTGGCGACCTTGGCTTGGCCCATCTCCTGGAAGTTGCTGCGCCTGCGCTTGGCTTTCGAGTAACTAACTACGGCGAGTTCCTGGACCTGCATCCGCCTACTGTCGAGGTGGAAATCGACTTGGGATTGGCGGGCGAAGGTAGTTCCTGGAGTTGCATTCACGGCGTGAGCCGCTGGGCCAGCGATTGCGGTTGCCACACGGGCGGCGAGGAAAATTGGAACCAGACCTGGCGAAAGCCTCTGCGCGCAGCACTCAATTTTTTACGCGACGAGGCGGCGGCTGCTTTTGAGTCAACGCGTGGCGTGTTGTTCTCTGATCCCTGGGCGGCGCGGGATGATTCGATAAAGCTTGTCCTGGATCAATTCGAATCACGCGAAATGTTTCTGCGCACACATGCACCAGGGCAGTTGAATCGCGAACAAGAGTTGAAAGCTCTGGCCTTCCTCGAAATGCAGCGCAATGCGCTGTTGATGTTTACCAGTTGCGGTTGGTTTTTTAATGACATCGGCGGACTTGAGCCAATTCAAATTCTGAAATACGCCTGCCGGGTCATCGAGTTGTTGCAGGAACTTGGGCTGCCGTCGCCGCGTGAACAGTTCCTAATATTTCTAGCTGAAGCGAAGAGCAACCGGCCCGAGTTGGGCAACGGCGCAGATATCTATCGACGCCTTGTTGAGCCGGCTAATCCCTCGTTTGCTGGGAAGGGCGAGCGAATGGCCCCGGTGACAGCATGACCAAAAAAGATTCCAGCAAGACTAAGCTCCCAAAGAAAACCGCCAGTGTGTCGCGCCGTGCTCCGCGAAGCCTCGCGCCGGACTCCGCGCCCGTAGTTCAAACCAAATCCACGCCGCAAATTCTAGGTGAACTCGATCTGCACTTGTTCGCCGAAGGAAAGCACGAAAACATTTATGAGAAACTCGGCGCCCACGCCGTTACTCACGATGGCGTGAAAGGAGTTTCATTCGCTGTCTGGGCGCCAAATGCGGAACGCGTAAGCGTCGTCGGCAATTTTAATGGCTGGGATGGGAAGCAGCATCCGCTGCGCCGGGCAGGCGACTCCGGCGTCTGGGAAACTTTCTTACCAAACCTCGAGCCCGGTGAAATTTACAAGTACGAGCTGAAAGCGCCGGGCCTGCCTGTTTTTCTTAAAGCCGATCCCTACGCTGCATTCGCAGAAGAGCCGCCCAATACTTCGTCGGTCGTTTACGAATCGAAATATCGCTTTCGTGACGCGACCTGGATGAGACGACGAATGACGGCGCAACATTTTCGCCGGCCCCTTTCGATTTATGAGGTTCATTTCGGATCCTGGCGGCGCATCGCCGAAGAAGAGAATCGTCCGCTGAGTTATCGCGAGATGGCTGAGCCGCTGGCGAAGTATGTGCGCCAGCTTGGTTTCACCCATGTCGAGTTTTTGCCGCTGAAGGAATTTCCATATGGACCATCGTGGGGATATCAAGTCAGTAATTACTACGCGCCTTCAGCACGTTATGGCACGCCTGACGATCTGCGTTATTTAATCGACTACCTGCACCGGAAAAATATTGGCGTGATCATGGACTGGGTGCCGGCGCACTTTCCTAAAGACGCATTTACGCTGGGGCGGTTCGACGGTTCAGCCTTGTATGAGCATCTCGATCCGCGCAAAGGGGAGCATCCGGACTGGGGCACGTACATCTTCAATTACGGGCGCAGTGAAGTAAAAAACTTCCTGATTGCCAACGCGCTCTATTGGTTTCGCGAATTTCATTTTGATGGCTTGCGCGTCGACGCGGTCGCCTCGATGCTTTACCTCGACTACAGTCGCAACGAAGGCGAATGGATTCCGAATCAATTCGGCGGGCGCGAAAATCTCGAGGCGCTTTCGTTTCTAAAAGAGTTGAATGAGGTAACGCACCGCGAGTGTCCTGGCACGATCATGGTTGCTGAAGAATCAACCGCATGGCCACTGGTCAGCCATCCAACCTACACCGGCGGTTTGGGGTTTGACTTCAAATGGAACATGGGCTGGATGCATGACACGCTCAAGTACTTTCAAACCGATCCACTTTTTCGCGGCGGCAATCACAATGCGCTGACATTTGGTTTGGTCTACGCCTGGAGCGAAAACTTTATCCTGCCGCTATCGCATGATGAAGTGGTGCACATGAAGGGGTCGCTGCTGAACAAAATGCCCGGGAGTGTGGAGCAGAAGTTTGCGAACCTGCGCGCGCTGTACGCTTACATGTGGGCGCATCCGGGTAAGAAATTATTGTTCATGGGCGGCGAGTTTGGGCAATGGCGCGAATGGACCGAAACCGAAAGTCTCGATTGGCACTTGATTGAAAATCCGTTGCACGCCGGCTTGCAGAAGTTGTTGCGCGATCTTAATCGGATTTACGGCAAGCGAGAATGCTTGTGGGAAGCAGACGGCGAGCCAACGGGTTTCGCCTGGATAGATGTCGACAATGCGGCGCAGAACGTGATCGCATTCCGGCGCATCTCGCCGACCAATGGTGCAGAAATCATTTGCGTCTATAACTTCTCGGCGGTTCCGATCGAAAAGTATCGGCTGGGATTACCGCGAGCAGGGAAGTACAAACCGTTATTGAATACTGATGCCGAAAGTTATGGTGGTGGGAACAGTGGTTCTTCAAAGCGAATTGCTGCGGAGGAGACTCCTCATCATGGTCTCGAATATTCTGTTGTGATTACTTTGCCGCCGCTGGCTGGGCTATGGTTTGAGGGGCCGATGTAGTCGGGAACAGAGGATGTCCAGCGCTATCGCGGAGATTTGGTTTCCATGGATTGTCAGAAAGGTGCGGTGGCTTGGTGCTCTCGGCGGCTAACCAGACTTTTCAAGTCCATGTGCTTGAGGGGAATTAATCGGTGACCAAGCATGTCGACGCCGGCCTGACTCTGCTCCAGAACGATATAGCCAATTAGGGGCTCGAACTTGCCGTTGGCTGGATTCATGTCTACAAAAGCAACTTCGGTGTAAACCCCCGGGAACCCCTCGATCTGAATCCGAACTGGCCCACAAACTTCGCCCGTTAGGATCTCTTGCGTGGCCGTTTCCATTTGAATGGTTCGGGTGGACTCTAGTTGACCCAAGCGTTCTTTCCAGGCCTTGGGCAGGATCATGTGGGACGCGCCAGTATCCACCAACGCATCACATCTCAAAGTCTTTGACGCATCAATTACGTTCCGGATTTGTACTGAAGCGATTATTCTTCCCACCTTCATATCGTTTAACTCTTACAGGAAACTATACACCGGGACAAAGCGCCAGCGAATTCCACGAGGTGCCTGTTTCAGTTCCTTGAAAGATTACTTGCAGCGCATGTCTACTGGGAGCGGTGACCGGGTGTTCGACTCAACTCTTCTAAACAGGAAATTCTCGCCCGGGAATATATCCTTCATTTGAAACCAGGATCCGATCGCACGCCCTCTACCTCCACAAGAACCGGGGCGTCTGGGCTACCGCGCGTTTGAATGATGCTGTATCTTCACAAGCCAATGATCGACTGGGCCACAATTCGCAATCAGTTTCCTGTAACTGAGCACTCCGTTTATCTAAACACTGCCGGCGCTGGACCATTGCCGCGCGCAACAGTCGATGCGGCGTCCAAATATTATCGTCTGATGATGAACGACGGTGACATTCACTGGGACGAGTGGCTGGCGCAACGTGAAGAGGCGCGTAAAAAAGTTGCAGCCTTCATCAACGCGGAGCCAGATGAAGTTGCATTCACAATCAACACCTCGAGTGGCATGAACGTGATCATCGACGCGCTCGAGAACCACGGCGAAGTCATCTCCTGCGATCTCGAGTTTCCCGTTTCCACGCTGCCCTGGATGAACCGGCGCATTCCCATTCATCTGGTCAAATCACATGAAGGCCAGGTTGGCGTTCAGGATCTGCGCGACGCGATGAACGTTCGCACCGGAGTCATTTGCCTGAGCCACGTGCAGTTCTCGAATGGCTTCCGCAGCGATTTGGAAGAGTTGGGAAATGCCAAAGGGGGACATGCATTAGTGGTCAACGCGGCCCAGTCGGCCGGGGTATTTGCGATCGACGTTAAGCGCATGAAGATTGATGCGCTCTGTGCCACCGGACACAAGTGGATGTTGTCGGGTTACGGCAGCGGCTTTGTTTATCTTTCGCGCGAGTTGCAAGCGGCCTCAAAGCCACATGCAATTGGTTGGCTCAGCCTTCAGGATCCGTTCACGATGCGCAACGATGAAGCGCATCTAAGGCATGACGCAGCGGCCCGTACTGAACTTGGTTGTCCGCATTACGCGGGCATCTTTGCGATGGGTGCGTCGGTTGATTTGATTGGCGGCATCGGCATCAAGAACGTCGAGGCGCGGGCGCTGGAGTTGAATCGTTATTTGACTGACCGGTTAATCGATTCTGGTTGGCCGGTGTTTTCGCCAATTAGGGAAGAGGGCACGCGCTCGGCCCAGACATTGGTTGCCGCCGCCAACCCCGCCGCACTGTTCAGCAAGCTTGCGAGTCAAAAAATAATCGTAACGGAAAAGCCGCAGGGAATTCGTGTGGCGACCGACTTCTTTAACGACGAAGCGGACATCGACCAGCTAATTGAGGCGCTGACAAGAGAACAATAATTCTCTGTTCGTCCTTTGTGCTCTGTATCTCTTTGGTTGTTATCTCGAGAGTGACCACTGAGTCACAAAGCACACAGAGTACGCACAGAGACAAACAAATTACTCTAATGGCGAGCGGTCTTCCTGCGAGCAGTCTTCTGCGACTTGCGCGCCTTCTTAGGAGAGTCAACCGCACTTTCACCCTCAAAATATTGGCGCGCAAGTTGAATG
>DATAOU010000309.1:0-6544 GCA_036265575.1 Pyrinomonadaceae bacterium
GAGCTGGAGGCTATGGAGTTTCCGCTTAAGTAGCATAGACTTTAGTCTGTGTCGGTCAGGCAGCACAGACTGAAGAAAACTCCGATCAAGTCCGATAGTTCAGGATCAGTCTTTCGACGCGTAGCGTCCGCACTAATTTAGCCCTGCCTTTCAAGGGCATTAACATACTTGACGCATCAGATGCCGCTCAACCTGATCTTAATTCTTGGAGTCCGCGGAGCGGACGGGAGCGTAAAGCCTGGGGCGTAAGCCCCACGATCGGTTCGGAAAATCAATCCAAGCCCGCGAAGCGGGCGGCAGCCGAATCATTTGGACGAATGTTAGCGCCGAGGCTATCACCCGCTTCGCGGGTTCAGTCGACATTTTGGTAACTGACCCTGGGGCTCACGCCCCAGGCTTTACGCTAACGTCCGCTCCGCGGACTCCAAACAAGTTGATGCGTCAAGTATGTTAATGCTCTCCCAAAGGCAGAGGGGGATAAGTTCTTTCGACAAGCTAAAGCTTATCGGACCTTACTGTGGGCGGCTCGCTGGGCAGTTCATTCTGCAAACGTGTGCGATAATTGATGGCACACTCCTTCACCAAAGAAAGGCCACTATGTCCTCCTTAAAGTATAGGCTCTCGTTGTCACTCTTACTTTGTTGCGCCTTGTCGACGGTTGCGGGCGCGCAAGTCTCCAGGCAGGCGACTTCATCGACTCCTGCACAACTGGTGGAAGAAGGGGACAAGTATGCCGGGGCGAGACAATATGATCAGGCGGTCGACGCGTACCGGCAGGCAATTAAGCTGGATCCAAATCTGGCAGCAGCCTACCACGGCCTGGGCAGGGTCTACGTCAACATGGGTCGAGCGACCGATGCGCTCGTTGCGATGCGGACGGCTATTCGTCTTGAACCCGATAATGCAATCGCGCACGTTAACCTCGGCATAACGCTCGAGAACCTGCGCCGTTTTGAAGAAGCGCTGACCGAGTTGAATGAGGCGAAACGCCTTAGCCCGCAGAATGCAACCATCCATAATGAAATCGGCAATCTCTTAAACAATTTTTTGGGTCGCACTGCCGATGCGCTCGTGGCTTATCAGGAAGCCCGCCGGCTGGATCCTGATCAGGCTCCCATCCAATACAACGTTGGACTGGCACTGATGCTGCTAGGCAAGGCTGCGGATGCCGTACAGCCACTGCAGGAAGCGCTCAGGCTTGATCCACAGTACCGCAACGCGCGCTACGTCCTTTCCGATGTATATGGAAGGCTTGGGCGTTACGAAGAGGCGATTGACTCCTGGACCAAATTCCTTGAGATCGTTCCCAATGGGCCCGACGCTTTGACCAAGCGAATCTGGAATTATTTGTATGCGGGCGGACACGATCGTGAAGCCGCCGCTGACGCGCGACGTTATCTCGATGTGCACGGCTGGCGCACGCAGGTTTCAACTTATATGGTCATCATTGCGCATCTGGGTTATCGCGGCGCCGGAATGGACCAGGAGGCAGCGGCGATTTTGGAAGAGGGTGCGACGAAAGCTAATCCCAGCGCCTGGCCATACCCTATAGTCCGCTACCTAAAAGGTGATGCCAACGCGGAAGATCTTTTGCGTCAAGCTATCGATAACGACAAAAAGACTGAAGCCCATGCCTACATGGGGCTTTTCCTGAGGCTAAAAGGCGAGCGCGACGAAGCCCGCACGCACTTTCAATGGGTGAAAGAATACGGCAACAAACGTTTCTACGAGTATCCGCTGGCAATCGAAGAGCTGAAACGATTAGGTCGGTGACCTGGTAACGGATAATTGGGCGGTATTCGGTTCCGCTTTGTTCGGTGGTTTTACCGCGAAGCGGTTAGGTAACTTAGCCCAGGGTTGCCGCGTTGCGCGGCTACCCTGGGTAGAAGGTGAGAAATAGCGACAGCTACCCCAACGGGGTTGTGTTCGTTCTCGATTAGAAGGACGGCCGGACCCAACCCTTTCAGGGTTAGACCTCTTTCCACAATTTGATCCCAAGGTAGCCGCGCGACGCGGCAACCCTGGGCTAGGTTATTAAAACGCTTCGCGGTACAAACCAATTTCCTACCAAGATATACCGAGGCTCTACGCGACGTCGTTAGTCTCTATCCCGCTCATGAACTAGAATACTGATCCCCCGCAGATCCCCCTCAAGAGATTTAACCGAGGAGACGTTAGATGAAAGACGTTCTTGACGATGCCGTGCTCGATCGATTGTTTCGAGAAGCGCGCACACATTCGGCATGGCTTGATAAGCCGGTTAGCGACGAGATCTTAAGACAAATGTACGACCTGATGAAGTGGGCACCAACGAGCGCCAACGGCTCGCCAGGCAGGTTTGTTTTCCTCCGTTCGGCCGAAGCGAAAGAGAGACTGCGACCAACACTCGCTCCCGGCAATGTCGAAAAGACGATGACGGCGCCCGTGACCGTGATCGTCGCCTATGATCTACTTTTCTTTGAGAAGTTGCCCAAGCTATTTCCTCATGCGCCGGGAATGCGCGACCTGTTTGCCGCCAACCCGCAACTAGTAGAAGTGACTGCCAAGCGCAACTCATCGTTGCAGGGCGCGTACTTGATCGTTGCGGCACGCGCACTCGGACTCGATTGTGGCCCCATGTCAGGATTCGATAACGCCAAGCTTGACGAAGAATTCTTTGGCGCCGGTCAGGAATGTGAAGGTTGCGAGCAGGAGTTTTTCCCTTCAGGTCACGTGAAGTCCAATTTCCTTTGCAACCTTGGTTATGGCGACGCGTCAAAGCTATTTCCGCGCGGGCCGCGACTGGAATTCAGCGAAGCCTGTTCGCTTCTTTAATCAGATCGATGGAGACTTGAACGAATGCCAATTCGCATTCTTTTGCAGACCACTATTCCGCCAACTGAAGACGATTGGAACATTGATCGGTTTAGTTTGCTGCGCGAACATCTTAGTTCAATGGTCGACGACGCCGGCAATCCACTTTGTGAGGTCACGGCGCGCAACCGCGAACAAAACGACGCAGGCGATGATCCGATACTGAGTCGCTTAGACGATTTGAACTTTGACGAGCTTTGGCTGTTCGCGGTCGATGCCGGTAACGGACTGTCGCGTAAGGATTGCGAGGGCATCACCCGCTTTCGCCAGCGCGGCGGTGGCATCATGGCCACTCGCGATCATCAGGATCTCGGATCCTCGATTTGCACCATCGGCGGCATTGGCGCGGCGCATTTCTTTCACTCGCGGAATCTTGATCCGGACGAGTCCAGGAGGGCTGCCGACGATCAAGACACGCCTTCAATCTCCTGGCCCAATTATCACTCGGGAAAAAACGGTGATTACCAGCGAGTGACAGCGGACACACCAGTCCACGAACTGTTGCACAGTAAGGATTCGCCTTCAGGGTCGATTGAGTTCTTTCCCGCTCATCCGCACGAAGGCGCGGTGGGAGTGCCAAATGATGAACCGCATGCGCGCGTGATTGCTACAGGTTTAAGTCAGGTATCTGGCCGGCCTTTTAATCTTGTAGTTGCGTTTGAGAATGCCCCGGACAAACATGGCAATAAGCTGGGGCGAGGCGTGGCGGAATCAAGCTTCCATCATTTTGTTGATTACAACTGGGATATCGAGAGCGGGTGCCCAAGCTTTCTTCTTGAAACGCCGGGCGAGGGCATCAAGCGCGAGCCGCAAAAGCTGAACGACATCAAAACCTACGTGCGCAATTTGGCGCTTTGGCTGGCGCCACGTTCATAACTGATTTCGCAGCGTGGTTACTACGCATGTTCGACAGCCTGGGCTCGAAACCGTTCCGCTGACCGGGCTCGGGCTTTTATCGCTTCAACTTCTCGATCGCGTGGAGGCGCATTCGTAACCAGCGAATCGAGCAGCTGATGAGCCGCCCGCGTCACCTCATCCACCGCGCGCTCAAAAGCCGCCTCGTTTGCTTTGGACGGTTTGGAAAAGCCGCTTAGCTTGCGCACAAATTGTAGCGAGGAGGCGCGAATTTCTTCGTCGGTAGCAGGTGGCGCAAAGTTGTGCAGGGTCTTAATGTTTCGACACATACGATTCACTCCTCGTCCTAATTTCGTTCCCCAGAAAATACATCGGAAGACGGAAATTTAGAAGTCGACAAAGCCAACCCACCTCAGAACGTCAAGAAATCACTTATTTGCGCTGACGGTGCACTGAATGAGTACCGTACGCGATTGGCTTGCTTGTGTAACTCCATACCTGTCAACGGCCCCAGTCCAGATAACGGGCGGCCCTAACGTTGCTGGTACGTCTTTGAGGAAAAGGAAGGCAAAACAAAATATGAAAAAGAATTTGGCAAGAAATATCGGTGGGGCGTTTTTTACTCTCGCACTCATTCTCGGTGTATCTGCAGCCACGAGCACTACAACTCAGGCGCAGTACCGAAACGATCAAGACGATCGAAACGTTCAAAACCAGCGACGGGATCGCGATCGCGCAGAGAGTCATGACCAGAACCGCGATTGGAACCGAGGCCGGCACAAAAATCGGCACCGCGACGATGACCGCTATGACAGAAACAACGGGAACAATGGCCGCGGCTATGGCAATAACGGCGGTTACAACAATGGCGGTTACAACAACGGCGGTTATAACAATCAGAATCAGGTTGAGTTGAACCAGGGTTTTCAGGCGGGCTTGAACACCGGCGCCAGCGATGCACAGCGTGGGCAGAACTTTAATCCGCAACGCTCGCATTATTACAAGGACGCTTCGTCTCAGGCTTTTCGCCAGGGCTTTATGCAAGGCTACAGCCAGGGCTATCAGCAGTATGATGGTTACGGACGTAATCGAAATTCAAATGGAACCGGCAACATACTGGGCACTATCTTTGGCCGACCGTAAGAGTTTCCCAGAATTCACTAGCATCTAAATGGAAATGCCGCGACGGTTAAGTCGCGGCATTTCTTTAATAAGTTCAGAGTCCACTCAAGAAGTTCAGAGTCCAAGCTTTAGCTTGCTGTTCCGCTCGGAACAGGCAAAGTTAAAGACGGGACTCTGAACTGCTTTCTTCTCCTTCGGTTAAGACGCACCCGCATATTGAACCAGCGGCGCAGCAGTTTCGCTCACAATTGCGCGTGCGCCTTGCGTCGTGCGACTTGCTTGCGATTCAGAAATTAAGCGGCGCACTTCAGAAACCAACTCATCATTCTCTACCGGCTTTACCAGGTAACCCTGTGCGCCGTTTGCGTACGCCGCCGTTTTGTCCGCTTCGTAGCCCGCGCCTGAGTAAAAAAGAATCGGCGTCTGCGCATCGAAGCGGCGGATCTCCTTACAAAGATCGATGCCACTCATGCGCGGCATCCAATTGTCCACAAGGAATAAATCGAAAGCGAAGTCCCGGGCGAGTTCTATGGCCTGCTCGGGAGAATCGGTGGTAATGACTTGAAGATTATTGCTTTTGAGGATGAACGTAATAAGGTCGCGGGTATCGACATCATCCTCAGTGCAAAGAATACGGAACGGGGGTGCTTGCATTTTGGTTCCTTCAGAGTCCAACAAGACTCGCAACTCACGTAGACCCCTTGAAGGCGATTAGGGTCCCAGCCTACTCCTTTCGCATCCAGACGTATGTGCGTTAACGCACGTATAACACAATTTCTAAAAGGCGATAACGATCCGATGGCTCTATGTGCGTTGCCGGACATAGCACAAGCCGCTATAATCCACTCCAACAGAATTCGATATATGTCGTCCCCGAAAGCCTCGCCCTCACTCGATCCACTTCGACATATAGGTTGTGGTCAAGCTGTAGCTGTATTCAGAAAAGGAAGGATGAATGGGCCAAAAGGGTAAAAGAATTAGCGCGGGGCACTCCGACGAAGTCCGTGGTAATCGTCTGCTTTCGGCGCTTCCGGCAGATGTTTTCGAACGGTTAAAGATCCACCTCGAGCCCATCACCTTTTCACTTGGCGAAGTGGTTTATGAGTCGGGCGGACACATGGATTACGTTTACTTTCCCACCACGTCACACATTTCCCTGCTTTACACGATGATTGATGGTTCTACTGCCGAAATGGGATTGGTGGGTCAGGAAGGAGTCGTCGGCATCGCGCTGTTTATGGGAGGCGAAACCACGCCGAACCGGGCAATGGTGCAGGGAGGCGGTTTAGCGTTTCGCATGAAGGCGAAGGCAATGCTTGATGAATTCCAACGGGGCGGCGAATTTCAACACTTAATGTTGCGCTACACCCAGGCGCTGATTACCCAAATTTCGCAAACCGCGGTCTGCAATCGGCTGCACTCGGTGGAACAACGCCTGTGCCGCTGGCTGTTGATGACTCACGATATGGCCCAGACGGACCAACTGCAAATGACCCACGAATTCATCTCAAACATGCTGGGGGTGCGACGCGAAGGCGTGACCATGGCCGCGCAACGATTGCAGCAGATGGGGATGATCAGTTACGTGCGCGGGCATATCCAGATTCTTGACCGGCAACAATTGCTGGCGCATGTCTGCGAGTGTTACCAGGTGGTCAAAGACGAACACAGCCGCCTGCTCGGCTAACAAATTCCGCCTGTTCGAATAATTAGG
>DATAOU010000310.1:0-9227 GCA_036265575.1 Pyrinomonadaceae bacterium
GATGTCGTCGACCGCGACGGTGACCTGCATGCCCGGCTCGAGTTGCGCAAACAAAGGATCGCAACCATGCGGATGGTTTAGCGCGTAACGAATCGCGGCTTCACGATTGGGCAAGCCTTTGATCGGCGCGTTTGGATAGATCACGCGCGTGCCAATGGGAAGATCTTCAAGGATGAAGTCCTCGCCCGAAGGCATAATCCGTGGCGCGCTATCGCGATCGATGTATATGACCGACTCGTGCGTTTTTCGTCTTAGTTGTAGGGCCATAGATTTGTGGCACAGACTTTAGTCTGTAGCTTCTGCGAATGGCACAGACTAAAGTCTATGCTACTTCAAATTTAGAATCGGCCAATCGTGATGCAGCGCTGTCTGCCGCAAACGCATATCGGGACTGATGACTGCCGGATGACCAACAATCGAAAGCATCGGTAAGTCACTCATGCTGTCGGTGTAGGCGTAAGAGTCGCTAAGACTGATGCCTTCTCGTTCGGCAAACACTCTGATCCACGATGCCTTCGTCGCCGCAGCCATCACCGGTGGTAGCAGGCGTCCGGTAGCGACACCGTTGACGAATTCCAAGCGGTTCGCAACGTAGTCGACGATTCCCAGGTGTTCCATTAAAGGCTTGACGGAAACATCAAGCGCCCCGGTCACCACCACCTGCCGCAGTCCGTTACGTCGAGACTTCTCTAACAGCTCGTAGGTGCCGGGAAAAACTGCGGGCTTGAGTACCGACAGAAACAGATCGTCGGCCAGGTAGCGCAGCCGATCTTCCTTCACGCCTTTGTAGCGCTTAAAGTAGAGGTCGTTGAAAACCTTGCGACTGTATTGATCGGTTATAGCGAAGACCGGTAGGCTGAGCAGCGTCGACGCACTCTTTTTAAAACTACGAAAAAGCCCGGGCTCATTCCGGGCATAGAAGCCGAGAGTGTGGACCAGGTTGGTGCTAACCAAAGTACCTTCGAGATCGTAAAAAGCCGCCGCTGCCAACTCCGCCTCCCGTCAGTTTTGCATCCAAGACCCGGTAAATTTCGCGGGCCGCGTGAACCTGTTCAATGAAGGGCAGTCACTATAACCTAAACCAGCGCTTTCATGGTAATCAACAAATTGTGTGTATGGTACTACCAGACAATAGCCGGCAAAATTGAGGAGGTTTTGAAAAAATGCGCCGAAATCGGTGGGTATTGGTTAGCAGCTTGGCGACCATATTGGTAGCCGCCGGTGGTATGAGTTGCGGAAATCGGGCCGCAGACCCCGTTCAAAGTGGCACGGGAGGGCCGGAAAAAACTACGGCCCAGAGCATTGAGGAGGCCGACGCCTTCTATTCGCAGCGCAACGATCTCTCAAATGCGCGCCGGGGCGTTATTGCGTTACGGCAGGCCCTGACGAGCGCAACGGGGAATTACGAAGTTGCCTGGAAATTGGCACGACTGGATTACTTCGTCGGCACGCATTCAAAAGATGAGGCGGAACGAAGTGAAGCCTTCCGCGACGGTATTGAGGCCGGGAAGAGCGCCGTGATGCTTCAGGACAACAAGGCTGATGGACACTTTTGGTTGGGCGCAAACTACGGAGGCAGCGCGGAGATGAGCATTCTCGCAAGCCTATCCAGCATTCAGGATATCCGCGCACAGATGGAGAAGGTCATCCAGCTTGATGAAAGTTATCAAGGTGGGAGCGCTTACCTTGGGTTGGGCGAACTCTACCTTAAAGCGCCGAAGGTGTTTGGTGGTGACAGTAAAAAGGCAGTTGAGTACCTCGAGAAGGGTTTGCGGTTCGGCAGCGACAATGCATTGCTGCGTTTGCGACTGGCTGAGGGTTATCACGCCTTGGGCCGTGACCAGGATGCGCAGAAGCAAATCGATTTCATTCTCAAGATGACGCCCGATCCGAATTATGTTCCGGAGTACAACGATGCAGAGGCTGGTGCAAAAGTGTTGGAGAAGAGGATTCAATTATAGAAGATATAAGTAGCATAGACTTTAGTCTGTGCCTGGGTAGAAAGCACAGACTGAAGTCTATGCTACTAACTTACGGACTTTTAACGCTGATCCGTTTCAGCTCTTCCATCGTTCGTTTGTGCTGCTCGAGTTTTTGTCCTGCCTCGCCAAGTTTCCCCTGTGAAGTCAGCCGCTGATAGTCTTCCAATTCCTGAACAGCTTTATTGATCAATTGTTGCGCGTCCTGACGCGGCGTTGGCGAAGCTCCGGGCGTGGCTCCAGGCGCCGCGGGCGTTTCCGCCGGTTTCGCCGGCTGCTCTCCGGGCTTTTGTTCGGCGGGTGTTCCGGTTTCACCAAACAGGTTTGTCATCGCTTCGTCGAACGTTTTGCCATAGCCCAGGCGATCCTGTATTGCCAGAACCACCAGACGCAGTTCAGGCATGGGACTGCTCTCAGCCTTCAGATAGACCGGCTCAACATAGAGCAACGATTTACCAATCGGAATTACCAGCAAGTGCCCGCGCAGCACATGGGAACCCTGTTGGTTCCAAAGCGTGAACTGAGAGGAGAGTTGCGCGTTCTGATCGATACGTGCTTCGATTTGCAGTGGCCCATCAATGAGTCGAGACTTGGGAAAGTTATAAATCAACAGTTTGCCATAGTTGTCGCCGTCGCAGCGCCCTGCCATCCAGCCAATCATGTTGTTCCGGCTTGCCGGCGTGAAGGGCAAGATCAAAACAAACTCGTTGCGGATTTGTTCGCCCGGCAATTGCATCAACACGAAGTAAGGATCGATGGCCGTGACTTGCTTGCGATTTTGATCGTCAAGAGAAATCTGCTGCGCCACATTCCAAACGTCTTCCCGCTGGAAAAACACCTTGGGGTTTTGCGTGTGGTAGAGGCCGTAAATCTCGCCCTGGGCGCGAATCAAAGTTTCCGGATAGCGAATATGTGCGCGCAGATCGGCGGGCATTTGAGTGGCATCCTCAAACAATGCCGGGAACGTAGCGCGATATGTTTGGATTAGAGGATCATTCGGATCGAAAACATAAAAGTGAACAGTTCCGTTGTACGCATCGATCGTCACCTTCACGCTGTTGCGAATGTAGTTGATGTTGTTGGGCCCGACGTTCTGATGGCGCGAATACGGATAGGTTGCCGATTCGGTGAAAGCGTCGACTATCCAAAACAGACGTCCCTCAGAATTCACCACGATGTAAGGGTCGTTATCGTAAGTCAGAAAAGGCGCGATGCCGTTCACCATCTCGCGGATGTTACGATGAATTAGAACGCGGCTTTCGGAAGTTACATCATCGGAAAAAGGGAGCCGCGAGAGATCTCCAAGCGCCCAGGCCAATAACATACGGCGCGCTCGCCCGCCAATTTGGATGCCGCCCGTCCCTTCATAAGTCGTATAGGTATTGGTCTCGCCTTGCGGAAAATCAAATTCCTTCTGTTTCGTCTTCACGTACACATCGGAATTTGTTTCCTGGCCAAAATAGATTTGCGGCCGTGTCACTTTTCCTTCCGGCGCTGATGCGGTGACAGGCATGTCGGAAACTACGAAGCGCGGCATGCCTTCAGGTGTGAAGCCATTCGCCGTGTTCATGGTGATTCCGTAACCATGCGTGTAGATCAACTTCTCGTTTATCCAATTTCGGGAAGCATCGGGAAGTTTTTTAAGATCGATCTCTCGCGCCGCGATCATCATCTGCCGAGTCGTATCAGAAAGTTTGTAACGATCGACATCAACGTCAGGGAAATCGTAATAAGTTCTAATCGCCTGAATTTGTTTCAGCGTGTCCTGCAGCGCGTGCCAGTCCCAAAGCCGGATGTTCTCGAGCGTGGCGCGATTTGCGTTGAGATCCAGCGCCTCGACCGAGCTGTCAGCGGCAAACTCGCGCAACTCAACCTGCTCCAGACCAAAGGCGCGGCGGGTCCAGGTAATGTTTTCCTCGATGTAAGGCGTCTCGCGTCCCAGTTCATTCGGCTTGACGATGAAACTCGTTACATATGCGGGAACCAGCAATACGCCGACAATAAAAATCGCCAAGGGCAGCGCCAGGCCAAACAGGATCAGCTTCAATCCGCGTTTGCTAAATGCGTTCAGCAACGCCATTGCTGCTGCTACCAGCAACCCAAGGGCGACGAGGCGCAGTGCGGGCAAAAGATACTGAGCTTCCGCAAAACTGACGCCGGTGAATGTTTGGTGATCTTCCCAGAGATAAGGGAAGCGCGAAAGCCACGTTTGCCAGGCGAGCAAAACTAAAAACACAGCGAGTGCGACGGACACTGCGCCGAACGATCGCCTGCCATTCGTTTCGCCGTTTGCTTTCGTAACCTTTGGCGGCGACGCGAGTAGCGAATAAATTATCGACGCACACAAAACTACAAACGACATGGTGATCAGCCAGGAACTGATCAGGTCGTAGAATGGCAGTGAGAACAGATAAAAGCCGACAGGCTTATGGAAAATCGGATCAAGAGTGCCGACTTGCGCCTGGTTCAAATACAGCGCGAAGGTCTGCCACGCACCCTTCATTGCCAAACCATAAAAGAGCGCAAACAGGATCGCGATCACCCAGGAAGCGGGCCGCACGAATCGCTCCGGAGAGATTTGTACTGGTTGATTGTTTACAACGATGGTTCGCTTTTCCAGGGCATATGACCTGAAATGGCGCTCGAGCAACCAGAAAGCAGCTTTTAACAAAACGGCCGTCGCCACCAGAAAAATCAAAAATATTCCCAGCTTTAATTTGAAGATGTACCAGTACACCGACGAGAAACCCAGGGAAGAGAACCAGGCTGCGGAGAGGTAAACGCCGAGCGAGCGCGACAGGATAAGCAAAAGCAACGCGATTGCGGCCAGCACCCAACGGCGCCAGTGACGGCGCTTACCCGGGCCCACGTCGATCACTTCGTTATCCGCCAACCTGAAGCGTTCACTCATGTGCGGCTAGCATACGCTCTATCGGTGGTCCACTCAATGTTGAATTAAACTGGTCCGGATCAAGTGGCCTACAATGTGATGAGACACCATTCAAGTAGCACTAAATTGCGGGTTGGAAAGGGCGGCTTGCCCCCGCCTGCATTCAATGCCACTCAATCTGAGCGGGGGCAAGCCACCCTTCCCAACCTGCGAATTAAATTAACTTGAGTAGTTCCTCTGGAATAGTCTGCTAACTTCATTACCACCGCGAGGCGTTTATTTCCAACTGCATCCTACGAGGTGTCGCTCATTTCGAGTCAGACGAGCCGCGTGTATAATACGAAGGTTTTCGCGCTCCCCACATGCACTCTTGATTGTCAGTAGAAATTGTAACGAAAGAAGATCCATGCTCGCATCCGGACTAGTCCTTCAGAATCGCTATCGAGTTATTAAGCAACTCGGGCAGGGTGGGATGGGTGCAGTCTACGAAGCAGTCGACGAACGTCTCGATACCACTATTGCGCTCAAGGAAACTTTGTTTGCCGATGAACGCTTGCGGCGGCAGTTCGAGCGCGAGGCGCGCTTGCTGGCGCGCATGCATCATCCGGCTTTGCCGCGGGTGAGCGATCATTTTGGCGAAGGCGACGGGCAGTTTCTGGTGATGCAATACATCGCCGGGGACGACTTGGCCCAGATGATGGCGAACAAACGCGGGCCGTTTCCTGTTGACCAGGTACTCACCTGGGGCGATCAGTTGCTCGACGCGCTTGATTATCTGCACACTCAGGACCCGCAGATAATTCATCGCGACATTAAGCCACAAAATTTGAAGTTGACTGCGCGCGGCCAAATTATTCTGCTGGACTTTGGTCTGGCGAAAGGACAGACGGGCGAAATATCGCGCGCGCCGACGACAGCGAGCATTTTTGGATACACGCCAAACTATGCGCCGCTCGAGCAGATTCAGGGACTCGGCACTGATCCAAGGAGCGACATCTATGCGCTTGGCGCGACGCTTTACCATTTGATGACTGGAGTGAAGCCGCCCGATGCGTTGTCCCGCGCGGCCGCAATTGTGAATGGCCAGGACGATCCGCTGCGGCCGGCGAATGAGATCATCAGCAGCGTTGGCCCCGACGTCTCTCGCGTCCTGGCACGCGCAATGAGTCAGAACCGCGAGCAGCGTTTTACATCCGCAGCCGAGATGCGGTTGGCGTTGCAAGGCAGTCCGGAAGTAGCGACATTAACCGGCAAAGCGGAAGCGGCCACAGTGCTCTTTAATGAGCCTGCGAAAACTGTTTCGCCGAAATTAGTTACCCCTACAGAAACCCCAGCACGAACAGGCGAGACCACGGTGGTACACAGTGCGCCGCCCCGCAAAGGGCTTTCGCCTTGGGCCATCGGCTTTGCTGCGGTGGTTTTAATTGGAATTGCTTTCGGCGGTTATTACGCTTATCAACGAAAGAACGCCGCGGCGCCGGTCCCAACAGCGGAGCAAACCCAACCGGCCACTCCTTCGTCTTCAGTAAGCAGCCCTTCGGTAACGCCTTCGAATGACTCCGTTACCAATGAAAAAGCAGCTCCTCAGGTAACACCCGAGGGAGCGGTCAAGAACGCGCAGAAATCTGTGCGGGCAGACGAAAAGCTTGCTGAGAAACCAAAATCGTCAGGCGTCGCCGTTAAGCCTCCGGCCGAAGACCAGGGCTACCGTCAACCGCCGAACGTTCCCGCTCCGCCGGAAATGGTTGATCCTTTCGGCGCTGGTGCGCCAAATGGCGGCCGGCACCCACGGCCCCTGGGTTCCGCTGGCGGGACGATTAGAACGTTGCCGAATGGAACCGAAATCATTACCGCGCCTGATGGCACACGCATAGTGACGATGCCTAACGGCACGCGGCGCGTGCTGCGGCCCGGTGAACGAATCAATCGCAGGAAAATCAATCCATGAGAGCCGGCATCTGTAAAGCAAAATTTCAGTTTGCGGTTGCAGATGAATCTCTATTTGCAAGACTTGCGTGAGATCAATTTATCTTTCTTGAAAACTCTCCCTAAATTCAAAACTTATCCCCGCGCAAACGAGGTGTTATGAAATCATTGGTTACCAAATCTCTAATCTGCTGCTTGCTATTGATTGGATTAATAGGTTTTTCTCTGGGCAGCGTGACCGCGAAGAACGACGCGCAACCAACCACGCCTTCGATCGTGCGCATCGCGCCGGTTGCTCCAATTTTTGATGATCGAACTCGATTGGCCGAGTTGGTTGGCCGGCGGGCGCGTGTTGCTGAGGCGGTCGGTACGAAGGGCATCCTGATCCTGTTCAGCACCGAGCCACGCGTTTATACGAACGATGTCAACTACGAATACCGGCAGGAGAACAATCTGTATTACCTGACTGGCTTGAAGCAAAATAATGCGACCGTGGTTCTGCTGCCGGGCAATGATCAACTTCCCGAGGTTCTCTTTATGCCGCGCCGCAACCCGTCGCTCGAGACGTGGACTGGACACATGTATTCAGCTGAGGAAGCCAGCCAGATTTCCGGGATTAAAGAAGTTTGGGAAGCGGCCGAGTTTGAACCGTTTCTTGCCGCGCTGCGCAATCGTCAACCTTATCGCCCCAAGCCCGAACACATTTTGCTGTCGTCCCGACCGGCAGACGCCGTTGTTCCGCCAATGTCGGGTTACGAAAAACTATTTGCGGCGGTGGCAAAGAACGAAGGCGAACTATATCTATTGGTTCCGAGTGAGCCCGACAGCCGTGAGTACAAACGCGAGCAGCGCTTTGCAGCTGACTGGTCCAAGTCGGCATCCGGCTATGCCATCAAGAACATAACGCCGGTGTTTGATAACTTACGTCTGAGAAAATCTCCGATGGAACTCGCGTTCTTGCAACACGCGATCGACATCACCACCGAAGCACACGAACGCGCCTGGGTTGGAGCGGCCGCCGCCAAATGGGAATACGAAGTTGATGCGCTGGTGGCCTATACCTTCAAACTGCGTAACGCGGACCATTGGGGTTATCCCTCGATCGTCGGCTGTGGGCCAAATGCCACCACCTTGCATTATGAGGAATCACAAGGACCGGTGACGCCGGGACAGTTGTTGCTGATGGATGTAGGCGCAGAGTATGAGCATTACTCAGCAGATGTCACGCGCACCTTTCCGGCAAACGGGAAGTTCTCGACCGCACAGGCAGAGGTTTATCAGATTGTTTACGATGCGCAGGAGGCCGGGGCGAAAGCAGCGAAGCCGGGAGCGCTGATCTCAGATGTACATCGCGCTGCCACTGACGTCATCAAAAATGGTTTGTCTAAACTTGGCCTGATTACCGATCGCGACTCGAATCAGTATCGCATCTGGTTCATGCACGGAACATCGCACTGGTTGGGAATGAATGTTCATGACGTAGGGAGCTATGCGACGAGGCTTGAGCCGGGAATGGTTTTCACTAACGAGCCCGGCATTTATGTAAGGCCGGACGCGCTCGACAATAAACCGTCGGGCATGAGCAATTCGGATTGGGAGAAATTCAAAACGGCGATTATGCCTGCGTTTGAAAAGTATAAGGGGATCGGCGTGCGCATCGAAGATGACATGCTGGTCACGCCCGACGGCGTTAAATGGATGACGGAAGCTTTGCCGCGGAAAATCGCCGACATCGAAGCCTTCATCGCCAAAGGTCGTGCGGAAGCACGCCAGACTGGAAATTGAGCATCAAGCAGTTCAGAGTACAACCTTCAGCTTGCCTGCTGCCAACCCAGACGACCTAAAGGTTGGACTCTGAACTTCTTGACGGTCAATCGACGGCTGAACCCCGCTTGCGACTCTAAACCGTTGCTTTGTGAATTCTTCGTTTGAGCCGGTGAATTGTGCGGCGCGCAACTTTTAACTGAGCGCGATCGTGCGACGTTAATGCTTCGTCTCGCTTCTTCTTCATCTCACGAATCTGCGCCTTGATAGCTGCCTTGTCCACCCCGACAACGTCGTGATGCTCATGCTGGATGCCAAGAGCCTTTGAGAGCGCGACCAGCAAGTGGTCTTTGTTTAATTGCGTGTAGCCTTGCAGCGCTTCGTGTTCGTTGCCCTTGGCGATCTCGCGCAACTCAGCCACCGTCTTATGTTTTAACTGCTCAAATGTATATTCCATGTTTGCTCCTCAATAAAAACTGATGAGTGATGAGTAATGAGTGATGAGTAATGAGTTATGAGCAAGCGACAAGCAGTTCAGAGTCCAAGCTTTAGCTTGCTTCTTCCTAGAGCAAGAGCAACCTGAAGGTTGTCTCTGAACTGTTTGACGTTCATTCATCGCTCATCACTCATTACTCATCACTCATTACTCATAACTTTCCAGTCTCACC
>DATAOU010000311.1:0-6687 GCA_036265575.1 Pyrinomonadaceae bacterium
AGGGCGGCGGCTACAGCGTCAGGCCATTTAGGCTGTCCAACAAAGACGCCACCGAAAATGGAGTACGACAGCGTACTCATCAACGATGAATCGCGACCGCTCTCTTGCCCGCTAAGTGTCGCGCTTTGCGTTTGCACCTGCGGAGGCGAAGTTAACGTAGGTGTGCCATTAGCAGCGGGAGGCGGCGGTTCTTCCGGCGTCGGCAACTCGGTCGCTTCAACAATTGGCTCAGTGACTTCTGGAGACGATGTCGCCTGTTCCTCTTTTTCGCGATTGCGCTCCTGCTCGATCAATCGCTGGTTTTCTTCTTCATATCTCTTGCGACGGTCCTGTTCTTCCTTCTCGATCGCCTTCACATCGACATAAAGGAATAAAGATTCGGAAGCGAAACGACTATGCGCGGTCACGAAGTTCTGATCTTCGGCCAGCAGTCTTGCATTGCGCGGCTTGAGATCGCGCAAGGCAAACGGTTTGTCACTAAGCAAAACCAGCGACCCGGCATGGGTTAGGTGATAAGGCAAAGGCGCGGGTGCGGGCTGGGACTGGACTTGGGGCGCTTGATTTTTAAGCGGCTGGCCCGCGCCCGAAGCTGGAGTTGGCTCTGGCTTTTGTGGATCGACGGGTACCAGCGTGGTCATAAGCCGGCGCAACTGAGGTTCAAACTTTTGCGCTTCTTCGGGCGAGGCGAATTCAATCGCCATCACGATGTCGGGCAAACCTTTTTGCGTGGGCCAACCCGCCACCAACAAGTGTGAACCAGACAAAATGTCAGCGTGCGCATCCAACCAGTTCAAAAGTGTACTGAACTGTTTTGAAGGCCCGGTAATTTTCGTTAGAGGCTCCAGCAAGTCATTGAAGGCGGGAGAATGGACCAACTGGCCCACTCCGCGCACTTCAACGTAAATCTTGTAACTGTCATCTGCGAGGAGCGTGTCAAAAGTCGGGTCAGGTTCTGCAGCTTGGGCAGCCGGCGGAGCGGGCGCCGGTTTGCGCGGAGTTATTCCACGCTTTTGTTGCGCGAGCAACGTCGTGGTGGAAAGCGCAAGTACGAGGATAATGCGCGCGAATACAAATGTTGTTGATGACTTCATCGGTAAATACTGGATCCCAATTACTGGGACCGCGGGCGTCCCGCCCGCATGGCCACGTTACCAGAGACGGTTGAGCGGTCGGGGTGTTCGCGCTGCGCGCTCATTGCGGGCGAGACGTCCGCGGTCCCAGTAAAGTGGTCCCCAGTAAAAGCATCGTACTAACCACCGGGCAAAATCAAGACTTTTCATGTTCCTGAGCAACATCTGATTCACTGGGCCACACGACGCCAGACATTCGCCTCGCCGTCGTTCTGAATCAAACGCTTCACTGCTAAATAAGCGGCAGCATAGGCGACTCGCATATCCAGTGATGATCGGGCGCCGGCAAGCATCTGCTCAATCTCTTCAGTCTTCATTGACGAACGAGGCGCATAGCGCTCAACGAATTTACCTTCGCCAGCGAGATATATCGCCAGTCCCTCGGCCAACCAGCGCGGCGTGCGACCACGACCAAGAACATCGATAGCCGCATGGGCCAACTCATGCCGCAGAGTTGTTTCGAGGATTCGCTTTCGTTTGAGAAGCTGTAACGGTTGTAACTCGATGCGCCGGTCGCGAGTTGCGGCGGCGGCCCAGGACGCCTGGCCGGTGCGACCGACAAAGTTTCCCGTAGTGTCGTTAACGAAAATTTCCAGAGCAGGGAACTGCAAGCTCAATCCGGCGGCGCTTGCGCGATCGATTAACTGCCGGCGCGCTGACTGTAGCAGCGCCAACAGGTCCTCGGCCTCGCGTTGATTAATGTTGCTGGGATAATTCAAGCGAAAGCCTTCGCCGCCGAGACTCAGGCGAGTGACGCGTTGGCTGACCTTGTCCACGCCAGTTTCCGGCGCACCCCAAAGCAAATCCGCGCCGGCGACGTGTTCGTCTGCAATGTGCGTCGTAGGAAAATATTTGCGGAGAATCTGGCGATAGCTGGCGCCGGTCGCCGCCATCACATGAGCGCCTTCCTGACAAAGACCAAGGCCGTGCCCAAAGCCGCTGCCACGAAATACATAATTTGAACCCGAACGGGAAATTTCAAAGCGGGAACTCTTCAGCAAGTTCCATCCGAGCGCGCGGCCGACAATGATCTTAAAGTCCCAACCGCTTATGGTTACTCGCCGTTCGCCCTGGATTGTGATGACTTGCGCTCGTCCAGAATCGTCACGCCGGGTGACAGAGACGTCTCCCAGTCGCGCGCCAATATTTGTTCGCGGATCGCTTTGCAGCGCCTGTAAGAGTTTCGCTTCCGGAATCCTGTCCGTCCAACTGTGATGTGGTTGACTCTCGCAGTATTCATCGGTGACGCCTTGCAGGTAAGCTGGCGCACTCTTGCCCCACAGAGTCGCGAGGTTTGCAGTCGCCCCGCCGCATGAAGCGCTGAAATAGGAATCGACGATGTGATCGTCTGCATCGCGCAAGACCTGACCGTTCGTCTCCTCAACTGCTTCCTTGACGCGCTCCGGAACATCCGCAACATCTACCGGCAGGTATCGTTGGCAATGAGTTGTGGTGCAGAAGTCGTAACCATCGGATGCATGCCGGCCGAGATTCTTGAGCACATAGGTGCGACTGGCGATTGCCAACGCCTTCAGTGCTTCCGGCTCTGCTTCGGTACTGCCCTCGGTCGCTACCACGCCACGCACGTAATCCTCGACCGACATCGTCCGCACTGCATTCTCGCGCGCCACGAACACGCGCACGGTAGACAATGACTGAGAACCGTTTGCGGAATCCGACGGATTCACAATCGCCGCTGGCGACTCATTCGCCAGCCGAACTGGCAGGGGATCGGTCTTGCTAAACTCAGCAAAGATAGGACGAGCGACTTCGGCCGCCTCGACGCCATGAGCTCTCGCCAGGAACACCAGCACGGCTAGTTCAACTTTGTTCGGCCCCGGCACACCGGTGTCGCTGTCATCGCTGTTTGCGCGCGCGGCGAACCCAACGAACCAGCCATGAGTGCGATAGCCATTAATCTCAGTTGCGGTGCCGGTCTTGCCAAAAATGTAGAGTGGCAGCGAATAAAGATTGGCAGACTCGGCGGTGCCATAACGAACAGCGCCGCGCATCCCCTTAACGATCAGTTCGCGTTGCTCATTGCTTAGAGTGAGGTTGCTTTGAATCTCCGGAGTACCGTTCACTGATTCAGGAAGATGCGGGACTAAGACACGGCCACCATTCACCAGCGCCGTGTAGGCGTTGATTAATTGTAGCGGCGTCGTTTGCAGGTACTCGCCTTCGCCCATCGCCGACTGTGGACGCCAGACCGAGCGTTGCATCTTCCCAGCGGATTCACTAGCAATGTTGACTCCCGTCTTCCTGCCAAAACCAAAATCGGTCAGCGTTGTCGAGAAACCCTTTTCCGGCAGACGTTCGCCGAGTTTTCCGAAGAAGTAATTGCACGAATAGGCGATCGCTTCGGTTGGATTGAGCGGCGGTAGGTCAAGCGGGTGTGAACAGGTTGTATGAAACTCGCCGTGGAAATATTTTTCGTGGCACAGGGTGCGCGAGTCTTCGTCGATCAGGCCGGCGCGCAATGCGGCAACGGTCGTAAACGGTTTGATTGTTGAACCCGGAGGGAAGCTTTCCTGAACAGCGAGCTCGGAGTTGACTATGGCGCGCACTCGTCCGGATTGCGGATCCATGACGATGATCGCGCCTTTCCGATCGCCCAGCGCCTGAGTCGCCGCCTGCTGCAGCCGCTGATCCAACTGGCTTTCATCATGTGCGCTTAGGGTAGCGTGAGGTCCATTGTGGTTTCGGACGATGGACCATGCGGTTACGGTCAACGCGAGCAGCACCAGGCCGACAAGTGCAACGCGGCGCAAGTCACTCCCCGACCAAACAGCGTCGGCTCGATCTCCAATTGCACCAACAGCACGCGATGCAAACATCAGGCAGCCTCGTTCGCGATTGGCTCAGATGATTTAGTAGTTAGCAAAGCTATGGCTTTAACAGTTACGACCCAACCGAGGAGCGTCAACGCAAAAACCACAAAGACGCGCACGCCCAGCAAAACAAGTTCCAACCAGGCGTGCTTGTTGGGAGTTGTGCGGAATAGAAGGAAGTAAGGAACTACCGCAAAAATCAGGAAGCCGATGATGTAAATCAATACCGACTGTGGAGAAAAAGCCCGCGCCAGCAGTTGGCCCATTCTCTTAAGAGCAGCGAGCAAGCCTTCGCGCGCAGTGGCCAGCCACAGATGGATCGCAGCTAGCGGCAGCACTAGACCGAGCGCTAAATACCTGATGGTCGATAGGGCCGCGCCTTTCCAATTGATGGGCGCGCGCGCCGTTTCGTGGGTCCGCGATGATGCGGCCATCGGATGAAGCTGCGTTGCGCTATCAGGAACTGACGAGAGATGCGATTGGTATTTTGCCAGCAGGTAGACAACAAGAACTGCCAGCGCGATAAGCGGCAGCGTGATCACTATGAATTTCCAGAAGCCGGCTAACGATCTTTTTGCCACCTGACCGGCGTTCACCGGTTCAGCAGAAACCGCATTAGCGATCATTGCCTGGAGCATGAAGAAGAGAATGGGAGCCAGCAGGGCGAGTGCAAACGTCAAGACTACTTGCGCGACGCTCGCTTCTCGCACAGCGACGAAGAAGTAGAGCGCGACGAGCAGCAACACGTAAACAAACGCGACCAGCAAAAGCGCGCGCCAGTTTGCGAAGACTCGTCGTACGGCAGTTGTTAGCGATGAAAAGGTTTCAGTTAGCATTTTGTCCTCATTTGCATAAGCCGCATTTCAGAACCCCCGGCACAGCCGGTGTCGCAACGGTCACGCTTCTGCATCCTCTGATTACAGCCATTATTTTCGTTCCAGGAACGAAAGGCGTCCCGAGGCTGTGTTTGATTGCACTGCCGGACGATACATCAACTCCGCCCGCGCCGGCGCGATACGAAACTGTCCGGGTACCTGCACGCGTATGGCGTACTGGAAAGTAGCACTGCCGTCGAAGTAATCCAGGAAAAACACAGTGCGATTGTCGCGAAACTCTCGCGAGCTGTACCAGTCAGTCCAGTTGTGTCCGGAAGTGTAATCGAGATTCAGAGCGCCAACGCTTTCCACTTGTTCGGCGCCCGCCGGAATAGGATCTTCCAACATCAAATGGCGTGCTTTTGTGCCGTTCAATTTCAAACGCACTACCAGCATGTCGCCTGAATGAATGTCGCCACTCAGCGGATCGAGTTTCCACGTCGGTGAGCCACCGTCGTCGACCACACGCAGGCGCAGGTATTCGCGAGTTACATTCAAGTCGGCAGAACCGCGCGCGGGTACGTCTTGCTCGCCGGTGTAGTAATCAAGCGACGAGGAAAAGTAAATCACTCCCTTGCCGCGCTTCACGACGCGTACGTCGTTGGTTGCGCTAACCTCACCGGCCTGGCGCTTGATTGAAATTGTTTGCGCGGTTGCGGACGAAATGTGCTGCGTCATTACGTTCTCGCCGTTTAGATAAACCTCGAGATCATAGTCCGGTGACAGCTCCCGACTTACTTTCAGGTAATCAATCAAGCCAAAGATTGCGAAGGCAGTGTCTTTGGTGGATTCCCAGTAGTAGCTGTTGCGCCGATCGGAAACCAGCCAACGCGCCACCCGCGGCAGCAGTGGGCTATCCGGTTTGAGACGCGCCAGTGCTTTCAGAGATAACGCAGTTGCTTCGGTGTCATCCTCTTCGGCAAAGTCGAGCATTGCGCGACGACGCGACTCCCAGTGCGCAGAATAGTTGTCCGCGATGACTGTTCTTTCGATCTCGGCGGCAATATCTTTCGCGCGTTTGTCGTCCTTCTTCAATTTCAGCGTGAGAGCCAGCAAGGCGCGGCCATAAGGCTGTAAGTTGCCGCGCTCGCTGAAAATCTTCTCCACCTGTTGGTTGTCGGCCCCGCCGCTTTCTTCCAGGGCATAGACCATGAAGGAACGCGTCTCTAGATCGAGCGTCGTGCCGTTTTCCGTCTTGCCGGCGTCGACCATTTCCTTCAACTTCTGACGGCCGCTGGCCAGCCTGTCCTCGTTGACTTCATAGCCGGCGTTCTTCGCGAGCGTCAGACCATCAACCACGTAAGCGGTCATGAACGGATCACTCTGGTCATCCTTCCACCAACCCCAGCCGCCATCGTCGTGTTGGTAAGCATAAAGACGATCGGCGCCTTTCTGGACTTTCTTCTCGAGATCGTTTGAGCCGCGAATCGAAGCAGTCTTCACATCTTTTAGTGCCTTTGTCACGATCACATTCGGCAGAAAACTTGACATGGTTTGCTCAGTGCAGCCGTAAGGATAGCTAGTCAGGTAATCGAGCGCGCCAAACAACGTACCCGCAACCGAAGGAGCAACTTCGATCCGTAAACTACGCGCGCGCTGATCGGCGTCGCCGGGCATGTTGAGTGAAAACGTCTTGTCGGTGTTTTCATCGGAGAAGGTTTCACTCTGGTTCTTAACCTGATGTAGTCCGCGCGGTACAACCGGCAGCGGCAGTTCAACCGCATCGGATTCAGTATCAGTCCATGCCTTTGCCAGTAATTTGATGTCGCCAACGTTCGGCGCGGTGATTTGCCAATCGATACGTTGTTCGCCCTGCTTGGTGATGGTGACGGTTTTGGTGCCCGGGTTTTG
>DATAOU010000312.1:0-12676 GCA_036265575.1 Pyrinomonadaceae bacterium
AACGTTGTCGAGCAGCAGTATGGCGCGTGGAGCGCGGGATGGTTTCGCTCCAGTTGTGCGTTGCGTAACGGGTGCGCGCGAGACGCCCGCGGTCCCAGTAGCGGCGGTCCCAGTATTAACTGCCCAGGGTGGATTCGCAGCGGCGTAATTTCCGCCGGGGTCTCTTGAATTTGCCAGACGATGGATGTGGCCGGCGCGTTCGAGCAGGTACAGCGTCGACTGGACTGCCATCTCGTTGCGCACGCCGGCTCGTTTCGCTATCTCGCCCGCTGAAAGTTCTATTCGCTTAAGACGAGTTGAAAGTAAAACGCCATAAACGTTGCGTATCACCTCGGCGTTCGGGTACGAGCCTTCAATAAAGAAATCGTGCGTGTTCTTATCGGCATAATTGAACAGCAGCACGCACGACGACGGCAGACCATCGCGACCGGCGCGTCCAATCTCCTGATAGTAGGCTTCGATCGAACCCGGCATCTGATAGTGCGCCACAAAGCGTATGTCGGCTTTGTCGATTCCCATGCCGAACGCATTCGTGGCGACGATCATTTGCGTGCGGCCATTCATGAAATCATCCTGCGCTTTGACACGCGCCGCGTCGCCCATGCCGGCGTGGTAGGCGGAGACGCTCAATCCCTGAGCCTGTAATTGCAGCGCCACCTGTTCCACCGCCTTGCGCGTGGCGGCGTAGATAATCCCCGAACCATCGTGTGTTTTTGCCAGCCGCTTAATCCGCGCGATCTTCTCGCGCTCCTTTTCCGTATGAACGACATCAATCGTCAGGTTAGGCCGGTCAAAGCCGCTGACGAATGTCTCGGGTTTTGTTAATCCGAGTTGTTGAATGATGTCGGAACGAACGTAAGGTGTCGCGGTCGCGGTAAGGGCAATCGTTTGGGCGCCACTGAGTGTCTGGACCACGTTCTTCAAGCGCAAGTAGTCGGGGCGAAAGTCATGGCCCCAGGTTGAGATGCAGTGAGCCTCATCAACGGCAAAAAGTGAAACGCGAATGGACTTCAGCGCTTCAAGAAAGCGGTTACTGCGAAAGCGCTCCGGCGCCACGTAAACCAGCTTGTACTGACCGTTCCGCAAGGCCTCAATGCGTGACCACTGTTCGCGTTCGTCGACTGAACTGTTGATGAAGGTTGCCGGCAGGCTACGCGCGCGCAGGGCATCAACCTGGTCCTTCATCAAAGCGATCAGCGGCGACACGACTACGGTCGCGCCGTCCAACATCAGCGCCGGCAATTGGTAACAGAGAGATTTGCCACTGCCGGTCGGCATGACCACGATTGCGTTCTTGCCTTCGAGGATTGCAGCTACGACTTCCTGTTGCCCTTCGCGGAATTCGGTGAACCCAAAGTGTTGGTGCAGGGAAGTGAGGGCGTCAGCAATCGAAGGCATGCGCCGGAGTCTAAGCGGTTGGAATCTTAGCTAGCAAGTTGTCTATACACTATTGGCTGCCGCAACGTTAGCAAGAAACTAAGTATCAGCCCGCGGAGCGGCCGACAGAGGCTTCATGGCTTCTTGTTGTCGCACCCGCTGTCGCCCCTCCGCGGGCTCTTTAGTCTTTCGGGTTGACTGTCCTGGGGTTTCGCTAAAGCTTCACCCCAGGCTTTATGCCTGCGACTGCTCCGCGGGCTCTTAGGCCTGCCTTAAAGCCTGTCATGCTTTCCGCACGAACTGCGGGAAAGCCGCTCGGGACTACTTTGCGCGTTGAACTAAGGGCAGATCGCCGGTGCGGTTGCGGTGTTGCGCGCAACGGGGGCGGTCGTCGGATTGCTGAAGTCTGCCGAGTTGTTGTTAGTGTCGGTACAACTAACCGTGCGGATTACCGACCGTGCATTTGAGTTGGTTCCGGAAACTGCGGTGGGAGCGCTCTCGGAACAATTCGCAGTTGAACCGTAGCCCAGGAAGTCGACGATAGCCGCGCTGAGCGGGCAGCCACTTCCGGTCAACGACGTCGTCCCAACCACAAGCGCAACTTTACCGGCAGTCGCCGCCAGGTTGATGGTGCCGCTTGCATCTGCATTTGGCAGACTGATGCCAACTGCACCGTTCGAAGCCCCCTGGACCAGGAAGTAGTGTCCCGGCAACAGCACGCCCGACGTGATATTTGTCTTGTTTGTTGAAAAGTTACTGGTTGCCGCCGCGTATTGCACGGAATATGGCGTGACTGAAAAATCCACCGTGGTCGTGCCGCGATTGAAAATCTCAACGAAGTCGTTGGTGTAAGTAGCACTGGTATTGCCGCCTCCGCCATACACCTGACTGATAACTAAAGTTGCATTGTCATCATTTTGAATTGTGCCCAAGCCCTGGCCATCCGTGATTTGCGCGCCGGCGACGTTCGTTACGTTGACGAAGAAGCTTTCGTTCGGCTCAACCACCGTGTCGCCGTTAACTATGACTTCAAACGTGAAAGTTGATCGGCCCGCCGGAATGTTCTGAGCAGTTAGGCTCTGTGCGATGTAGTCATTGTTTGCAGTCAGCGCGGTGTTGTCTTGAGTGGCAATGTCAAAAGTTACGCCGCCGGCGTTCGCCGGGGCGGACAGACTGACAGTAAAGGTGAATGTTATTGAGCCGGCGTTTCCTTCGTTCAGCGCGATGTCGTTAATGCTGAGCACGGGCTGAGGGGCCTGAACAGCAGTTGTTGCGGTGGCCGAGTTGTTGCCGCTGTTTGCGTCCGGAGTGGATGAAGCAACCGTCGCAGTGTTGCTGATGGTCGATCCCGCGGCGCCGTTAGCGGTAGCGACGAGAGTGATCGTTGCGGACGATCCACTCGCCAGCGACGAGAAGGTAATCGTGCGGTTGTTGTCCGAGCCACCGCAAACGCCACCGTTGTTCGCCACGCACGATACAAAGCTGACTGAACCCGGCAAGTTGTTCGTTACGACGATCCCTTGAGCGTTGGCAGCCCCATTGTTGGTTACAGCAATCGTATAGGTAACGTTCGAACCCGTAATGACCGGATCCGGCGAATCAGAGTTTGTAATCGAGAGGTCCGCGGAAGTCAGGTCCAGACAACCCGCAGCTGCATTTTGTGGGTTGTTGCTCGCGGCGTTCAAAAGAAAATCAGCCGAGTTATTGTTTGTGTCTGTGCCGTTGCCGAAAGTCCGGCCGGGCTTTCGCTCATAACTTTGATTTACGTTGGCCGAAAGCGCAGTGAGCGGTGTGCCTTCTTTAAAGGCCGAGCCGTTGCTCATGCCAACGGAGTCGATGACTGTTGTTCCGTTCGATTGCGTAATGGCAATTCCGCCATCGTCCGTTATGCCTGTTCCATAGGTTTGATCAGGAGGAACTGGGCCGCTGTATCCGCCCGAGGCACTGTTCGCAATCAGATAATGACAGCCGGAGCCGAGCGTGGTGCCGGCGGTTATGGCAACTCGATCACTAACGGCGCTGCTGCCATTCGAAGCGCGAATCCTTAAGCCACCGATGACTTGAGTCATCGTAGTTGGATTGTAAATTTCAACAAACTCGTCTGACGCTCCCGCTGGGCCACGCGTGCGAAATTCGCTGATTAACAATTGGCCTGCCGCGGGTTCAACTGTCAACGTTGCCGCCGTGCTGGTAACAGTCGTACTGCCGTTGCTGGCTGAGGCGGTGATTTGTGCGGTGCCACTCGCTCGTCCGTTCAAAGTAGCGTTGGCCGAACCGGTGCTCGAATCGACGCTCACCGAATCAACAGTGGCGACTGTCGTGTTGTTGGAAGCGAAAACAACCGTAACGCCCCCGATGTTTTGGCCGAATTGATCCCTCGCCTGCGCTGTATAGAGTTGCGACTCGCCGGCAGCAATCGTGGCTGCCCCGGGAGAAATGGTGACGCTGGTTAGCACTGGCGGAGGCTGAGCCACAGTCAGTGTCGCCGGCGCGGACGTTAAACCTCGCCCATTGGCGCGGATTTCAGTAGTGCCCGGACTGGCCGCAGTGACGAGACCAGTTTGATCGATTGTGGCTACTGCAGTGTCGCTCGAGTACCAAGTGAAAATTACGCCGCCCGTTTCGATGTTACTCGCGTCGAATGCCTTAGCTGTGAATTGCTGCTGCTGATTCGCATTGATCGTTGCTGATGCGGGCGAAACTTCTACCCGCACAACGGCTGCGGTGCACGGGCTAAACGCCGCACCATTTACCTGGGTCCCCGGACTGAAAGCTTGCGCGCCACCGCTGGCGGTCAAATGTTGTGCAAAGCTTCCCGTGACGTCTGGGAAGCGTGTCAGCGATTGGTTGTTGTTGGCGTTCAGTCCGCTCGAATCGCCGTAGGTCACTAAATTGACCATCATGCCTGCGGCATCCTCGAGCGTGATGACGCCGCCGGAGTTCACCAGGGAAAGGCTATGTGTCGAGGATTTAACAACTAACGCGCCGCCAAAGGCCACGTTGTTGGGATCGAAATTACTGTTGGCGTCACCAAATACCACCACCGCACTGCACGAGCGGAGAATGGTGCCGGCAGCAAACACATGACGCACGACGTCGGCGCCAGTGCCCCTGGTCAAGACGCGATAACCGCTGATGTCGATGTCGCGTGTAGTAGTGTTGAAAAACTCGATGAACTCGTCATCAGACACGTCACGAACGCCGTCGCGATTGGCATCGCCGGTTATGTCTGTTGCGACTGACCCGGGCGGATCGGCAAGAAACTCGTTGATCAAAATATCGCGATTGGCAGAGCCGGCGAACTCAACAGTGATCGGATTACTGTCCCGGCCGTCAGCTCGGACCACAAGTTGTACTTTCCCCGCGCCGCGTACATCAGCCGGCACCAGAACATGAATCTCGTCCATGCCCGGCAGGTTCGGCGTTCTTGCCACTGACTCAACTGCCAAAGCCCGGCCACCCGCGGTCACTGATACAGTCGCGGCGTGATGCACACCCGTCGAAAAAATAATCAGGCGCAGCTTGCCGCCGCTGGGATCGAATGGACCACGCTCGAGTGTGTCGGCGTTGAGGATCACGCCATCGCCCAGTCCATCGCCGCTAAGAGTAAACAGGCCCGGAGCAGCGCGGAAGGTGGTTACGCTGGCTTTACTCGGAAAGCCGTCCGGATTAGTGATGACGACTTCCGCGGTTCCGATCTCAGTCGCCTCGGGCACATGAAAGTTAATCTGAGTCGGCGAAACAAAGAAGATTTGAGCCGTTCGTCCATTAACAGTGACCGTCATACCGTTCACATCTTTAGGAAAAGTCCCATCGGCCTGGCGCTGGGTTTGCTGGGTTGTGTTTGAAAGGTTATTGCCCACAGCAACCGCGATGCTGTCAGGGGCGACAGCTTTTGTTGTCGCGGGTTCGTGGCCGAAAGACGCGCCGTTCAAAACAGTCAGAGTGCCAGAGGCCGGCCGTGCGGGAGTGGCGGTGACGTAAATCTCAGAATTATTGGCGAAGTCGGGATTGGTCAGCGCGCCCGAAAGCACGCGCGGAAAATTGAAGGCGATGACGGAACCATCGTCATTCAGCGACGATACGACGTCGGCCGTTGCGCTTGATGAAGTTACGTTTGTAACCCGACCAAACGTCGCCGAAGGAATATCGAAAGTGTAAAGCTCGACGCTGCCGTCGGAATTACTGCCCGCGCCGGAGACTGTACGGCGAGTTGCGAACGCGATGCGTTGTCCGTCGCCGCTGATCGTCGCGTGCAGGGGAACTTCGGTAACGCGTGACGACAGGCTCGTGATCTGGCGGGTCGTGTTGTCGCCGCGTCCATCGAAAAGGAAAACCTGCGTGCTGTTGGTGGCCGTCTGCGCTGACCAGACAATCCGTAAGCCGTCGTCACTTATCGCGCGCCCACACGTCAAGGCCAATGCCGGCACATTCGTGGCGACCACGCGGGCTGCAGTCAGTGGCGATCTAACCTGTAGTAATAAATCACGGCTGCCAGTGCTGGTCGCGTTGGCATCGCGAACGTAAGCGACCGCGCTGCCGTTACCGCTAATTTTAGCGTCGCTAAATCCAACAATCCCGGAAGAGCTGGTTAGTTGCGTGAAACTCAGCGCGAGGCTATCGAAGACAAAAATTTCGAGATTCTCATCGGCGTTCTGGTTTATCAGATCGCGATTTGAAGAGAAGGCGATGAAGCGGCCGTCGTCAGAGAGCGAAGGCGAAAAGTTTCCATTAGACGTTCGATTGGAAATGTCCCCAGGCGAAGTATTCGTTACCTGAATCAATTTCGCGCCATCGTAAAGAAAGATTTCCGAGTTTCCATCACCATTAGTTCCGAGCGGGTTGTCTCTTGAGGCAAACGCGATCCGCGAACCATCCTGCGAAAGGGCGGGCGCGGGTGCGCGCGTAGCACCCATTTGCAGAAATGTAGCTGGGTCAACTCCAACGCTGGCGCGAATGGCGCGGAAGCCTTCTGTGCCGCCGGCGTGTGCAATGTCTTCAGTTGATTCGAAAGCAACAAACCTGCCGTCACCGCTTAGCGACGGGTTCAGACTGATCCCTTCTTCGGTTGTGTTTGTGATTCGACGCAGAGGCGACTGCATGCGCGCGGTCTGCCACGCCAGCAACCCGAGAGAGACCACGACTAGAAAGGCAAAAAGAACGCGAATGGCGCGCAGCACGAGAGTTGATTCCCTCCGTTGCTAAGCGAGCTCAAAGGAATAGAGCCGCACAGTTCTGCTAAAATGAGAGTCTTGAGTTAAGCGGCTGGGTGAAATTAAGACCGGGAGATTCTAATCGTTTGGCTGGGAAAGAAAAGACAACGCCAGCCAGACGCGGTTCCTATCTCTTACAAGGATTCTGGTAAGGTGAGGAGAACGTGAAGTGCCTTTGGAGAAATTCGCTAATGCTGATGCGGCTTCCATGCGGTTCAGTGGTCCAGCAACCATTATCGCGCGGAGCGATATCATTAGCACCGTGGCTTTAGCCCGGTGAAAAGAGAAGTGCACCAATATCTTTAACCGTTTTAACGGTTTATTGCGGAGACCAAAAACCGTTGAAACGGTTGAGGGCAATGATCTCGGGCCGCGTCACCGGGCTAAAGCCACGGTGCTAATGAAATCGCTCCGCGCGACCCAACATAGTAGGATTTGAATTCAGAAAACTACCGGAGTTACTAAGCGTTGTAGGTGGGACACACAGAAGAAATGAAAATATTAATAAGCGGCTCGCACGGCTTGGTCGGTACGAGCTTAATGGATTCACTGATATCCCCAGACCATGATGTCTATCGCCTGGTGCGGCGTTACGCGGAATCCGACTCTGAGATCGAGTGGAGTCCCGATCGGTACAGCATCGCGCTGGCGCGGCTTGAGGGCTTTGACGCGGTGGTCCATCTCGCTGGGGAAAGCATCGCGGAAGGACGCTGGACCGAGGAAAAGAAGAAACGGATTCGGGAAAGCCGCGTGCAGGGAACACGTCTGCTCGGCGATGCGCTCGCGAATCTTACCAATCCTCCGAAGACTTTTATCAACGCGTCAGCGATCGGCTACTATGGCGATCGCGGTGACGAGGTGCTCACCGAGAAGAGCGGACCAGGTAAGGATTTTCTTTCCGAGGTTTGCGTTGAATGGGAAAAGGCTACGGCGCTCGCGACTGAAAAGGGAATTCGTGTAGTTAACTGCCGCTTCGGAATCATTCTCGATGCCAAGGGCGGCGCGCTCGCGAAAATGTTGCCGCCGTTTCGCATGGGTGTAGGCGGAAAGATTGGCAGCGGCAGACAGTGGATGAGCTGGATTGCGCTCGATGATGTTATTGGTGGAATTAATTTCGCATTAGCGAATGATTCAATTAGAGGACCGGTGAATTTCGTCGCGCCTGCGCCGGTGACGAATTCGGTCTTCACAAAAACGTTGGGCAAGGTTCTGTCACGACCAACGATCTTTCCGATTCCTGCGTTCGGCGTGCGCTTGATGTTTGGCGAAATGGCTGATGCGTTGTTGCTGTCGAGCCAGCGGGTCGAGTCGGCTGTGTTGCAGAATTCCGGTTATATGTTCAGATACGCGCAACTCGAAGATGCGTTGCGCCACGTGCTAAAGAGCTGAAAGCTTTGATCAACATTCAGCCGCGGACTTTCGCGGATTAACGCGAATCTGAAACAGGAAATAAACCCTTGCACGTCTTTTCAGATCCGCGCTCGTCTGCGTGTATCCGCGGCAAATGGAAAAGGCCCGAGCGTTTCGCCCAGGCCTTTGGTTATTGCACTCATTCGCGCGTTCCTCTCATGGTCGACGAATGGTGCTGTTTTTGCTTTTCTGTTGCCGGTTTACGGCTCACCGTTCACCGCTTAGTTTCCCACGACGTACAGGTGTCCGTCGTTTTGTGAATAGAGCTTCCCGTCGCCGCCGATTGAAGCCGGCGTATAGGCCGCCCCAAGCGCCAGTTGCTGGAAGATCTTTTGCTTCAAAGTTCCTCCCTGATTGATCGCAAACAGATTGCCATCTTCGCTGTTGGCGTAGACAACTCCATTCGAGTCGATTGCCGGAGCATTAACGCACCACTCAAAACCGAACGGGTGATCGTCCACACAAGTAACCGAGCCGTTGGGCTGACGCGTGCAGCTCAGTGTGTTCGTGTTTTTGTATTTCCATTCCACCGTCAATGCCGGGCTGAGTTGAGTGATGAAGTATTCCTCAGGATAGCCGGGATTCGACGCGGTGCGATCCGGCGGGCAGACAGCGTCGTCGTTGCAGTAAGAACCGACTTCGCCATAGTGGTTATCCTTGGTCACAAGAGAGTAAGTGCCACCATGACTATAGATCGCGGGCGTGACATCCCAGCCGAAGATGAACGAGCCGAGGAATGCTCCCGTCGAGCTGTAGTGCAGCATGTGTCCCTGTGCGTAATTGTAACGAGTGTAAGAGCCGTAAAAAATACTGCCATCCGGAGCGACGACTGGAGACGAACTCGAGTCATCGAGTATGCGGCCGGAAGGCAGACTGTTCGTGTCCGGGGCCACACCCGTAGTTGCCCCAACGCTGCAACCACCGGGCGTTCCGTTCGGCGGTATCTGCACATTGCAGCCGTCGTTCAAGACGCCATGCATTGTGGCAGTCCACTTTGGAGTGAGGTTGGAATTGACCGCAACCAGGTAGCCATAACGCGTAACAGCATGGTTGCGAGCGATCGTGTAGATTGTTCCATCCGCGCCAACTGCCGGCGCCACGTTAATTCCGGGTCGCACCGTGTTGCATTTAATGGTAGGCGCAACGGATGTGGGCGTGGGCGGCCAGGGTGGCGGGGTGCTGAAACCAACTTCGCAGTCGTCGTTAGGTCCCATCTCTCCGACCATGATGTCTTTAAAGGCCGCGAAGCTCGTTGTACCCCCGGAAGTAATCTTCACGAGCCAGGATCCAATTACATCTTTCCCCCAGGGATTACTCATATTGAGTTTCAGCGCGTTGTAGTAAATATTGCCGGCGCTATCTGCGGTGATTGGTCCGGTGAGGAATATGTTGCTGTCGGTGCCAAGCGGACTGTAATGCGCCACGACCGCACCGTCCGACTTGTTTAGCTTGTAAACCGATCCATTACCTCCGGGAACGTAAACAAAACTACCCGCGAGCGTGGCATGAAACACGGGCTCCCAGCTTGGTCCGGCAGGATTAAAGGGAACCGGCTTCCAGTCGCTCTGGAAATTCCATTGAGTGACTAAGTTACTGCCACTCCAACTCAGCTTCCTTTCATTCCAGGTTTGAGATTCCCAAGTGGTAATGGAAGTGTAAGTTCCCGACTTAAACTCCATGAAGACGTCGTTACCGTCTACCAATGGAGTCTGGTAATGAACAAGTAGATCGCCGTCGCCGTTATCAGGAGCTTTCTCCTGATCGACGAACGGATCGTAAACGATGTCGGCAAGAATGGTGTTCAGATTTTGGCCGGCCGCCGTGGAGGTGCCGGTGTGGTTTTGGTCGTGGCCCCACTGGGGCCAGTTATCGGCAAAGGCCTGGGTGAAACCAAAGATAAGTCCACCAAGGACGATAAGAGTGAGTAAGTGGAGCTTGGTAGCTCGCAGAATGGGATTCATTGAGGACTCCTTTCAAGAGTTGGAAAGAAGCAGGGTGAATGAGTCACCTTGCTTCGACTCAATGCCAATCTGGACGTTTTAGGCAGTGAAGTTAAGGTTAGTGAAAATGCTGCGCTGAAATCAGCGGCGAAACGAACAGGAGGATCCGTCTCAGGCAGCGTTTACCCCGTGGATGCGCGCAGATTATTCCTGTGACAAGAGGCTGTCAAGCATTTCGAGCGTCAGAAGATTCTATTTTGAAATTCTCTGTGTGTTCTTTTTGTTGTAGGACTATGCGGGAGGTTTGCTTAGGTATCACCGATTAATTTGGCTTCGAAGTAGCTTCAGCGGTTTTCGCTGGCGCAAAATCTTCCAGCGCGCCAAACACTTCCAGCGCATACTTCACATTTCCGAACGGCGCTGAGACTTGCACCCCTTGAATCAGATCGCGTACTTCCAGCAATGACTCACGCGCGATCTTCAAGCCTTCGTCGCGTCCGGCTTCCTTACTGATTGCCGAAGCCGCGCGCATCCGTTCCATGATCGAAGGCGTGACGCGAACGCCCGGGACCTCGTTATGCAGAAACTCGGCGTTGCGGTAGGAAACAAGGGGCCAGATGCCGGCCACAATCGGAATTCGGACATGCTCTATTGCCTTAATGAAGTCACGTAATTGATCCGTGTCGAACACAGGTTGCGTGATCGCGTATTGCGCGCCCGCCTCTACCTTGTATTCAAAGCGACGAATCTCTTCATCGAGATTGATGGCGCCCGGATTCACGCCGACGCCGATGCAGAACGCGGTTGGTTGGCCAATCGGGTTGTTGCCGATATCCAATCCGTGGTTCAACTTGCTGACCATGTTGGTCAAACCGATAGCGTCGATATCGAACACCGCGGTCGCGTCCGGATAGGGTCCCATCTTCGGCGGATCGCCGGTTATCAAAAGCAGATTGCGAATGCCCAGCGCGGCGGCGCCCAACAAATCAGACATCATCCCCAGCAGATTTCGATCGCGACAGCAGTAATGCAGCACCGACTCGATGCCGATCTGTTGTTCGACCAATACCGCCGTGGCCAGCGCGCTCATGCGCGATTGCGCGCGCGCGCCGTCAGGAATATTTACGCCGTCAACGCCGGCATCCTTCAAGAGCCGGATAGACTCGAGCGTCTTGACGGCATCCACACCCTTCGGTGGCAACACTTCAACCGAGGTGACGAACTCGCCGTTCACGATTTTCCGCGACCACTGTGAGCGCTCTGCCGGCGGCACGAGTTTGATATCGGTTGGCGCGGCGTCAGCAATGTGGGCGAGCGCGCCGGAGTTCATTACAACCTTCTGAGCGCGGGGCGACGCTGCTCGCACCGCATCGGAAATCAACTTGATATGCGCCGGAGTCGTGCCGCAACAGCCGCCGATGAACTTCGCGCCTGCCTGGATGAAGCGCTTGGCAAACTTGGACATGTACTCAGGCGAGCACATGTAAAACTGACGGCCCTGAACGTCGCGCGGCAGGCCTGCGTTTGGCTGCGCGGCCAATTTCTTTTTTGTGACAGCGCGCATCTTTTCCAGCGCGCTCAAAATAATTGCCGGGCCAACGCCGCAGTTTAGTCCGATAACATCCGCGCCCCATTCATCAAGCCGCGCAGTGAAAAGTTCAGGCGTAGTTCCGTATGAAGTGTTTCCGTCCGTCATGATTGTCATCTGTGCGATGATTGGCAGATCGGAAAGTTCGCGCACGGCGCGGATGGCCTGGCGCATCGCTGAGACGTCGGAAAAGGTCTCAAGCACAAAAAGGTCGACGCCGCCTTCAAGCAGGGCTTCGACCTGCGCCTTGAACATGTCCTTGGCTTCATCAAACGAAGTTGGACCATATGGTTCAATGCGCAGACCCAGCGGGCCAATTGCGCCGGCTATGTACGCGCGCTCGTCTGCGGCCGCCCGGGCAATGCGTGCGGCATTAATATTTATTTCACGCAGGTTATCGGCAAGACCGTACTGGTTGAGATTGTGCGCGGTTGCGCCGAACGTGTTGGTCTCGAGAATGTCGGCGCCGGCATGGACATACTCGGAATGGACCTCCTGGACCAGGTCCGGGTTCGTCAGATTCAGTTCGTCGTAGCAGCGATTGATGTAGACGCCCTTGGCGTAGAGCATCGTTCCCATCGCGCCATCGAAGACGTGAATGCGGTCGGTTTCGAGTATGTCTCTGAATGGTTCCATGTGCGAATTTCGGATTTGGGATTTCGGATTGCGGATTTGAACCGTGGGCCGAACAATCCACAATCACCAATCCGCACTCTAAAATCAAAAAAGTCCCGCGCTAAGCAACGCGGGACTTCATCGATCTGAAGTTTCGGGGTTTGTCCTATGTTGGACCCGCCCGAGCTGTTTAGCCGTTTGTTTTGCGTGGCCGCAAGTCGCCTTAACTCACCACGTTTTCCATTCGTGCTTATACGCCCGCGACTGCGGGAGTGTCAAGCAGACTGGCTCTGGACTGACTGGCTCTGGACAGCAGACTGGCTCTGGATTGGCATAGACTTTAGTCAGTGATTGCCGAGAAGCACAGACTGAAGGAAGTTCTAATCAACTGTCTTCGACGCGTAGCGTCCGTGCGAATTCAGCCCGGCCTTTCAAGGCCGGGAAAAAGCCAGGGAAGTGTTTGCGTCGCGTAGCGACGCTTGAAACCACAGGATACTCAAGCGTCGCTACGCGACGAGAGCTGGGAAGAACCT
>DATAOU010000313.1:0-7852 GCA_036265575.1 Pyrinomonadaceae bacterium
GTAAATCGTGAATCGTAAATAGTTAAAACGGAAGCGATCCGGGGGGTCTTAGCTTGAGAGTTCGCCCGCTTGGAGATCCTGTGGCTTGTAGCTCGTCCTCCGACAGAACTGCGGAACGGCCGTTTGGTAGCTCGACAACGCAAAGCGGCTCGGGGTCGATGGACAGCAACGAAATGACTTCAGCGGTGTGTCCAGTATGATCGCCTGACTTGAGCATAACCAGGTCACCAAAACGGTAACGAACACCTGCGACTCCATCCGCGCTTATCCAAAGACTTTCCAATTCGTACTGTGTCAATTTCCCACCCCGACTATTTACGATTCACGATTTACGATTCACTTCCTCCAGGATGTCTTCAATCAATGGGTAGCACGAGCGGCAGCCGGCGCCGGCATTACACGCGCGCGTGACCGCGGCAATCGAATCAAGGTGTTTAGTTTGAATCTCGTTTTCAATCGTTCGTTCCGACACACCGAAGCAGGTGCAGATAAGCGCGTCGTCGCCGTTCCAATGTTCGCGCGCTGAATCGCTGTAGGCGCGAATGGCCTCAAGCAAAGCTTCAGACGCGAGTAGCACGCAATCGTCGCGGCCGGCAGCCTCTTGACCCAGGCCGCGCTCAATTGTTTCCAAGTCTTCAGCCAGTGCTGCGGCTTCGGCAGTAGTCTTATTATTAACCCGCTCGGTTAGTGTGGACAGCGCTCTTACCAAAACCGTGCAACCCGCAACTTTGAAATTCGCGTCCACGATCCGTTGCTCATCGTTGATGTGGAGCGAAACCCGGGCCACCGCGCCGCAGGCGAATGACGACGAGCGGCCAACAAAGTTTGTTTCTGGTTCCAACATTGCGGATTTTCGCTTGCCGATTTCCAATTTGCCTAATTTGAAAATCTCTGTGCGTCCTCTGTGCTCTTTGTGTCTCTGTGGTGAACGAAATCCACACCAGGGGCACAGAGAACACAAAGGACGCACAGAAATCTGAGATTACGTCACCACACAAAATGTACCACGATGGTTATCCCCGCGATAACGCACTATCATAGACGCCATGTTCGATCAGTTTCGCGAACGCAGTTTGGAGCTTGAGCACCTCGACAAAGGTGACTACAGCGCCGAAGAATACGAGGGCTGCATTGTCGAACTGCAAAGAGTCAATCGCTGGCTTGGCGATTCGCAAGCGCTGAAAGATTCGTTGCTCAAGGAAATCGAGCGCGTGAATCTGCAAAGGTTTTCGGTGCTTGATGTGGGCGCCGGTTCAGGCGAGTTATTGCGCGTCATCGCCGGGTGGGCTCGTCAATCGAAACGAACGGCGTTTCTAACCGGCGTGGAATTGAATGCGCGCTCTGCAGCAGCAATCGCGGAGGAGTCCAAAGGGTTTGCCGAAATTAAAGCTGTGCGCGGCGACGCGTTTCAACTACCCTTCGCTGACCAAACGTTTGACTACGCAATCTGCTCGTTGTTTACACACCATTTCAAAGATGATGGCGTGGAAAAACTTTTGCGCGAATTAGTCCGTGTTGCGGCGCGTCGAATATTTGTCATCGACCTCCATCGACACCCGGTCGCCTATTATTTCTACACCACGCTCGGTCGCCTGTTTTTGCATAATCGTTTAATACGCGAGGATGGCGCGCTTTCGATCTTGCGAGGTTTCAAGCCAAACGAGTTACAGCGGCTGGCGCAACACGCCGGTCTCAAGAGCTCGTTCGTCGAACGGCACTTTCCTTACCGGCTTGTGCTTTCGGCTCCCGCTCGAATGATTGCTGAAAACTAATGACTGCTGCAGCGAAACCCTTTGATGTCGCGATTGCCGGCGCTGGTCCTGCCGGCACTAGCGCAGCTATTCGGCTGGCCCTAAGGGGCGCCCGAGTTTTGTTGTTTGAAGAAAAGAAGTTTCCGCGCGCCAAACTCTGCGGCGAATTCATTTCTCCCGAATGCATCGCTCATTTCCAACAGCTTGGGGTGATGAACCAGATGCTTTCGGCAGGTGCTAACTCGCTTCGCGAAACGGTTTTCTATTCAGCGCGCGGCCACCAGGTGGCGGTGCCGAGCGAATGGTTTACCAGCGGCGCAACTGCGCTCGGCCTCAGTCGCAGTGAAATGGACCAGCGCCTGCTTGAACGTGCCCAGGCGGTTGGCGCAACAGTTCTTGAAGGCGCTCATGCAACAGGACTTATTATTGAAAATGATTTTGTTTGCGGCGTGAAAGTGAGAACGTCAGCCGGCGCAACTGAACATCGAGCGCGGCTGACTATTGATGCGACCGGTCGGACTCGCGCGTTGGCTCGCCACTTTGATCCGCAGTCGCAACGGCGATCAAGTAAGCGCAGGCACGGCCTGGTTGCTTTCAAAGTGCATCTGGAAAACACAGGTGTCGCTCCGGGTGCTTGCGAGATCTATTTCTACCGTGGCGGTTACGGCGGGCTAAGTGAAATTGAACGGGGACTCAGCAATCTTTGCTTCATTGTTTCGGCCGACGACGTGCGCCGCCTGGGATCTGATCCCGATCGAGTGATGCGCGAGGTGGTGATGCAGAATACGCGCGCCGCCCAAACGCTGAAGCAGACGCGTCTTGCTTCTCCCTGGCTGAGCGTTTCGCTCGAAGGCTTTGGGCGCAGGATGTTGACGCCGGCGCTGGGCTTGCTGGCCATCGGCGACGCGGCGAGTTTTATTGATCCATTCACTGGCAGCGGCATGTTGATGGCCCTTGAGAGCGGGCAGGCCGTTGCTGATACGATTGCTTCGCAACTCGGAGCTGCGCACGAGGCAGAAACTGAGTTGATTGCCAAGGAGTACGAGCGCGAATACGCCCGCAGGTTCGACTCGCGCCTGCGCGTTTCAGGATTGCTGCGGCGCGCGGCCTTTGTTCCGTACCTGGCTGAAGCCGCCATACTTGTTTTCGGCGCCAGCGCCCACCTGCGTCGCAAACTCGCCCGCGCGACTCGCGCTGCGAAAAACAGGCAAACGCCTGCATCAATCAGTTCATGACTGTTGGCGCAGGGTATTGCATCCTTCCCGTTCTCGACCAAAAGAAGGCTTGCCAGAAAGGGACTTTTTGGAGTAAAACGGCTGAGCATTTTACGTCTATGTGCGCTCCGGCGCATTTCTCAAAGGTCGTGACTTCGACGGCCGGATCGCTCCCCAGACCTAGCGCCCAGGTACAGTTGTTCAAGATCAGTCGTGTAGCACGAGCTAAGCTTGATTGAAGTTCACCAGTTGCCGAATTCGCTTTTTTACCTTTAAGGAGAATGAAATGATGTCTGCGTCCCCTGCGCACTCGCTGAAGAGTACCCTTCGCTTTACCACGCTCTTGATGGTCACAGTCATAATCGCTCTCCTCGGCGCGAGCGCGGCGTTTGGTCAATCGCAATCCAACGCTGCCGATCTTCAGGGATTTATACGCGACCCTTCCGGAGCTGCCGTCACCGACGCAGCAGTGACAGCGCGAAATGCAGCTACAAACTTTACGCGCGCTGCGGTCAGCAATGACGAAGGCTATTACCAGATCACAAACCTACCGCCCGGAAACTATGAAATAACAGTAGAGGCCACTGGTTTCTCAAAAGCCAGAATTCCCAGCATTACCTTGACGGTAGGGCAGCGCGCCGATTTGGACATTCCACTCACTGTGGGTTCGGTAGGGGCAACGGTGGACATCTCCACCGCCGAAGTGGCATTAGTCGAATCGTCAAGCACCACAGTTTCGAACACCATCGATCAAAAACGAATTAACGATTTACCGATTAATGAACGCAGCGCCACTGGGTTTGCCTTAACCCTCTCAACCGTTGGACGTGACAATGGTCGTCCCATTGGACCAGCGCCGACGTCGGGCTTGAATATTGGCGGCCAGCGCGGTCGTTCGACACTAGTGCAGGTTGACGGAGCGGACTTCACGGACAATTCAGTAAACGCAGCGCGATCCACCGTCAGCCAGGAAGCGGTCCAGGAATATCAGGTGGCAACGAACTCATACGCACCTGAGTTTGGCCGGGCCACCGGCGGTATCGTCAACGTAGTCACCAAGAGCGGCACCAACGATTTTCGCGGAAACGTATTTGGTTTCCTCCGTCACAAGTCGATTCAGGCACGCAACGGTTTGGCGCCGCTTATCGACAACGATCCAAACAAAAAACCAGGATTTACCCGCGTGCAGTACGGCGCGACGCTCGGTGGTCCAATAGCCAGGGACCGCACTTTTTTCTTTACTAGTTTTGAGCAGCGTCGTCGACAGGAGTCGGGCTTCTTTACGAGCAACGTCAGTGCCGGACAGACCAGCAGCATTACTATCGGCGCCCCGTTTCTGCCGTTCAGCAATGTGTACGACAACCTGACTGCTGCGCAGGTGGCTTTCATTGGCGGCGAACTGGCGAGCGGCGATGCGGCGCGTATCGGTCGCGCCATTACTTATGCAACCTTTGCCTCGTCGGGCGGTCAAATCGGACTAAACGGTGTCAGCACCCTGCGCAGTCCGGGCGGCGCGATTCCAGCCGGCCAGGTAATCGGTGGTCGCTTCTTCATCTCCGGCGCCCCGGTGCCGACGCTTGCCAACAACGGAATACTCCCGGGGTTTTCGACGGTAAATGCCAACGGCCAACCCATCGCTTTTCGCGGGTTGAATAGTTTGTCGCGCGTCTTTCCAATTTCCGAAGCGACGACATTCTTTTCCGGACGAGTCGATCACTCATTCAATCGTAACAATCTGTTGACAGTGCGCTTTGGTTACAACCCGAGCGATCTGACTGGAATCCAGGATGAATCCCAGAACCAGACGGTGGGACAAAATGATTTTTCGCGCACTGGTATTCAAAAACTGCGCGATCTTTCTTTCGCTGCGTCGCTCGCAACCACTATGACAAGCAATCTGGTCAGTGACGCGCGCTTCAGTTTTGGTCGACGCAAGGCGACGTTCGATTCCGCGATTCCGGGAACGGCAATCCAAATCATCGGGTCGGCCTTCCTTGGCTCAAACCCCTTCTCGCCAGTTAACCGCACTGAGAAACGTTATCAGTTCACTGACAACTTCACCTGGATTCATGGCAATCACACTTTCAAGTTTGGCTATGACATCAACCGTATCGATGTAGGCGCCCGCTTTGAACTAAATTTCCCGGGCCTCTTTAACTTTGGCGGCGTGGCGCAAAGCACTCTAGTCAACTTCATACCGGGCTTGTCGGCAAGCGCCCCGGCGATCACTCCGGTGCAATCCTACGGCTTAGGATTTCCCAGTGCCTTCATTCAGGGCTTCGGCAACCCCAACAGCAAGATCAGGAACCGGCCTTTTGCTTTCTTTGCCCAGGATTCATGGAAGATTCGACCCAACCTGACCTTCAACTACGGCTTGCGTTATGACGTTGAATTAACCGATACGATTGCGCCGATCTCTTTTACGGATCCGCTGACGCACATTGCGTTGTCCTCGAATGACTTGCTGGCCGCTCAAAACGTGGTGGGTGTGCAGCAGGGATTTCCCCGGGATACGAATAACTTTGCGCCGCGGGTTGGCTTTGCCTGGGACATCGGCGGCAAAGGCAAAACGGTCCTGCGTGGTGCTTACGGTTTGTTCTACGATCATCCGCTGTTGGCCGTGGCCTTCAACTCAGACATCGCGGATGCAGCGCAGCAACAACAATACTTCAATGTGCTGCCCGGTAGCCCGGCGTCTAATCAAACTATCAACCTACTACAAATTTTTCAGGGAACTGTTTGCTCAACGGCGACCACCAACGCTCTCTGCCCGCCCGGACTCACAACTCCAGGCGTAGCGACATCGGCACAATATCTTCCTGGACGAGTGCGGTTCAACGACCAGACCTTTGTTGGTTTTGGTCCGTTGTTCCCGTTCACATTGGGCGTGGCCAGAAACTTCGAGTATGCCTACGCCAACCAGGCCAATCTGACGATCGAACGGCAAGTTACGAAAAACATGTCGCTCTCTGCTGGTTGGATTTTCGTGGGCGCGCATCATCTGCCACACCCGGAAGACGTAAACTCGCCACGCGCGGATTTGTTGATTGAGAATTTCCGCCGCTTCGCTGGCGTCAACCCACCGAGCAGCAGCGCCGCCGAATTCTTTTCGCTGCCGACTACGTCTATACCCGGGGTCTTCACAGTCATCATTCCCGGCCTGGTTGGTGTTAATGCGGCTGGTCAGGGCGTAGTCAGTCCAATCGCCGCCAATTTCTTCCGGCCGAACGGTCCAAACTATTTCTTCATAGCCTCAGCGACCGGTGGCGCCGTAACCAAGCCAGTATTTGACGCCGCATTGGCAGCAGCTAACACTCTCCGTTCACCGGGTTTACTTTCACCTTTCGGTGAAGTTGATGCCCAACTATCGGACGGCAACTCAAACTACAATGCGCTGAATTTGGAGTTGAAGCGACGGTTCGCCAACAACTTCACGTTCCTTGCTTCGTACACCTGGTCGCATTCGATCGATGACTCAAGCGACCTGCAAACGCTGCTCAAGCCGCAGGACAATCGTAACTTCCGCGTTGAACGCGCTGATTCACTTTTTGATCAGCGGCACAGGTTTGTGTTCAGCGGCGCGCTAAGTTCACCCCTGGCCTGGCGCAACTCTGACAGCACCATGCATCGGTTCTTAGCTGACTTTACAGTCGCGCCGATTCTGGAAATTTCATCCGGCCGTCCTTTCAATATCCTGACCGGCTCCGACAGCAACGGCGACTTGCAGAGTTCAACGGATCGCCCGAGCTTCGATAGCAACGGCCTCTTATTCATACCAACGACTGCATTCACATCCGGCAACCTGCCACGAAACAGTGGTATTACGCATGGCTACATGTCGTTGGATCTGCGGGTCATGCGTGGCATTCGCTTTAGCGAGAACGTGCGACTCGATTTGATTGCCGAGGGATTTAACCTTTTCAACCGATTCAACGAAGCGGCAGCGAACCCCGACTTCCGCGCTGTCAACGCATTCGCCCAGCGCGCGGGTAACGGCCGTTATTACAGCCAACCAACCGCGGTGTACGACCCGAGACAGTTTCAGTTTGGAATCAAGCTGAACTTCTAGGAGTGTTTGAAATCTCAAATCTAAATTTGAGATGGATGACGGACGAGGGGTAGCTGGTACTAATTCAGGGACAGGCGTTGCTGCCTGTCCCTTTGAATTTCAGATCTCAGATCTCAGAACTCAGATCTCAAATCTCAAATCTCAAATCTCAAATGTCAGATGTCAGATGCTGGATACCCATCCCTGGTCTCAGAAGCTCTGGTTTCAGGCAGCGTCTTCACAGTACGCCGTCGCTTTTCTTTTGCTGGCCTAATTAGTAGTCTTTTCGCCGGCGCGGGCGAACTAAAAAGCTGGCCCCGGCATCCGAAACCAGGCCGCTCAGTTTACCGGCGATAAATTTCAAAACTACTCCCCGATTACTCCTTATGTTTAATAGATATTTTCGACAGCCGCTTTTGCTAGGCGTTTCTTCGCTTTTGATTGTCGGCGCCGCGAGCGCCCAATCCAGCCGGCCCCGCCGCGTAACCAAGCAGCCACTAAAGCCTGCCGAGGAACCCTTATTGCGGCCCGAGCCGAAACCCAGCCCCACCGCGCGCAATAACTCTGACCGGCCGTTGATTGACGTACAGCCGGTCAAGCCAGTCGTGAACACGGTCGGATCCGGCGACACGTCGCACGCTTACCAGTTGTTGCAACAGAAACAGTTTACGGAAGCCGCCAAAGAAGCAAAGGCGCTCGCAGTCCAGTTTCCCAACGATCCTGAAGCTTGGAAAATCGCCGGCTTTGCCGAGTTGAACCTGAAGCAGTACAGCCAGGCGGTCGATGACCTCGAGAAGGCGACAAATCTTCAGGAAGTTTCTAAACGTGAAGACGTCAAC
>DATAOU010000314.1:0-15627 GCA_036265575.1 Pyrinomonadaceae bacterium
ATGTTGAGATTTAAGCAGCAAACAGTGAACAGCAAACAGCAAACAGCCGGACAGAGCTGCGTGCGTTTTGCTATGCCAAGCGTGAAGCGACCGATGCCCGGTCGCGTGAGGCGCCTGGTTTCTGGCTGTTTGCTGTTTGCTGTCTGCTGTTTGCTCACGACGGCTTGCCGCCGCGACATGCAGGATCAGCCAAAGATGAAGCCTTATCGTTCGACAGTTTTCTTCAAGGATGGACTGTCGTCGCGGCAGCTCGTTGCCGGTACTGTGCCGCGCGGCTTTCTGAAAACGGACACGGAATTTTTCACCGGCAAGAAAGCCGGCCGAACAACCGCGACCGCAAGCAATCAGCAAGCACCGGCTGCCAGCCAGCCTGTTGCTGGGGCAAACATTGCACCCAATGTTACCGGTCCCGCGGCTTATCCGGATGACGTGGAGATGTTTCCTTTGCCGGTGACAAAGGAACTGGTTGAGCGAGGTAAACAGCGCTACGACATTTTCTGTACGGTTTGTCATGGTCCAACCGGAAACGGCGACGGTATGATCGTGCGCCGCGGGTTCCGCCGCGCTGCTTCTTTTAATGACGATCGACTGCGGCAAGCGCCAGTGGGCCATTTCTTCGATGCCGTCACCAACGGTTGGGGGGCAATGCCTGCATATGCGGCGCAGATTCCGGCGCAGGATCGTTGGGCGATCATCGCTTACATTCGCGCGCTGCAATTAAGCCAGCAAAGCCAACAGCCGCAACCGGCCGCTGCTGCGGCGAGCGCTACGCCGGCAACGCAAAGCGGAGGGCAGCATCAATGATGCATGTTTCGTACAACGCGCCTCCGGAGTTGAAGCGTTTCCAGCAGCTCACGCTCCCAGTTGGGGCGGTGCTATTTGCTATTTTGCTTCTGGGGTTTTTCCTGGACCGCGGTCAGTTTTTCCGTTCCTATTTGTTTGCCTTCAGTTTTTGGCTGGGCGTATCGGTCGGCTCGTTGGCACTGTTGATGCTGCAACATCTGACCGGTGGCGGTTGGGGCTTCGTCATTCGCCGTGTACTCGAGGCGGCGACGCGAACGTTACCCTTAATGCTGCTTTTGTTCTTACCCATAATCGCTGGTGCGCACTGGCTCTATCCGTGGACGCATGCAGAAGAGATCGCCAAACATCCAGCCCTCGTCGAAAAGGCGCGGCTTTATTTGAACCTGCAATTTTTTGTGGTGCGCGCGGCGGTATATTTCGCAATCTGGTTGGTGTTGGCCTTCTTCCTGAATCGCTGGTCCCTGTTACAGGACAAAACGGGCGAGCGCAGGTTTACCAAAAACATGCGCGTACTGAGTGGCCCTGGCTTCGTGTTATTTGTTTTCACTGTGACGTTTGCCTCGATAGATTGGTTCATGTCGCTCGATCCGGAATGGTCTTCAACGATCTACGGCTTCATTTTTGTAGCCTCCTGGGCCCTAAGCGCGCTTGCGTTTGTCATTGCGGCGTTAGCCCTGTTGACCAAGTATGACCCGCTGAAGACCGTCGTAGCGCCGCTGCATTTTCACGACTTGGGCAAACTTCTGCTGGCGCTGGTGATGCTGTGGGCCTACTTTGCTTTTTCGCAGTTCCTGATTATCTGGTCAGGAAACTTGCCGGAAGAGATTCGTTGGTACTTGCCGCGCACAAAAGGAGCGTGGGGTGCGATTGCGCTGGCGGTTGTGGTGCTGCACTTTGCTTTTCCATTTTTGTTCCTGCTTTCGCGCTCGTTAAAGCGGAATCCGCATAAATTGGTGCTGGTGGCGGGATTAATTCTTGTGATGCGTTTGTTAGATCTGTTCTGGATGATCACGCCAAACTTTACCGGCGAACATTTTCACGTTAGCTGGATTGATGTCGTTGCGCCGTTGGCAATGGGCGGTCTTTGGCTCGGGGTTTTTGGTTGGCAGTTGGGCAAGCGGGCACTGGTTCCCATTAACGACCCCCAGTTTGAAACTGTGTTGGAGCAGCACTCGCATGCGGGGCACTGAGAAGAAGCAAACAGCAAACAGCAGACAGCAGACAGCAGACAGCAGACGGCAGGAAGATAAAGACCGAAGACCAAAGACCAAAGAACGAAGACCGAAGACCAATGAAAGATTCGCGCCACAACGGACACGGCAACGGCCACGGGCACATCACGGAAACGCCCGACGTGTCGCACATCAAGAATATTGACGTGACGCATGAAGCGAGCGACGTCAGTGTGGGTGGGATACTTAAATTTGTTGTTGGCTTGACGGTTTTTGCTATCGTCGTTCACGTATTAATGTGGGGACTGTTCCGCTTTTTCAATTCACAGGAAGAAGGGAAAGAGCCATCGCCTGGCCCAATGGCGATGACCGAGCAGGAGCGACGACCGCCAGATCCGAAACTGCAAGCCGCGCCGGGGTTTGGTGTGAAACTCGAGAATGGACAATGGGTGCCGCTCGAAAATCGTGAGCCACAGGCTGAATACCGCGCGCTGCTGGGACAGTGGCAGAGTCAGCTCAAATGCGAGCGCACGCAGACTTCGGATGTTCATCATCCGGAAGCGGAAAACAGCACGTCTTCGCAACCCTGCGTTCCCATCGATCAAGCCATGCAAAAAGTGCTGGAGGGCAAAGGTCTGCCTTCGCGACCTCAGGCAGAAACAAATCAGACTGGTGCAGCGGGTGACTACGGCATCGACATGCCGACAGCGGCGAGCTCAGCTCGCATGACGGAGAAGAGAAGGTGATGACGTCAGTAAGCAGTAAGCAGAAAGCAGTAAGCAGAGTGCGAAAAGCCGTTCGGGATCCGCGGCTTGAGCTCCGCACCGTGCGGAAAGGCTCTGCCTTTAAGGCCACTGCCCACTGCCCACTGCTCACCATTCTTCTGTTGCTGCTCACTGCTCACTGCTCACTGCTCACCGCGCGTGCGCAGTTCACCGGCAACCAGGGCAATTCGCCGCTCTACAGCGCGCGTCCCTACCAGCCGCGAGCCCCTGTTGGTTTGCCAAAAGCCTTGACCGGCGTTGGCATCGATCAAAAGTTGAATGAACAACTGCCGCTCGATCTGGTTTTGAAGAATGAGAACGGCGACAGCGTGAAGCTCGGCGACTATTTCGGCAAAAAGCCGGTAGTGCTTGCTCTGGTTTATTACCAGTGTCCGATGCTTTGCAATCAAATGCTCAACGGCATGGTCACTGCTTTTCGCGTAATGTCGTTTGCGCCTGGCAAAGAATTTGAAGTCGTGACGATCAGTTTCGATCCACGCGAAACGCCGCAACTAGCTGCCGCCAAGAAGAAGACTTACGTTGATTACCTGCCCGACGACAAACGCGCTTCAGCGGCGGCCGGGTGGCATTTTCTGACTGCCGATGAAGCCAGCATCGCGCGTATCACCGATGCGATAGGTTTTCGTTATCACTGGGACGAGGCGACGAACCAGTTCGCGCACGCCAGCGGGATTTTTGTAGCCACGCCCCAAGGGAAGTTGTCGCGCTACTTTTATGGGATTGAATACGCGCCGCGTGACCTGCGTCTGGGTTTAATCGAGGCAGCTGATAACAAAATTGGATCGCCGGTGGACCAGCTGCTGCTCTATTGTTATCACTACGATCCGGCGACCGGAAAATATGGCGCAGCCATTATGAATCTGATGCGAGCGGGCGGTGTCATCACTTTGATTGCGCTGGCGGTATTGTTGTTGGCCTTGCGCCGCCGGAGCCGTGCGCAGGTCGCGTGGCGGGCCCGGCAGGCCGGCACTTAGATTCGGAGTGGCTCGCGTAGGTTTACGATCTTTAGACGTTGATTTGAAATTCTCTCTGTGCGTCCTTAGTGTTCTCTGTGCCTCCGTGGTGAGTTTTGCTTACGACGGTTCACCACAGAGACACAAAGAACACTGAGAACGCACAGAGGAACCGCAAACCGGGCACGAGTTCAAAGAGCGATCGAACGCAGACGAAATATGCAGACTTCCTGGATTCCATTTATTCCTGAAAGTGCTTCCACTGTTTCAAGCAAAGTGGACGCGCTCTATTTCTATCTGTCCGGAGTGACGTTGTTTTTTACGCTGCTAATCTCCGGCACTATTGTCTTTTTCGTTATCAAATACCGTCGTCGAAGTGCGTTTGAAATTCCACAACCAATTGCCGGCTCACATAAACTCGAGACGATGTGGTCGGTTATTCCGTTCATCATCGCCATGAGTATGTTCGCCTGGGGCGCGCAAATCTATTTCGAGAATTCCCGCCCGCCAAAAAATGCGAACGAAATTTACGTCGTCGGCAAGCAGTGGATGTGGAAGATTCAACACTCCACCGGTCAACGCGAGATTAATGAATTGCATGTGCCCGTCGGGCGCAAGATCAAGTTGATCATGACGGCGGAGGATACGATTCATGACTTTTTTATTCCCGCGTTTCGCATTAAGGCAGATGTTTTGCCAGGCAAATACACCACGCAATGGTTCGAAGCGACCAAGGCCGGCACTTATCATCTTTTCTGCGCGGAATATTGCGGCATGAATCACTCGGGCATGATTGGTTCGGTGATTGTGATGCAACCCGCTGAGTTTGATAATTGGTTAAGCGGCAACGCGGGACAACAATCGCCGGCGGTGGCCGGGCAACAACTCTATCAGTCGCTTGGCTGCGTCACGTGTCATGGCGCGGGCGGTGAAGGAGGGCGCGGTCCGGCGTTGGTGGGTCTGTTCGGCCGCAAGGTGGATCTGACTAATGGGCAATCGCTGACGGCGGATGAATCGTACGTGCGCGAGTCGATCGAAAATCCGCAAGCAAAAATCGTTACCGGCTTTGGCCCCATCATGCCGACGTTTCAGGGACAAGTGACGCCCGAACAATTGATTCAATTGATGTCGTTTATTAAGTCGCTACAGGTGACGGGCGCGCCGGCGGCGACCGGCCCCAGTCCGAAAACCGCACCGTCGCCCGCGCCGGCGCCCAGTGCGGCACCCAATCGTCAATAGATTTGTAATTATGAAAGCGATCGAAACATTTCAATCACCAAGCCCGGCAAAGGTTAACTACATCAACGCCGAGTATGGCCTGAAGTCCTGGCTGCTGACGAAGGACCATAAACGAATCGCGCTTTTGTATCTCGGCTCGATCTCGTTCTTCTTCTTTATCGGCGGCTTGTACGCGATGTTCATCCGGCTTGAGCTGTTAACGCCGCAAGGCGATTTGCTCTCGTCCGCGACCTACAACAAAGTTTTCACGCAGCACGGAATCATCATGATCTTTTTCTTTTTGATTCCGTCGATCCCGGCAACGCTCGGCAACTTTCTGGTGCCGATGATGATTGGCGCCAAGGATCTGGCGTTTCCGCGGATAAATCTGCTTAGCTGGTACATCTATCTGCTTGGCGGGATTATTACGATTTATGCTCTGCTCGCCGGCGGAGTCGATACCGGTTGGACCTTTTACGCGCCTTACAGCACCACCTTTTCCAATTCATATGTAGTCGCGGCCGGCCTGGGAATTTTCGTAAGCGGCTTCTCGTCAATTCTGACTGGCCTGAATTTCATTGTCACCATTCATACAATGCGCGCGCCGGGTATGACCTGGTTCCGCTTGCCGCTGTTTATCTGGTCCCACTACGCCACCTCGCTGGTCATGGTTCTGGGAACTCCGGTGGTGGCAATCACGATCCTGCTGCTGGCGTTCGAACGTCTGGCCCACGTCGGCATTTTCGATCCGGCCGCGGGTGGCGACCCGGTGCTTTTCCAGCACTTGTTCTGGTTTTATTCGCATCCGGCCGTTTACATCATGGTGCTGCCCAGCATGGGTGTGGTCAGTGAATTGATCGCCAACTTCTCGCGCAAGAATATTTTTGGCTACAAGTTTGTCGCCTTCTCGAGCCTGGCAATCGCGGTTTTTGGCTTTCTCGTTTGGGGTCACCACCTGTTTGTTGCCAGCCAGTCGGTGTATGCGGGAATGATCTTTTCGTTCTTGAGTTTCGCAGTGGCGATTCCTTCAGCCATTAAAGTTTTTAACTGGACGGCGACACTCTACAAAGGTTCGATCTCTTATGACACGCCGATGCTGTACGCGCTCGGTTTCATCGGCTTGTTCACCATCGGCGGCATGACCGGATTGTTTCTGGCGTCGTTGGCGATCGACGTTCACGTCAGTGACACCTACTTCATCGTGGCCCACTTCCACTACATCATGGTCGGCGGCGCGTTGTTTGGTTATCTGGGCGGCTTGCACTACTGGTGGCCGAAAATCAGCGGCCGCATGTATCCCGAAGGTTGGGGCAGATTCTCGGCGCTGGTGATTTTCGTCGGCTTTAACCTGACGTTCCTGCCACAGTTTGTTGCCGGCTACCTCGGTATGCCGCGCCGCTATCACGCTTATCCACCCGAGTTTCAGGTCTTTAATGTTTTGTCGTCCGCGGGCGCGTCGATATTGGGATTCGGACTTTTGATTCCGGCGATTTACCTGGTGTGGTCCATGCGTTACGGAAGGCACGCCGAAGCAAACCCCTGGCATCTGCCTGGCTTGGAATGGCGCACGGCTTCGCCGCCGCCCACCGAGAATTTCCTGGTCACGCCGGTGGTCACATGGGAAGCGTACGAGTTTGCGCCGCCTGAAGAGACGCAGGTGGTCGGGGTTGGCCGTGAAGGCCTGGAAGTGGCGGATATCAGTGAGCGATGAGCAGACGGCAGTAGGCAGTAGGCAGAAAGCAGACAAACGCGACAACTTGAAACTTGAAACTTGAAACTCGATAACATGGCAGATAGCGTTGCAATTGAACACGAGGCAAGCCACCCGGCGTTGCAGCATCATTTCGAGAACCTCGAGCAGCAGCGCGAGGCGGGCACGCTGGGCATGTGGGTTTTCCTGGTCACCGAGATAATGTTTTTCGGTGGGATGTTCTTTGCCTACACGCTTTATCGCACTAAGTATCCGGCAGCTTTCGCTTCCGCCAGTAATCATCTTTCGCTGCCACTGGGCGCTATCAACACGGCAGTGCTGATCTTCAGCAGCTTTACGATGGCGATGGCGGTCTACAGTGCGCAAACAGGCAAGCGACGAAATCAGGTTGTTTGTTTGGCGTTGACGATTCTCCTGGGTCTGACGTTTCTGGGAATCAAAGCAGTCGAATACCACGACAAATATGTCGACCATTTGATTCCGGGAAGATTGATTCCAGGGCGGCCTTTTGATGCCAGCGATGTTCATCTATTGCCGGGAGCATCGCCGCATAACGTCGAGATGTTCTACTGGATCTATTTCGCAATGACCGGCATGCACGCCGTGCATATGATCATCGGCGTGGGGTTGTTATCAGTAATTCTCTTTTTCTCAGCACGCGGGAAATATGGACCTGAGTATCACAACCCGGTTGAAGTGTCAGGACTGTACTGGCACTTTGTCGATATCATTTGGATCTTCTTGTTCCCGCTGCTGTATCTGCTCGGGCGACACCTCGAACACTGATGGCGGTGACCGTCACGAAGGTGGTACATGCAAAATTTACCATTTATCAATTGACATTAATCATTTGTCATTTGGTTTGGTAAACAAGATTCGCGGTGGCTCGGGAACGTGAACGCAGCCATGAAAAATGACAAATGAGTTATGTCAAATGATGAATGGTAAATCTTTTTTTGGTGTTAGCTGAAAGACAGCTGTCGTGAGCGAACACATCGTTTCATTAAGAGTCTACGTAACGATTTTTCTGGCCTTGCTGGTCGGCACGGCCCTCACTGTCTGGGCGGGTCTGCACGATTTTCCGGGGCAGCTAAATGTGATTATCGCCTTGACGATCGCCGTGGTGAAGGCGACGCTCGTCGTGCTCTATTTCATGCACGTGCGTTACAGCTCGCGTTTGATTTGGGTCGTGTTCACTTCTGCTCTGTTCTGGCTGGCTATCCTCTTTGCGCTCACTCTTAGCGACTACTGGACTAGAGGCTGGCTCTAGATTGTTAGAGTGAACAAAAAGCTTTTCTGCGCGCATCCCGCGGCAATTTCACATCCACAGAAAGCGTGAAGAGTTCAGGCGCTACAGCTTTCTTGAGCCGAGTTTGAATGCCCAAAACGACGGCACCCATCCGCTACCGCGGACGGTACTGACCTCATGCCACCCGGTCGCCTCAGTTCAAACTGCAGTAATGTTTCTTTGCCCGCTGTGCAGTTGTGTACTTCATCGGTATAATCACCGTTTCCTATGACCACAGAATTAGCAACAAACAGCATGCAAACACCATTTGAACAGTTTCTCAGCCGGCAGAGCGAAGAAGCCTGGGCGGCTACCTTGACTACCTTGCTTCGTTCAATTCACGAAGTAGATAAGAACGCGACTCAGATTTGGTTCGCTTTTTATCCGCTGGCCTTGTTTACCGCTTTACAAGAGGCGGACGACAAAGTTGAACTGGCTAAGCAACTGCTGATGCAGGGTCACTACGAACTCAAGGACCAGATCGACTCTTCGCACACCTTTCTTTATGGACATCGTTACTGGCCGCAAGTCAAAAAAGCGGTCGAGGCTTTTGCGGAAACCGCCGATGGCAACAGCGCTTCGCCGCTTTCGGATCAGATTCTGGAAGTGGCGCGCCAGGCAGCAGCAAGCTTGAAAGTTGACGTGTCGCTGTTAGTTGGCATCACGGCTGTTGCGTTCATGACAGTGCAGCAGGCTGGACTGGCAAACTTCAAGAACGCGCCTGGGGCAATGCTACTCGATAAAAAATATGCGAAGAGGTCCGCCGCCCAAATTCTCAGTGAGCGCGCAAAAGATGACAGTCAGGGACTCTTTGGTTTTTTGAAAACCATTGATAAGAAATGGACGGTCACTTACGACGAAAACGATCCGGCAGCCAATTACAAAATGAACCACGATCAGGACATGGCCTGGGGCGCATCAGACGATCGCACGCGTAACTGGCGCGAGATCGATCCGCGTCGTCCCGAAGGTCCCATCCCGGTTGAATGCCGGTCTGCATCTTGTGGCACGTGTTGGGTGGGCGTGTTGGGCGGAGCGGAAAAACTTTCGGACGTAGCGGTGCGCGAAGGAAAGAAAATCAAAGAGTTTGGCTACATCGATACCACCGAACCCAAGCCCCTGATTCGTCTTGCCTGCCAGGCAAAAACTTACGGCGCCGTCTCCATTGTGATTCCGCCGTGGAATGGCGTGTTTGGGAAGTATCTAAAATCGCTCCACGAAACAAGCGAAACAGAGTAATAAGCACAATTACGCGGAAGTCTAATCGCTCGTTTAGCGCACTATTCGCGGGTCCACAATGAGACCGGTCGCTACCCCGACCGAAGTCGGGGTTCTGTATTAGTCGACCCACGTCGCAGGCTTTACGACTTTTGTGCAAAGCCAACCCTCTTTTAACTTTCCGATCCGCGCTTATCTGCGAAATCCGCGGCCAATCTTTCTTATTGCTCCTTCAGTCTTCCCTTGCAAACAATAACGTGCTCGTCGCCCGGCGCTACGATGCCGGGCTGGCTGCTGACTGACTGCGAACGAATGGTTGTTTCGACCTGTAGTTCGCCGTCAGCGATCGAGGTTTCTGTGCCGACTCTTGAACGACTTTGCGTCAGCGTCTCTCCGCTGCTGCTTTCCGTCGAGAAACTCATCGTGTGACTGACGCGATCGCTTGAAACGTCGAGTGAATCGACGGTGGCGCTCGTAACACCGCCGCCTGGCGGAACAAATCGAATCAACTGTCCAACCTCGCTAAGTTCAACCGATCGCAAGCCGCTTTTAGTTTGATACTCGTAGATTGGGTTTCCGGATTCGGCAAACTTAAATACCATCTGCAGCTTGTCTCCATCGTCGCAGTTTGATGTCCCAGACCAGGTAGTTCCCGCCAACGTTCCCGATCCCGATCCGTTACTGCTTCTGCCAGATGAGCGCCGCGAATCATCCGAGTCGTCCGGGTCGGTAGTAGCAACGTTCGAATCGGTGAGGCTCGACAAGCCAATCAATGCTCCGCAGGCAACGCAACCACCCATGACAATGACGAGGACGCCGATAACGGCTCCCAGGATGATCCACTGCTTCTTTATTCCACTTGATTGCGGCGCTAAGGGTTGCTGCGGGAAGTTGTCCATGACAGGCCTGCCTGGATTTTAGTTGGACGTCTTGTGTCCTGAGCGCCGATAACATTACGCTCTCAAGAATGGACGGTCAATCAAAAGCAGTCGGCGCAAAGAGGCATGTGCCGCCACTCTTCTTTGTGCTTGCCGCCGCGTTGTTGTGGAGCACGGGTGGGCTTTTTATTAAGTGGGTGAAGCTGTCCGGGCTGGAGCTTTCTTTTGGACGGTCATTGCTGGCGGCAATTACTGTTGCCCTCTTCACGCGACGCGAAGGCTTTGGCTTGAACCGAGTGACGGCCTTGGCTTCAGTCCTGTACGCTGCGCTGTTGCTGTTGTTCGTATTGGCAACCAAAGAAACCACCGCTGCCAACGCGATTTTTTTGCAATACACGGCGCCGGTCTACCTGCTCATCTTTGAACCTCTGTTCTACAAAGAGAAGTTTCGTTCGCGAGATCTAGTCGTTGTAATTTTTTGCGTGTTGGGTATGTCGCTGTTCTTTGTCGGCAAGCTGAGGCCGCAGGATGTGACCGGGAATCTACTGGCGCTTGGCTCCGGCTTTTGTTTCGCCTGCTATTTCTTGTTGTTGCGCCACACAAAAGCGCGTGCAGTTAACCGCGCTTCTTCCGTCATCTACGGCAATTTATTACTGGTGATCATTGCAGCACCGGCGGCGTTAAAGGTGCTGCCGCATGTTTCCAAATTCGATGCCGCGGGAATTGTCTATCTGGGCGTGGTGCAGATAGGTGTTGCCTATACGCTTTTTACCTTAGCTATGGCGCGTGGCGTTCGCTCACTTGACGCCGGCATCGTTGGTTACGTCGAGCCGGTGCTAAATCCAATTTGGGTGTTTCTGGCAATTCGAGAGCGGCCAACTTCGTGGGCCATTCTCGGCGGGTTAATCATTGTCGCGGCAGTTGTGTGTCACATGTTGCTGGAGGCGCGCGCTGGTAGACGACAACTAGCCGACCTCTCTTGAAAGATTTCTGGCTAAGAATTGAAATCTATCTACTGCCGCAGTCTCTTCCTCCCGAGACACCAACATCTATAGGATGCAGATCTCAGCCCCAAAGGGGCTGCGTCTTTAAGCCCAGGGTTGCCGCAGCAGCGGCTACCCTGGGTTACAAGGTTATTTCCGTGTCCAACCCCGAAGGGGTTGCGGTGACTAAGGAGAACCTCATGCCCCAGTCTCTATCAGCGGTCTATATCCACCTCGTTTTTTCGACGAAACATCGCTTACCTTTCTTGCGTGATAAATCTCTACGTGGAAACCTTCACTCCTTTCTGGGGGGCACTTCAAAGACCCTTGAATGTCCTCCAATCATCACCGGAGGCGTCGAAGACCATATTCATCTACTAGCTAGATTTGGTCGAACGATTACACAAGCTGAATGGGTTAAGGAATTGAAGCGTGTGTCGAATATTTGGGTTAAAGAGAATGGAGGATTGGAGAAGTTCGAATGGCAGGGCGGCTACGCAGACTTTTCAGTTAGCCAATCGAATTTGGAAACGGTCAAACGGTATTGCCAATCAGGAAAAACATCACACGAAGAGAAGTTTTCAGGATGAAGTGCGCGCTTTGTTGCAGAAACACCAGATGACCTGGGATGAACGCTATATTTGGGATTAACGCAACCGCCTTGCGGTTGGGTTATCTTTTTTTGACTCGGAACCCAACGTAGCCTTCGGCAACGTTGGGCTGGAAGCCGAAACCGCTTCGCGGTTAGGCTTGTCCGTTCTTCCTTCTGTGTAATCTGCGAATAAGTCCTTCACCCGCCGTCAGCGCGTTGCTTTGCTGCCGCAGCAAGCGCGGACAGACGCGCCACCTTCTGTTCGAAAGTTTCGCCTGCGACTGGACCAGTATCCTTTACGCCGCAGTAAGTAGAGCGCAGCATGAGAGTGCGATCGGCTTGCCCGGTGGGCTTATGTGCTGCAGCGGTGGTGGGAGTTGAGGCAACAGGCGGAGCAGGCGCAACAGCTTCAGGCGCCGCGACCGATGAAACTTCTGCTGGTGCAACCGCCGCCGGCGCCGCTTCCACTGGAGCTGCACCAGGAGCGACTGGACCACCGCCTTCTTCGGCGCGCCGTTTGGCTCCATCTGACACGGCCTTTAGCCGCGCCACTTTCTGTTCAAAAGTTTCGCCCGCTACCGGCCCAGTATCAACCACCCCTGAATACGTGGTGCGGTGGAATAACTGCCGGTTTGGTTCTGCACCGGGCTTGGCTGCGGGCTTTGCCGGCGCTGGGGCCGCCGGTTTAGCTGCGACAGGCGCCGCTGGTGTGGCCGGCTTTGCGGCAGCAGGTGCTGCTACAGCCGGCGCTGCCGCGGGCGTCGCAGGTTTCGCGGCGGGCGGGTGCGCAGCGGTAGTTTCCATTATGAACACGCCGCGCGCGTCTTTTTTGATCACCGGTAGAGTGCCGCCTGCTGCTTGCAGCAATGCCGACAACTCAGCTTCTACAAAGCGATGTTGCTTTTGCGGATCGCGCACATGGCCCAGTGGCGGGCCCATGTAGTACGTGCCGCAGGTCTGGCATTTGAACAACACGTCATCGCCGCGCAGGTGAATTTCCGCCGGTTCGCCTGCGGTCTTCAACTGCTTCAGATGCCCATTGCAGAGTTTCCCTTTTTCGTTTTTCTCGTTGCAGACGGTTTGCGCGTTCGTAATTCGCTTGGGAACCGGCGCAGTTGTGGCAGTCGACGTCTGTTTGTCTGAACTTGCTGCGGAGGCAGTTGTGGTCATAAGCCGTAACTTGATGCGCGATTAGTTGGACTGTTAACGGCATGAATCTTACCCAGTTGAGCAAATCGCCGTCAATGAAGATAACGAAGCGCTTGTTACAATTTTCAGCGTGGTATCCTGACGGAAATGTTTAAGGACCTGGCCGGAGCAATTTGGCGGCGAACGCCGGCAAAATTAAAGAAATGGGGCGTCCGTTTCACCCAGACGCGCTTTACGGTTACCGCTGCGGCTATCATCACAAACAACGAGGGACGAGTCTTGCTGCTTCATCATCGGTTTCGGCCCGGTTCAGGATGGGGTATCCCGGGCGGATTTATAGAACGAGGCGAACAGCCGGACCAAGCGTTGCGGCGAGAGTTGCGAGAGGAAGTCGGCTTGGAAATCGAGTACCTGGAATTATTCAAGACTCGCGCATTCGGGAAGGCAAAACAGATTGAGATCGTGTTTCGCTGTCGCGCGCAAGGCGAACCCGAGCAACTAAGTTACGAGATCAGACGATTGGCTTGGTTTGACCCGCAGCAGTTGCCGAAAGAGTTGCCGCGCGACCAGGCGGCATTAATTAAACTAGCGGTCGCCGATGGAGCAAAAACGCATGATTGATGTATGCTGTGCAGCGAAAAAAAAGCAGTAATGAGTCATGGGTGATGAGTGATGAGCTGGACTACGATATCGGCGATTTACTCATGACTCATCACTCATAACTCATCACTTACTTTGGCCCGGGAGAATAAAATGGTTGATCTGATTCCGTCGTCTGACACTGTAATGCAGATGCTGAAGCGCACCGGCGCTTTTCGCGAAGGTCACTTCGTATATCCCAACGGCAAGCACTCGCCGCATTATTTCCAGATGCCACTCGCGTTTCGCTACTACGATACCGCGCGCGTGTTGGCCGTGGCGCTCAGCCGCAAGTTTCGTCTGGATCGGGACATCTCGAGTCAACTGCCAAAGATCGCCATCATCAGTCCCAGCTCGGGTGGGATCCCGGTCGCCTTTGGGGTGCGCGATGCGTTGAGCGCCGAGCAGATTTACTGGGCCGAGCAGGAAAATGGCAAGCGCATGTTTCGGCAGTACGTTAACAAGGGGGAAGTTAATCCCTGCATCATTGTCGACGACATCATTCGCAGCGGTCAGGCGATTGAAGAAACAGTGGCACTGGTCGAATCATTGGGTTCAAAAGTTATTGGTTGCGGCGCCATCGTTCGCTTTAGCTCAGCGCAGGAAACCGTTCAGGGAGTGGCCATCAAATCGCTGGTCACGTTTGATGCGCACATGTACGACAGCGGCGATGGCTGCGCTGACTGCAAGAAAGATGCGCCGGTCGAGAATGTTCGGTTCTAAAACGCAGAAGGCAGTAGGCAGTACGCAGTAGGCAGAAAACTATTTAGGTATGGCTCGCGGGCGCAAACCTTCTGGGGTTAGCCATCATTCCTGATAACATCCGGCCAACCTCTTCGTACCCTTTGGTTAGGTGATCATGATTCTCTTTGGATAAGTACCCACAATCCAAAGCGAAATCCAACCACACTTGCGTCTCCGTCGCCTCGCCGTCACAATCCGTTAGCTTGTTGACAAGCATGTTTGGATATCGCCGTTTGCGGAAACCCTCGGCGAGGTTAGCAGCAACACTCCGCGAAGAACGCCGAATCTGATCTGTTAAAGAGTAGACTTCTTCTCTTGGGAAATGTTTTGAGAGATGGAAGATTTCCATCGCCAGTCGATAAGCAAGCTGAAACACTTTGAGATCTCTATGACCGCGTAACATTTGACACTCCCTTCAGTTAAGTGATTCATGTTTAGCGGCTCGGGTGTTTCTTGTTCGCTGCCTTCTGCCTTCTGCTTACTGCCTTCTAAATCTCATGCCTATTAGCGAGTGCTTTATCCATAGTGACCTCATCCACGTACTCCAGATCACTGCCGACCGGCATACCCATGGCAATTCGAGTAACCAGCAGGCCCAGAGGTTTCAGTAACCGGCCGATGTAGTTTGCGGTTGCTTCGCCTTCGGTGGTCGGGTTCGTTGCCAGAATGACTTCGCTTACCTCAACGCCTTCGTTGTTTTCCGGTTTCAACCGCGGCAGAAGATTGGCTAGATGCAGTTCGTTTGGACCAATGTGACGCATGGGCGAGAGGCTGCCGTGCAGCACATGATAGACACCCTTGAAGCTGCGGGTCTTCTCGACAGCAACCATGCTGTGCGGCTCTTCAACCACACAAATGACGGAATGGTCGCGCCCCGGAGAGGCGCAGATGCGGCAAGGATCGATGTCAGTCAGGTTATTGCAGATCGAGCAAAGCACTATGCGCTGCTTCACATCGCGCACCGCAGTGAGCAGCCGCTCGAGCTCGTTTTCCGGCGTGCGCATGATGTGAAAAGCGAGCCGTTGCGCGGACTTGTGCCCGATGCCTGGCAGGCGCTTTAGTTCATCGATTAGTTTGGTGACGGGTTCGGCGTATTCAAGCATAAGCAGTTTCGAGTTACGGGTTTCGAGTTTCGGGTTGCAGTTTCTTCCAAGCGTTGAACTCGAAACTCGAAACTCGGAACTCGAAACAAGGGCTTAACCTAGCAATCCACCAAGCCCCGGAGGCAACATCCCACCCAGCTTGCCCTTCATGGCTTCATCAACTTTGCGGTTAGCTTCGTTGATAGCGGCGAGGATCATGTCCTGCAGCATTTCCACGTCGCCTTCCTTAACCGCTTCCGGATCGATCTTAAGGGAAACGATTTCGTGATTGCCTTTCATCTGCACGGTTACGACGCCGCCACCCGCTGAAGCTTCCGCGCGCATCTCTTCCATTTCCTTGGACATCTTTTCCTGCATTACCTGCGCTTGCTTCATCATCTGTTGAATATT
>DATAOU010000315.1:0-10972 GCA_036265575.1 Pyrinomonadaceae bacterium
CACGTGCGGCGCGCGCTGCAATGGGTCGGCGCGTCTGAAGCGGACATGGAAAAAGGGAACTTGCGCTGCGAAGCGAATGTTTCCGTGCGCCGTCGTGGCGATGAAAAATTCGGCACCAAAGTCGAATTGAAAAATCTGAACTCTGTTCGTTTCATGCACCGGGCAATTGAGTTTGAAGTGGAACGACAAATTGGCGTGCTCGAAGCAGGCGGCAGTTTGCAGCAGGAAACACGGCTTTGGGACGAACGCGCGGCTGAGACTCGCGTGATGCGTTCGAAAGAAGAAGCGCACGACTATCGGTATTTCCCCGAGCCGGATTTGCCACCGCTGGAAGTGTCTGACGAATTCATTGCCGGGGTCCGCGATGCGATGCCCGAATTGCCGGAGGCGCGCCGCAAACGATTCATGGAAGCGTTTGGCTTGAGTTATCAAGAAGCGTCGCAGTTAACTTCGGAACGCGCGCTCGCTGATTACTATGAAAAAGCAGTTGCGGCCTCGGGCGACGCGAAGGCTGCATCTAACTGGATTCGCACGGAACTGTTACGTGAATTGGATGCTGCAAGTCTGCCGGCACAAGCGTCGCCAGTTTCACCGGAAGCTTTGGGTGACCTGATTCATTTGATTAACGACGGCAAGATAAGCGGCAAGCAGGGTAAGGAAGTTTTGCTGGAGATGTTCAAGAGCGGAAAGACTGCCAGCGCGGTTGTCTCCGAACGCGGCTTGGTCCAAGTCAGCGACACCGGCGAGATCGACCGCATCATCGATGAAGTAATGGCCGCCAATCCTTCGCAGCTCGAACAATATCGCGCCGGCAAGGAAGCGCTGTTTGGTTTTTTTGTTGGCCAGGTGATTAAGGCTTCTAAGGGCAAAGCCAACCCGAAGATTGTGAATGAGCGATTGAAGACGAAACTAAACGGGTAACCTTGTAGCATAGACTTTAGTCTGTGCTGCCGAACCAAGCACAGACTAAAGTCTATGCTACTCAATTTCCATGGACCTCAAAAACAAAGTTGCAATCGTTACCGGCGGCACGAAGGGAATTGGCCGCGGCATTGCTGAAGCGCTGGTACGGGAAGGAGTCAATGTCGTGATTAGCGCGCGCAAGCGCAATGAGATCGACGAAGCTGTTCGGGAACTCAATGGCGTGCGAGATAGTTCCGCTACCGGGATCGTCGCGGACGTTTGCAGCTACTCGCAGGTACAGGCGCTGTTTGAGCGCGCGGTTTCTGTTTTTGGCGGCGTGGATATTCTGGTCAACAATGCCGGCATTGGCATCTTCGGTTTGGTTGAGGAGATGGCAGTCGATGACTTTCGCGCGGTCCTGGAGACGAATGTCTTCGGCGTTTTCCATTGCTGCCGCCTGGCTATTCCTTTAATGCGCGCGCGTGGCGGCGGTTACATCATCAACATTTCATCTTTGGCCGGGGTAAACGCTCACGCGAAAATGGCCGCTTACAACGCGTCAAAGTTTGGCCTGAATGGCTTCAGCGAAGCGCTGATGCAGGAAGTACGACACGACGGAATTAAAGTCAGCTACATTATGCCGGGTTCGGTAAACACAGAATTTGGCGGCGATGCGCCTGACGAATCCAAGTCATGGCAACTGACGCCCGCCGACATTGCCAGAGTCGTTATCGATCTCTTACATCACGACGAGCGCAGCTTGCCGAGCCGCGTTGAAATCAGGCCGAGCAAGCCGCCTAAGAAATAGAGAGAGTGGCCTAGACTTTAGTCTGTGCTGGTTACCGCGGCACAGACTAAAGTCCATGCCACTCAATTTATGGAACCTCAATGCGAGCTGTGGTTCAGCGCGTTACGCGCGCGAACGTAACAATCGAAGGCAGAACAGTCGGCGAGATCCAAAAAGGTCTCGTCGTTTTACTAGGCGTTGCGCGTGACGACGCGGAAGACGATGCGAGCTATCTTGCTAACAAGATTGTTGCGTTGCGCATCTTCGACGATCAGGATGGAAAGATGAACCTGTCGCTGAAAGACTGCGGCGGCGGCGCTTTGGTAGTTTCGCAGTTCACACTTTACGGGGACGTGCGGCGGGGATTGCGGCCTTCGTGGATCGACGCCGCAGCGCCGGAAGTCGCCGAACCGTTATATGAATTTTTTTGTGCTGAGCTTCGGAAGGAATTAACTCACGTTGCCACTGGAGGCTTCCGGCAGATGATGCAGGTGGAATTGGTTAACGATGGACCGGTCACGATTCTGATCGACAGCAGAAAACTTTTTTAGCCTGCGGAGCAGGCTGAAGTCATCTTCTATCGCAGCAACATTTTTGTGCAGCGGAAATATTTAACAAACTAGATCGAATCCTCATCGGCTTTCGAGCTTTCATTCAGCTCGTACCGGTCACGATCGCGCCGTTCTATCTTGTCGAGAAAATCCAGCTCTTCGTTATCTTCAAAATTCACGCCCACCGCGTTCGCGTTTTCCTCAACCATCGATTGATCGGGTGTGGGGTTGTCGCCGCCGACGGCCTCTGAGCCACTTTCGTTTACATCTTCCCACGAGGCGTCAAGGTCTCCGCCAGCATCCCTCGGCGAAGCAGCAGTGTTGTTGCGCAGGCGGTGCGCCAGTTGATCAGGGTCCTTCGGCGCGCGCGCAATCTCGCCCTCCATAAACTCCTCGATTTCGGGATTGGGAATGTAATCGGGATTATTGCTCAAGTACTCAAACTCTTCCGCCGGTTTCTTCGTCATGTAAGCTCTCCTCGCCTGGAATCATCGGCCGCTCAAAGCCGCTGCATTGATTTCAACTACTCAAGCGTTTAAAAATTTAGGGGAAGTAAAACTATAGCAAATGCCGCGAACACTGACCAACAACGGTACCGATATTTCTTTCGGAAAAGGCTGGAAATGGCTCGCTTGACGATTAACTGACAGGACTCTACACTTGAGTTGCTAAACAAATCTGTAACAACTCCTTCGCGTGATTACGGTCGTTAGCTGATCACGAACATTCGCGGTTTCTATGCCACAAGCCCCTTTTAATTCTCTCCAAACGTTCAGTCCCAGCGCCGGTCAAACTGCAAAGTTCTATTCGCTTCCGCAACTGGAAAAGGAAGGCGTCGGCCCCATTTCCAAGTTGCCGGTCAGCATTCGCGTGGTGCTCGAGTCGGTGCTGCGAAACTGCGACAGCCGCAAAATAACCGAAGACGATGTGCGCGCGCTGGCGAACTGGCAACCCAACGGCGAGCGAAAGGAAGAAGTGCCCTTTGTGGTCGCGCGTGTGCTGCTCCAGGATTTTACCGGCGTTCCCTTGCTCGTGGATTTAGCCGCAATGCGATCCGCAGTGGCGCGTTTGAACAAGAACACCGGTGTCATCGAGCCGCTCGTGCCGGTCGACCTGGTGATTGATCACTCAGTGCAGGTCGATTTCTCCAGCACCAAAGACGCCTTTGCAAAGAACATGGAGATGGAGTTCAAACGAAACAACTCCCGTTACCAATTTCTAAAATGGGGCACGCAGGCGTTTGATGGTTTCGGTGTGATACCGCCGGGCATCGGCATTTGTCATCAGGTGAATTTAGAGTTTCTCGCCAAAAGTGTGTGGGAGCGCAACGGCTTTTATTATCCTGACACGCTGGTCGGAACGGATTCGCATACGACAATGATTAATGGTCTGGGCATCGTGGGCTGGGGCGTCGGCGGCATCGAAGCCGAAGCCGCGATGTTGGGCCAACCTGTTTATTTTCTAACTCCGGATGTGATCGGCGTAAACCTGAGCGGAAGTTTGCGCGAAGGTGTCACTGCAACCGATCTCGTATTGCGTGTAACCGAGATGTTGCGCAAAGCGAAGGTGGTTGGAAAGTTTGTTGAATTTCACGGCGCCGGCGCTACAAGTTTATCGGTGACGGACCGCGCGACGATTGCGAACATGGCGCCCGAGTATGGCGCAACGATGGGCTTCTTTCCCGTCGATGAAGAAACTTGCATCTACTTGAAAGCGACCGGGCGCACCGAGGAACAAGTTGATGCGGTGCGGAATTACTATAAAGCGCAGGGCATGTTTGGAATTCCGGCGAGTGGCGAATGTAACTACAGCCAGGTACTCGATCTCGATCTCGCGTCGATCTCTCCCGGTGTGGCTGGTCCAAAACGTCCGCAGGATCGCATTGAACTTTCCGACCTTAAGAATCGCTTTGTTGATCTGTTGCAGAAACCAGTCAACGAAGGCGGGTACGGCAAACCAAGTCAAGAAACCAACTCGCGCTACTTCACTCGTATCGGCACAATTGATATTGCGAAGAAAGCAATCGCGGGTGGCGGCGAACAGACTCCGGCGCCCGTCGCAAATGCGGTCAGCGGCGACGTAACAGCACGAAATACGTCGGTGTGGACGGAAACGGAGATGGTCAACAACCGTCCGACGCCCGACCGCGTGGACGAAGTCCATCCCGAGGAGTTTCCGCACGCTGAAGTCGACCTGGGACATGGCGACGTGTTGATTGCGGCCATCACCTCGTGCACCAACACATCTAATCCAAGCGTGATGCTGGCAGCCGGCTTGCTCGCAAAGAAAGCCGTTGAGCGAGGTCTGACGGTCGGTGCGGCGGTGAAGAATTCGCTGGCGCCGGGGTCCCGCGTTGTAACGGAGTATCTGCAGAAGACTGGCCTACAGCCATACCTCGACCAACTTGGTTTTAATTTGGTCGGCTATGGATGCACAACCTGCATCGGCAATTCTGGCCCGCTCGATCCGACGATTGAACAAGTGCTGAGCGAACACGACTTGATCGCGGCGAGTGTGCTTTCGGGCAATCGAAATTTTGAGGCCCGCGTGCATCAGAGCATCAAAGCAAACTTTCTGATGAGCCCGCCGTTGGTCGTTGCTTTTGCCATTGCAGGACGGGTGAACATCGATCTTTCAAGCGAGCCTCTGGGTAAGGGAAGCGATGGGACTGACGTTTACTTGCGTGACGTTTGGCCGAAGATTGAAGAGATCAACTCATTATTGGCCACCGCAATGGATCCGGAAACGTACCGGCGAAACTATCGCGACTTTGCTGAACAGAACCCGTTGTGGAACGAGATCCCGACCAGCACCGGGAACGTTTATGAGTGGGATCCCGAGTCGACTTACATTCGCGAACCTCCCTACTTCGACGGCTTCAGCAATGCTGTTGAAGAATTCAAAGACATCCATGGCGCGCGACCGCTGGCGATCTTTGGCGATTCGGTAACGACCGATCACATAAGTCCAGCCGGAGCGATCAAGGCCAGTTCTCCCGCAGGTTTGTACCTCCAGGCAAAAGGAGTGCAGATCGAAGACTTCAACAGCTACGGCTCACGTCGCGGCAATCATGAAGTAATGGTGCGCGGGACGTTTGCAAACGTGCGCATCAAGAACTTGATGGTTCCTGGAGTAGAGGGTGGGGTTACACTTCATCAGCCCGACGGCGAGCGCATGAGTATCTACGACGCTTCAGTGAAGTATCAGCAAGATGGTGTGCCCCTGGTCGTAGTTGCGGGTCAGGAGTATGGAACGGGCAGCTCACGGGATTGGGCTGCAAAGGGTACGCGCTTGCTGGGCGTAAAGGCGGTCCTTGCGCAAAGCTTCGAACGAATTCATCGCAGCAATCTAGTCGGCATGGGTGTTTTGCCTTGTCAGTTTAAAGAAGGAACCAGCGCGGCGTCTTTAGGTTTGGACGGCAGCGAAACTTTCGATCTGCTGGGCCTGGAAGAAGGAGTGGCGCCGCAGAAAGATTTAAAACTGATAATTCACCGGAGTTCAGGCGAGACTGACGAGGTGCCCGTAACTTTGCGAATCGACACCCCGATCGAGATCGATTATTACCAACATGGTGGAATTCTGCCTTACGTGCTCAGGCAACTGCTTGCCGGCACGACTGATTTCTAATGAATGTCCGACAAACCGCAGTTTGTCGTTCTCGTTCATACAATACCAACGACAAACTCAAGTTTGTCGGACCTAAGACGACGACAAACCAAAGTTTGTCGGACATAAGAGGAGTAAGACATGTCATCAGCACAACCAGCCGGAACAAATTCAACTCGCAAGTATCAACTTCTAATTGATGGACAGTGGGTAGACTCGCAGTCGGGTAAGACCTTCGCTACGCCCAACCCGGCCACCGGCGAAACACTCGCTGAAGTAGCGGAAGGTGACAAGGCTGATATCGACAATGCTGTGGCGGCGGCGCGCCGTGCGTTCGAGGGCAAGTGGTCCAAGATTAGCGCGCGCGATCGCGGCCGTATGCTTTACAAGTTAGCGCAGTTGATTGAAGAGCACAGCTCAGAACTGGCGGCACTCGAGACCGCCGACAACGGCAAGCCAATCAAGGAATCTTCTTATGTCGATCTCCCGCAGGTCGCCGAGAATTTTGAATACTTCGCCGGTTGGGCCACGAAGATCGAAGGGGAAACGATTCCCGTGCCCGGCGAGATGTTCAATTACACCTTGCGCGAACCGGTTGGCGTTTGCGGACAAATCATTCCCTGGAACTTTCCGCTGTTGATGGCGGCGTGGAAACTCGCGCCCGCGCTCGCTGCCGGCAATACAATCGTGCTCAAGCCAGCCGAGCAGACTCCTGTAACCGCCATGGAGTTGGGCAAGCTAATCCAGGAAGCGGGCTTCCCCGAAGGCGTGGTTAACATCGTTCCCGGTTATGGCGAAACAGCCGGTGCCGCGCTCGCCGCGCATCCGGGCATCGACAAAGTTGCGTTCACCGGTTCGACCGAAGTTGGCAAGTTGATTGCCAGAGCGGCGGCCGACAATCTGACGAAAGTTTCCCTCGAACTCGGCGGCAAAGCTCCGAACATCGTGTTTGCCGATGCCGACATCGAACAGGCGGTCAACGGCGCGATGATGGGAATCTTCTTCAATCAGGGTCAGGTCTGTTGCGCCGGCTCGAGACTCTTTGTGCAGGCCGACGTCAAGGACCAGTTCGTCGATCGCTTGAAAGAGAAGTCTGCGAAGATTGTGGTTGGGGATCCGATGGACAAAGCGACGAACATGGGCCCGCAGGTTTCGCAGGAACAGCTCAATCGCGTTAAGAGCTATGCAGACATTGCGCGCACCGAGGGCGCCACTGTGGTGGCCGGCGGTGAATGCCCAACGACGCTCACCGGCGCTTTTCAGAATGGCTACTTCTACCAGCCGACAATTTTCTCCGATGTGAAGAACCAGATGCGCATTGCGCAGGAAGAGATTTTCGGCCCAGTCGTTTCGGTAATCTCTTTTGAAAATGAAGATGACCTGATCAAGCAGGCGAACGAAACGATCTATGGCCTATCCGCAGGCATCTGGACCAGCAATATCACGCGCGCGCACCGGTTCGCGAAAGCCATCAAGGCGGGCGTGATTTGGATCAATACCTACAACATGTTCAATGCGGCCTCGCCCTTCGGTGGTTACAAGCAGTCAGGCTATGGCCGTGAAATGGGCAAGCACGCGCTCGAGATGTATACCAATGTCAAGAGCGTCTGGGTTGATTTGTCAGGCAAGCCGATTGGCTGGTTTGGCAAGTAATTAGCTGCGTTCGAGATTTCGGAAAACGCTTTTCGCCGGGACGGCATCTTTAGATTGCCGCAAATGGTTTGCCGTACAAGCAGGCTGCATTGCGGCGCTCTCCCTCGGTCAGAACTGAAACCAAAGAAGGAGACGCTCATGCAAATTGTCAAAAGAATAGCGCCGGTCGCGGTCTTACTGGCGGCGGTATTCCTGCTAACGGCCTGCCCCAGTCAAACCACCATCTCGAAGATCAATGCCGATCCCGGCCGCTATCGCGGTAAGGAAGTCGGCATTATCGGCAACGTCACTGACAGTTACGGTGTGCTCGGCAATGGCGCCTACGAAATCGATGATGGCACCGGCCGCATCTGGGTAGCGACGCGGCGAGGAGTGCCGTCCCGTGGTTCGCGCGTGGCGGTCAAGGGTCGCGTGCTTAACGGATTCCAGTGGGGCGGCCGCAGCTTTGGAACGGTTTTGGAAGAGACGGGTCGCACTTCCAAGCAACGCTAGACAACAGCGCCCGCTCTGCACCAGCCTATGGAACAAAATGCAGGCGCGCACACTCTCGAACAGCGCGACATCGTCGCCACTTTGGATCGAGAGTTTGCGCGCCTTCATCTTCGTTTGACGGCAATAATTGAAAGCACGCCTGCCGCTCTCTTATACGAATGTTTAGCGCAGCAACCATTTAAGGAGATACATTCAATCGGCGAGAATGTGTTGCGTTCGGCAGCAGCAATCGAACAGACCTTCGGCGGCTTAAGCGCGAACCTTTGGGACGATCCGTTTGAATGGACCTTGCCGGAACAACTATCGACGCCGGCGACAGTTCTGGCGCATCTAGCCGAGGTTGAGGAAATACGAGAGCACGCGTTCCGCAGCTTCACTGACGATTCGTGTTTGCTGAAATCTATCGCTACACCCGCGAACGGGTTAGTATCATTAATGGAACTACTGCTCCGGACTCTGTTGCGCGCGGCACATTATCAAAGTCGTGCAGCAGTAATGCTGAAAGCGCTTTCCGGTATCAGTCCCTCAGGGCTTATTATTTAGCGCCAGCTATTAAACTCTCTTCCGAGGTAGCGAAATGTTCTGCCCCAAGTGTTCACAACAACAGGTTTCTGAAACGGTCAGGTTCTGCTCGCGCTGCGGCTTTCTGCTCGAAGGAGTGAGCGCCGTGGTGGCGTCTGGTGGACAGTTACCTATGCGTTATGCGCAATCAGCAAACCGAGAGCTATCTCCCAGAAACAAGGGCGTGCGCCAGGGCGCGATGTTGATGCTTAGCACATTACTGGTAGTGCCGATTGTGGCTGTTCTTTCTGTCACTCTAGATATTTACCCGGAAGTATTCATTCCGTTGGTTTCGATTTTTTGTTTCATCGGCGGCTTGCTGCGTATGCTGTATGCCTTGTTGATGGAAGATGCTAATCCGCCAATCGAATCGGCCCCACTCAGCGCCTACGCGCCACCGGTGCCGCAACAGCTTGAAGCTGCAAGGCCGATAGCTTCAGCACAGGCTTCATTTACTCCGGCGCAGGCGTGGAAGCCGCGCCCGAATACAGCGGAGCTATTCACTCCTCCAAGCGTCACGGAAAACACAACCCGACTGCTGCAGAAGGAAGACCCTGAAGATCGCTAGCTGATGGCACCTCTTACCGTACTTCAATCAATGATCGAAGTAGCTCCCCATACATCACCACTTGCCGAACAATTGCGCGAACGCATCAAGCGCGAAGGTCCGATCACTTTCCATGAATGGATGCGGGTGGCGCTCTACGACGAGGCCGAAGGCTATTACCGCAGGCAGCACAAAATTTGGGGTAGGGAAGGCGACTATCGCACCAGCCCCGAACGCAGCGCCTTATTTGCGGCAACGTTTGCTCGTTACTTCGCCGCTTTGTACCAGCAACTTGGCAATCCGCGGACAATTGCGTTAGTTGAAATCGGTGGCGGCGCCGGCGATTTTGCGTTTGGGGTATTGCAGACGCTGCAGAATTATTTTCCGGCCGTCTTTGCCGCTACGCGGTATATCTTCGACGAGATCAGCGCGCCGGCCCAGGCAGCGGCGCGACAACGCCTGGCCCAGTTTGCGGATCGCACTGAGTTTGAACTTTTCGATGACGTCACCATTGAGACGGCGATAGTCTTCAGTAATGAATTGCTCGACGCTTTTCCAGTTCACCGTGTCACATTAATCGGCGGAGCGCTTTGTGAATACTACGTAGCGCTTGGCAGCGACGAGCCGTTTACCTGGATGATTGGTCCACCGTCGACTTCGGAGCTTGCCGATTATCTGAGCCGGCATGACATACGATTGCGCGAAGGGCAGGTTGCCGAAGTTAACCTGGAAGCAGAAGCGTGGCTCGCGAAAGTTGCCGCAAAGCTGCAGCGCGGCTATTTGATAACTGTCGATTATGGCGCCGAGGCGGCAGGGCTTTATTCGTCAACCGAGCGCGAGCAGGGCACGCTGCGAGGTTTTCAGCGGCATGCGTTCGTTGAAAACCCGCTGGCCGCACCGGGCAATATCGATCTAACCACTACGATAAACTGGACTGCCGTCAGATCAGCGGGTGAACGTTTAGGTTTGGAAACTTTGTCGTTTGCCAGACAGGACCAGTTTCTGATCGCTGCGGGCTTGCTTGATCAGTTGGAACTTCAATCCAAAAACCTTAGTGAATCCGCAAGACTGCGGCTAACAACGGCGGCTCGCGAGATGATTTTGCCGAACGGGATGGCGGCGAGTTTTCAAGTACTCGTTCAGAGAAAGATTCCCGCGGACAGTCCATCGGAGGCCAGTGGCAAATGACACGGGATTACGAGATCGTTGATGTTTGCCACACGATTCATGACGGCATGATCACCTACAAGGGACTGCCGCCACCGGTCATTAGCGATCATTTGACGCGCGAGCGCTCGCGCGAGTTTTACGCGCCGGGCACGGAGTTTCACATTGGCAGGATCGAAATGGTTGCCAACACCGGAACTTATCTCGACAGCCCGTTTCATCGTTATCCGGAGGGGACGGATCTTGCCGGACTTAGTCTCGATTCGCTCGCTAACCTCGAAGGCGTCGTTATCCGCCGGGATGCTGCCGCGCCGCGAGCAATCGATGCAACGTCCTTTAGTGACCTCGAATTGGAAAGCAAAGCGGTCTTGTTTCATACCGGCTGGGACATGCGTTGGCGGACCGACGCCTACAGCGATGGAACGCATCCTTTCTTAACGGCCGCTGCCGCCGAGCTGTTGGTTGCAAAGGGAGCGGCGCTCGTAGGCATCGACTCATTCAACATCGACGACACTGCCACTGGCGAGCGTCCGGCGCATTCGATCCTGTTGGCTAACAATATTCCGATCGTCGAACATTTGTGCGGGCTGGGCGATCTGCCTGATCGTGGCTTTCGATTCTTTGCGGTGCCCGTGAAAGTTAAGAACTTTGGCACCTTTCCGGTGCGCGCGTTTGGCATCGTCAGTAAATCCGCGACAGCTTTGT
>DATAOU010000316.1:0-9292 GCA_036265575.1 Pyrinomonadaceae bacterium
CTATGTACCGCCCTACATCATGGACGCCCCCGTCACCGTCGACGTTCATATCGTGCCCAGTACGGAAGCGCCAACTGGCTGTGGCGAACCACCGGTGCCGGTGATCTCGCCAGCGGTGGTCAATGCGCTGACTAAGCTGACCGGGAAGCATTATCGCTCGCTACCGTTGGTGAGTGTGTAGTTTTCGCCCCAGAGGGGCGAGATGTTTATAGCCTCGCGATCCCTCTTTTTGCTCTTAGCTCCGCAGGAGCACAACCGTTTTGTCTGAACGGCAAAAGTTGTGTCGCCGGGTTTCGCTCCTAACGGAGCGATATCTCTTTGTGGGCTTTCGTAGCTATAAACATGTCGCTCCGCTGGAGCGAATACAAAACTCTAGCCTCTTCATCCTCGGAAGGAGAACAACATGCAAATCAAGTCTGGCCGTCGAAGTGTAATCGCAGTCGTCTTTTTCCTGGCCTGTGCGGCATTGACAGTGACTTCTGCGTTAACCGCGCCACCACCCGAAACGCTAGAGGCATGCGTTAACAAGGTGAATGGCAGCATGAGATTGGTTGACGCCGGCACCGCCTGCCGCCACAACGAGAAACGTGTGACGTGGAACCTCGCAGGACCAGTTGGGCCAGCTGGTCCTGCCGGCGCTCCCGGCCCTGCCGGGCCACAAGGACCGGCAGGTCCCGCCGGATCGGGTGGTGGACCACCTTACGTTTGGATTTGCACACCTGCTCATCGTCCCAATGCCGCGGGCAGTCCGCGAGATGATGTTTATGTCTTTAACGGCAGCAGCAGCACGGCGAACATAGCAGTGAACATCCTCGACAGAAACGGTACGAACCTCGCTGGAGTCACCATTCCCGGATCTAGTCCCGCGCGCACGTATCCCGGAGAAACCGGCAGCAGCACGGTGACGCTCGCGCCGGCTCACACACGCGATGTTGATTGGGTTATGCCTACGACAAGTGGTCCAGGGTTTGATGGCGTAACGAACGTTGCGATCTCGGTAAGAGTCACTTCGGATAAGCCAATTGTTGTTGGGGCAAATTTTGAATTCAACGGCGACATCCCGAGCCAGTGCAACTTGCTGCCGAAGTAAGCGGTCTCGTAAAGCAGACTGTTAGTTTGCCTTGGTAGCCAATACTCATTTCAGTGATATCCAATTTGGTCAACGTAGTCGCGCGCTAGCGCGAATCTGTGACTGAGTACGCCAGCAGCCGATTACCGGAAGAGACAAACATCAGCCCCAGCGGCTCATCGGTGATAAAGCGTTCGTCTAGATCGCGCAGGCGGATTTCGCGATCCGTTCGACCGTTGTTGATATTCACGCCAGCCAGACCATTGCCACTGCGGCCTTGCAGGTCGGTATAAAAATACATCCACTGTCCGCGCAACGCAGCCAGACGATCGCGATGCCACAAGAACCGCGACAACCGATCGAGCTGATGCGCCGGGTCAAGTTTGTCGAGCAACTTTTCGTCCACATCTGAAGTGCGATTGCGAGCGATATCTGCGGTGCGGTTGCGCGTTATGTCAACGGCGCGGTCAAGTATCTGATCGCCTGCTGAAGACAGTGAGGGCGAAGATGGAATGATGGACAAGGTCGGCATTCCCGCCCCAGTTGAAAGACCGCGAACACGCGCGAGCGCACCGAAAGCGCGGAAACGTGAAGCGGCGTATCTTGTTGCGTAGTTTCGAGCCGAAGTCGTTGCTAGTGCCTGCAAATTGGAAACTGAACTTCGCGCCACCAAACCCGACCAACTTATGCCGCTGGCAACGCGCGCGATTTGGATTCCGCGAAACGCAGTTGAGGCCACTCCGCCATAACGGAAGTACAGTGAGGCCGCACGCGCTGCGACCGCTGCAACTGTTCGCAGGGTGCCGCGGCCAGGCGGCGTGTGCCGTGCGCGCCAAAGTTCGCGACCTGACGAAGCTTCGAACGCGGCGATCTCGTTTTGTCCCCCGATCACCACGCTGCCGGCTTCATTGAGGAGACCAAACGACGCGCGTTCAATTCCGTGGCGCGCACGGCCCCGTCTTTTCCCGGTGGTCGAGTCAATACTTATCAAGTCATCGCGATCGGCAATCATGATTGTTTCCGCATCAGGCAAAACCAGGTTCGTAATGCCTTTATCCGCTCCTTTGTAGCGCCAGAGCACTTTCCCCTTTCGCGTGTCGATTGCGCTGACGCCGTAAGGCCCGCGCTCAACGGTCTCGCCGTCTTTCAGTCGAGTGAATTGACCGCCAGTGCGGACGTACAACGTTTCGCCAACCAAAATCATTTCCGGCGTCAGACCAAGATCCTTCGCTTCCCAAACCGTGTCGCCAGTGTCGCGTGAGATCGCGCGCACACGCCCATGGCTCGAGGTGTAAATAAGCCCCTCAGTAAAAATGGGATCAGCTTCAGTCAACGCCAGGCCTTCTTCGTTTACGCGAAACTTCTCGCGCAACCGCGACTTTCCTGTTTGCGCATCGAACGATGTTAACCCTTCATAGAAAACATAAAGACGGCCACCTGCAAAAACCGGCGCGTGGTAGTTGTCGAGAGTGAATTCGACCTCGTTGTTTCCGTCCGGCCAGCGCGAAGGCATTAGCTCGACTTCACTAAGTTCACTTTTCCAGCGCTCATCTCCAGAAGTGAGATCAAGGACGTGCACCAGCGGGTGACGTTTGATGCCCTCATTGGCGTGGCCTTTCGCGTCTTTGGCGAGCACCAGCGCGAGCAGATTCGTTTCCGGTTCCACGGCCATTTGCATCAGGCCGCCCTTTATTTTGTCGCTGCGCCAGATGCGATCACCGGTCATAATGTCGACCGCTTCAATACGCGTGCGTTCACCTTTTTCAAAACTGAGCAGCAGCAAATCCGAATTGGGAACCGGTGCGACATCATTTTCGTCGAGTTCCGCGTCCTTGCGGCGCCAGAGCACGTCGCCGCTCGCGCCATCCACCGCGTAAATGGATTTCTCCGTGCCCACAATAACTACGCCAATGTCCGTTGTCTGATAAAAGCGGACAGTCTTATCGAGTTTCGTTGACCAGGCTTGGGCCGATGTTTGTGTGGGAAATGAAAAGCAGAATATTAAGAGGAATAATAATCTTCGCATGGTCAAAGGATAGCAGGAATGGTGGACAGTGTCCGAGTTATGGGTCAGTCTCATTGCAAAACGTCCGATAAACTTTAGTTTGTCGCACTGTTACGACAAGCTAAAGCTTATCGGACATCAAACTGAGCCGTCACCCAGTATCCGTTGGAGTTCACGGTTCGAAGTTCAAATCTGATATTCTTAACGGCGGTTCCCCGTATGAAACGTTAAGCGCTTTCCCTTCGTCCACAATCATGAAGATGCGAACGATCTGTCGATCAGTTGTTTTGCTGATTGCCTGCCTATGGCTATTGCTTGGCTCAGTTCAGGCCCAATCGACCGACAGCGCCGCGCCCCTCCCCGTGCGCAGCAACGAAGTGAGTGCCACCATCGCAGCGCGTGACGTCGGCGACGCGCGCCTGACGGATCACTTTTATGCGTTTACCGGCACTCCGGGAGACCTGCTGATCACGGTCGACAGCCGCAATATGAACGGCGACGTCGATGTGTTTACTGCGTCGGGCTTGCGACCGCTTTTGAAATTCACAATTTATGAGGGCGCGACCGGACCAATTACGAAAAGCGTTTACCTGCGCCAGCGAGTCGATTTGATTCTGCGCGTGGAAGCGCGCACTCCAAACGATGACGAAGCAGTTTATCGCATTCATTTTGGCGGCGCCTTTGAGCCAATAGCGGGCGGACCCTTGCTCAGTGAAAACGAAAACAATCCAACTGAGCCATCGGTGACAGCCGCGCGCGGTGCTAAGAAGGGGAGAAGAGTTTCTTCTGCGGGCGCGCGCATCGAGGAACCGCCCGAGCCGACAGTAGCAGCCGCGCCCACACCTGAGCCCACGCCGGCGCCACCCGCTGAAGAAACGAAACCAGCGCCAACTCGGACGACTCGGAATCCACGCAACCGTCGCGGCGCGCGGGGCACAGCGCGGACGCCTGCGACGAAGCCTGCCGAACCCGCCGAAACCGCGACGACAGAATCTGCGGCCACAACGCCAGGGGAAACGCCGGCTGAGCCAGCCGCTGAAGCCAAGCCAACGCCGCGACGACGCGGTTCGCGGCGCGGCGCGACGGCCACGGCGCCGAAGACTGAAACGGCACCTGAGCCGGCGGCGAACACAGGACCACGGCTCTTAATCGAAACCGATGACGGCACGCTGATCGAGCACTACATGAGTAGTGTGCGCCGCGTTACAGTTGAAAACGGAGTGGTTGTTGTCGTCGGAAAAGACGGGAAAGTTCAAAGAGTGCTGTTAGCGAACGTGGTGCGAATGTTGATTGCGCCTTAACGGCTACTTTGATTTCAAACTCGCCAGCTTATCGCGAAACTGCGGCAAGTCCTGATTGCTGGGATCGGCCTTCTCCAAAGCAGCGATCGCTTTCTCGGCTTCCTTAGCGTCGCCCTTCTGTAAATAATTAAACGCCACGCTCGCCAGGACACTCACGTCGCCAGGCTTTTTTGCTAACGCCGCTTTGTACCAGGTTGCAGCCTGGTCATAGTGCCCGCCTTCCATATTTGCTTCGCCCAACATGGCGAGAACCTCATAGTCGTCAGGCTTGATCTGGTTAGCTTTCAGTAGGAACTCGACAGTTTCATCGTAACGCTGTATCTGGTACTCGAGTTTTGCTGCGGTTATTTGCGCATCAAAATCTTTGGGGTCAGTGCGCGCTTTCGAAATCGCTGACTGCACCTGTGTGTTCATCTGTTGTGGATCAGCCTGGCCATCGCCTGTTGTCGAAATGGGGGGATGGTCGGGAGGCAGCGTCTGGCCCGCAGTCATTCCCGGCGCGGTTATTTGCGCATTTCGCTGGGCCATGTTGCTGGCAAAGATGAAGCCGACGATGAAGCCGAGCAGCACGCCGATGATTGTAAAAAGCAGATTGTCTCGCGTCATTATTTGTCGACGTCTTTCATTATGGATTTGATTTGTTCGCGCAACTCGGGACTATTTGTATGGCCATGGGCGGTAATCGCATGTTGGATCGACGCTTCCAGCACTTCAGCTTCCGTGCCCTCGATGCTCAGCGTGCAGTTCTTCTCGCTGGGATAGAGCCGGCAATCAATAACTTTTCGATTTTGCTCAGACATCTGAAACCTCCTTTGAGATCGAATGTTAATCGAGCTATTACTCAAGCAGTTCAGAGTACAACCTTTAGGTTGCAAGTTTGGGCGATGGGAGCCTATTTAGTTTTGGTTTCAGCTAGCTTTTTCGCCTGTGCAATTCTTTGCGTAATCGTCTGCGTCAACTCCGAGCCAGCGGGCGTCTTCGCCAACAGCCGCTGCCAGTAAACCACCGCTTGCTTGTAATCTTTTGTTTCAAAGGCGGCGCTGCCGGCGAGTTCGAGGGCCTTAGGGTTGTCGGGATCCAACTTTAATGATTTTGCAATCAGCTCTTGAGGTTTTCCTTGTAGACTTTGACCGTTCGTCATGGCCATTGCGAAGGCATAGTCGGCCCACAAGTCAGCATCGTCTGATTTCAAGGCTGTAGCCTTGGCATAAGCATCGCTCGCTTCCTGATATTTTTCCATGCTGGTGTACGAGCGACCCAACATGGTCCAACCCTGAACATCGTTCGGATTTTGTTGCAGCCGTTTTTCGAGCGCGGCGACATTCGCTTGAATATTCGGCTGTGTCATTTGCGAGTCGGGCTGGGAGCTGTCGGCGGCAGACGTTTCCGGCGGCGCTGCCGGACGGCCCTGCGGCTGCAATCGGGGATTACCGATTTGAAGGTACATTGCGAGCGCGAGCACAGGAATAGCGATCGCAATCGCATAAGCGGGCCGGCGGTCTGAAGTTACTGGTGAGAGTTTTGCCGTGTCACTATCATTCGCTGAAACATCTTCAAGCATGCGGCGTTCAATTGCATCGCGATCCTGTTGATACTGGTCCTCGGAAATAATGCCGTTGCGCAGGTCAGCTTCAAGTTCAGCAAGTTGATCGCGATAGACGCTGACATTCGATTCTTTGCTTTCGTCTACCGGATTCGAGTCCTCGGTCGCAAACAGTGGCGGCAGCACAAAAGCCAACGCGATCGCAACCATGATTGCAGCTATCACCCAGAATAGAATCATGCTGTTTCCTTCCGGTCCTCGGAAGCCAGTAAAGCTTCGGCCTGGATCCGTTCCTCCGCCGATAAAGGCGATTCAGCAATTTGACGACTGCGCTGTTTCACATAACGAAACAAAAGAAACAATCCGCCAAGCAATAAGATGAATGGCCCAAACCATAACAAGTAGGTCGTTGGGTCAACCGGAGGATTGTAGAGAATAAATTTTCCGTAACGAGTAGTGAGATAGTCGATTATTTCCTTATCGCTCTTGCCGGCTTTCATTTGCTCGCGAATTTGAGTGCGCAGATCTTCCGCGAGGTCGGCGCGCGAATCCGCCAGGGTTTCGTTCTGGCAAACAAGACAGCGCAATTCTCGAGAGAGCTTCATCACGCGCGCTTCCAATATGGGATCGGCAGTGGAAGGTTGCGCTTCCTTTGCTATCAAGGGGGAGCCGCAGCACCAAAGTATGATTAGCGCTAATGTGGCAAGCTTGGATTGTTTAGCTAGCTGAATCATTTATCTATTCAGAACCAAAGTCTCGCCTTCCTAACCTGAGAGGTTACCTGACTTGAACAATCCAGTTGCTGGCAACTATCCCGGAAATTCATTTATTCAGCTGCTGCGCCAGCGGCAGAATTGTCTTCTCCCAAATGTCCGGTGTAACTGGTCCAATCTGTTTAAAGCGAATGACTCCGTTGCGGTCAATTAGATAAGTTTCGGGCGCACCGTACACACCGTAATCAATCCCGACGCGTCCATCGCTATCCGATACGCTCAAGACATATGGGTCGCCGAGTTCTCCCAACCACGAGAGCGCGTCTGCGCGTTGATCTTTATAGTTTAGACCATAGATCGGCAGCGCTCCGGAACGCGCGTACTGCAAAAGTAAAGGATGCTCGTCGCGACAGGTAACGCACCACGATGCCCAGACATTTAGTAACCAAACTTTGCCGCGCATGTCGGCGGCGGAGAAAGTCTTGGAAGGATCGCGGAGCTGGGGAAGCTGAAAAGCCGGCGCGGGCTTACCGATGAACGGTGATGGCACTTCATGCGGATCGTGGCGCAGCCCGACCGCCAGAAAGCCTACCAGCAAAATGAAGAGCACCAACGGTATTGCAAATCTTGTCATGATTCTTCAGCGGCAGTTGCCATCGCCGGAATCGCCGGTGCTTTTGTCGCCTGCAGCGCCGCTCGTTGCTTGCGCGCGGCCAGTGCGTAGCGCCGATCGCTTAACGCCAGGCCGCCGCCCATTGCCATCAGCAAAGCGCCACCCCAAATCCAATCGACAAATGGTTTGTAGTACACACGCACGCTCCAGGCGCCGGCGTTGACCGGCTCGCCGAGCGAGATGTAAAGATCGCGAAAGAGTCCCGTGTCGATCGCGGTTTCCGTCATCACATTTTCGGTGGCGATGTATGATCGCTTTTCCGGGAACATGTGATTTAGGACGTTGCCGTTTTTGCTGACCTCGATGTCCGCGCGCGCCGCCCGATAGTTTGGCCCGAGAACGTTTGAGACGCCCAGCAAGCGAAATGTGTAATTACCGGCGGTCACGGTGTCGCCGACGTCCATGCGCACGTCCTGCTCCGATTGGTAGCCGGTGACAAGCGTCACGCCAACAATAAAAACAGCCACGCCCAGATGGGCCAGGTGCATGCCGTAATAACTTCTCGTCTGCGTTCGTAATTTCTGAAAAACGCTTAGTTGACCTGAGGTTATCCTGACGCGTTCCCACACATTCAAGCAGGCAGTGAAAACGATCCACAGCGCCAGCATCAGACCGAGTGAAACCAGCGGTTTCCATTGTCCCAGAACAAAAGGCAGGATCAGGGCAGTAACAACTGCGGCCAGGAAGGCCCAGCGAAGTCGGACGGCAAGCTCGGGCAGGCTCGCCTTCTTCCAGCGCGCAATTGGGCCAATGCCCATCAAAAACACAGCGGGCACCATCAGCGGCACAAATACACTGTTGAAGTAAGGTGGGCCAACCGACAGTTTACCCATGCCGAGGGCATCGATGATCAGCGGGTAAAGCGTGCCCAATAAAACTGAACCAGCGGCCACAGTCAACAGCACATTGTTGGAAAGCAGCAGCGACTCGCGCGAAATCACATCAAACTTCCCGCCGAGGCCAACGTGTTTTGCTCGCCACGCGTAGAGCAATAGAGAGCCGCCAATGACAAACACCAGAAACGCAAGAATGAAAATGCCGCGCTTGGGATCGGTTGCGAATGCGTGAACCGAGGTCAACACGCCTGAGCGCACCAGAAAAGTTCCCAACAGGCTTAACGAGAACGCTGCGATCGCCAGCAATACTGTCCAGCTCTTAAAGCCTCCACGCTTTTCAGTGACGGCGAGCGAATGGATCAATGCAGTGCCGACCAGCCACGGCATGAAGGAAGCGTTTTCAACCGGATCCCAAAACCACCAGCCGCCCCAACCTAACTCGTAATAAGCCCACCAACTGCCGAGCGCAATGCCAACTGTCAGAAACATCCAGGCTACGGTGGTCCATGGCCGCGACCAGCGGGCCCAGGTTGCGTCGAGCCGGCCGCTGATCAGTGCCGAAATCGCAAAGGCAAAGGCAACCGAGAATCCAACGTACCCCATGTAGAGCATTGGCGGATGGGCCACCATTGCCGGATCCTGGAGCAGGGGATTGAGATCCCGTCCGTCGACTGGAGCTGGAATTAACCGGGCGAATGGATTGGAGGTGAGCAACATGAACAGCAGAAAGCCGACGCTGACAATGCCCATCACACTCAACACGCGCGCAACCATCTCGTCGGGAAGGTGGCGACTAAACAACGAGACGGCAACTGTCCAGATGCCCAGCATAAAAGTCCAGAGCAGCAGCGAGCCCTCGTGCGAGCCCCAGGTTGCAGCCAGGCGATAGTGAAGTGGTAACTGTGAATTCGAATTGGTGGCGACGTTGAGAACCGAGAAGTCGTTAGTGATGAAGGAATACGCAAGACAACTAATGGCGATGGCCACGAAAATAAATTGTGCCTGGCCCGCCGGGGCCGCGAGAGAAATCCAGGCTCGGTTGCCACGGGCGGCGCCGATCAACGGGAAGATTGCCTGCGTTAATGCCAATAGAAGCGCAAGTATTAGTGCGAATTGTCCGATCTCAGGAATCATAATTTAATTTGGAGTGCG
>DATAOU010000317.1:0-10970 GCA_036265575.1 Pyrinomonadaceae bacterium
CTTTGCCGCCTTCCGTGCGGTAAGGCCCTGCCTTTCCGTGGGGCCTAATATGTGTTGAGGCTGCGCCTTCGGAGGCGAAGCCTCAAGAATTTATGTGCTGTGCGGAGAGGCAGAGCCTTTCCGCACGGAATGCGGCAAAGCCGCGAATTTCACTCAACAGGAGGACACACATCTTACGGTGCTCCAACTGTGTTCCTGACTCTGCCGGCAAGGAACGCTTTCGCTTCCTCAATCTCTGGCCTCGTCGTGTCCGCGTGACGCGAAAGCGCCACGAGTTTTCCGTAATAACTCCTTGCTGTTTTTTGGTCTCCTGCGAGCCGCGCGGCGCGCGCTGCGCCGTAGAGTCCATTGAATCGATTTGGCGCTTGCGCCAACGACGTCTCGAATTCTCGTAACGCCGCCGCGGGCTGCTTGAGTTCCAACAGGAGTTCGCCGAGTTGCTCACGCGCCGGAAGAATTGCTCCGGGCGTCACTGGATGTTTGTCAGTAGCGTCATCCAGAGCGGCCGCTGCTCGCATCACCCGCAGTGCTTCTTCATTCCTGCCTTCGGCTTGGGCAAGCCAGGCCGAAGCAATCATTCTCTCGATCTCAACCTGCTTGGCCCAGTCGTAATCGCCTTTGCTTTGCGTCGCATTCAACTCCTGCCTGATCGTCGCCAGCTTGTTCACCTCGCGGGTTGCTGACTGGATGTCGCCGCTGCGCGCCGCGCCAACCGCACGAGCAAAATAAATGTGAGCTTCTGCCCAGCGGAAGTTTTTCCAGGGGAAGCCACCCAAAGTTGGCAAGGTTAATTTTGCCGCTTCGCCCCAACGGCCTCGTTCCAGCACATAACGCGCCGGAATTGCAGCAACCGCATATGCAACTTTGAAAGTCTCAGGCTCAGCTTTCGCAATCTTGTTCAATTCGTCCAGCACGCCGCGCGCGTGGTTGTCTTGCGCGCCCTGGAGATAGGCGTAAGTCAAATAGTCCATTGAATGAAACTCTTCATCCCAAACACCCGACAAGTGGTTTCTAACGGCGAATGCCTGCGCCGACCTTTTGGCATCGAGGTTCGATCGAATTGCTTCCTGCCATAAGCCAAGCCGCGTAAAGATGTGTGAAGGCATGTGTTGCGCATGCGCTGAGGCAGGCGCGATCTTCGCATAGCTGCGGGCGGCGGGCAGCGCCATGCGTGCCAGCGCCGGATAATCGTAGCTGTGGATCAGGTAATGAGAGACGCCCGGATGCTGCGGCTCGCGCGCCAAAACGCGATTTAGAATCTGAGCGGCTTCCCTTTCCCTGGCGTAAGTCTTGTCCTGCGACATCATCCCGGTTGAGATAAGTGTCAATGCATAGAAGATGCCGGCTTCAGTGTCTGCTGGATAGCGCTGGTGAAGTTGTTTCATCGCATCGCTATAAGCAAACGTGCGGGTGCGGTGATCGAGTTTGTCAGCGTCCTTATAAAAGACTTCGATCGCGGCGAGGTAATCTCGTTCGCGTTGAGTGCGCGCCCCGGCGGCTTTGCCTTTTTCAACAGCACTCCAACCTTTGCGCAACTCAGCCTCACTTGGCGGTGTCCAGAGTTGATGGTAGCTGCTCATCGCAATACCCCAGTAACCAATGCCGCAGCGGGGATCGGTGACGGTAACCTCGCGGAACGCTTTTTCCGCCTCTTCATATTCAAAGGAATGAAGCCAGGCTACTGCGTGATTGAATTGCATTTGCGCTTCGGGGTTGCACGAGGTGCGGAAGTTAACCTGCCCGAGCTTTTCTGCACCCTCGTGCATATGCGTGTGTGTCTCTTGCGCTCCTACGAAGTGAGTGCCGGCAAGAACTGCGGCGGTGATGACTAAAAGAAGCGTGCGTTTCATGAGCAGGAATCGTAAATCGTAAATCGTGAATCGTAAATAGGAGAAGAGCTGCGAAGTCTTAGACGCGTAGCGTCGCTACGAATTTAGCCCGGCGTTTCAACGCCGGGAAAAGGGGTATCCCTTTGCCCTCGTCGCGTAGCGACGATTGAGCGTCCCGTAGTTTCGAGCGTCGCTGCGCGACGCGAACAAATTTCCTGGCCTCTTCCCCGGCCTTGAAAGGCCGGGCTAAATTCGTGCTGACGCTATGCGTCGAGATGCTGACACTGATGCTTATTCCGGCTCCTTAGTAAGCGCTTTCTAGAGTCTACCCCACGAGCCGGCGACAGCTCATCGTTTGCCGGCGATAGAAACCCTCAGTTATGGTGGCGTCGAAATGTGCGGCCGCTTTACACTCAGACATCCCAGCAGACTAAAGTTTGATCACTTTAATCGTTCTCCCTCGCTGCCGCTGGTCCCGCGCTACAATATCGCTCCCAGCCAGAACATCGTTGCAATTCTTCAACGCCGCGATGAGCGCGAAGCTGCCTTAATGCAGTGGGGTTTGATTCCCTCCTGGAGCAAAGACGCCAAGGGCTTTATCAATGCGCGTTCAGAAACAATTACCGGCAAACCGAGTTTTAGTGAATCGTTTCAGACACGCAGGTGCCTGATTCCTGCCGATGGTTTTTATGAATGGCAGCGCTCCGGGAAAATCGCACAGCCTTATTACTTCCAACTGCGCGAAGAAATGCCTTTTACTTTTGCCGGTATCTGGGACGAGTGGAGCAACGGAGAACAAACAATCACTTCCTGCGCGATCATTACTACCAGCGCCAACGAACTGTTGGCGACTATTCATGATCGCATGCCGGTCATCCTGCCTGCCGAATCACATGACGAGTGGCTTAACGACGAAGTCAGTTCAGTGAAACTCGAAAGCCTGCTAATGCCTTTCCCTGCCCGCGAAATGATCAGGCATGCGGTGAGCTATGACGTAAATCATACGAAGATCGATGATGAGCACCTGGTGCTGCCCGTCGAGCCGAATATAGGCGTCACGCTCAGTTTGTTTTAAGAGATAGCCGCCGCGCCGGCCTACTTCTCTTCGCGCTGCTCAATTTGTTCGACCAGCTTCTCCGGCTGCGTCTCCTGAACCAGTTGCTCTAAATCAGAATCATGCCGCAGGTCGACGCCGACTTTCTCCGCGATGGCCTGCAGCATCTGAATCATCTTGGTGTTCTCTTGCTCGCTGAGCAGATTAATCTGCAGGTCAAGATGATTTCGCCGTTCACTGATCTGCGTGTCGTGGTTTTGGCTGATCAAAATAAAGGTGGAAAGGAAGATTGCCTCTAGCGAAACAACCAGCGTCAGGAAAGTAAAAGGAAATGGATCAATGTGTTTGATTCCAGGCATCACGTTGAAAACGATCCAACCGGTAAACCAAATAACGTGAACCCAAACGAATCTCATGCTGCCGCAGAATTTGGCGATGCGCTCCGCAAGCAATTCCGTCTGCGTGCGTTGCTCCTTCGCCGCTGCTTCAAGGTTTAGAATTGCTTCTACATTCCGCTGAGTGAGCTGTTCGACAGAGCCGTCGCTTGAGCCAGGCGTGCCCAGACCACGCGATTCCGTAATAGGACGCTGTTGTTTTTTCATAAATTTATCCACAGTGCCCGGCTCTATGAGCAATTGATGGGCCAAGTTGTCCCAATGATGAAAGGGCGAAGGAATTTCGCGTGATCTGGTGCCGCTCGCGGTCAGAAAGCGGCGCAGATGAAGGTTCATCGAGCGGTTGAACTATTCGTTCGAGGGACCAACGGCTCGGGTCGATGGCAGACTTAAGTGGTCACGAAGTGATCGAGCGAAGGGCCGTGTTGTACTGGAGTCGTACAAAATTCCGACTTTTGATGTGGCACATACTTCGCTCTGAGCCGGCGTCTCAAACACAGACTAAAGTCTATGCTACGCCACGTACGAATTTACAGAAGGAAGATCTGAAACTTTGTTTCCGCCTGATTTTTGGTCGCTCTCAAAACTTATTTCTAGAATCTTTGAACGTAACTTCAGGCGAATCGTATCTGGAAGTAATCTAGCGGCGTTCGAATACAATCTACGCTACTTGGTGTTGGTCGCCGGGGAGCTTTGAGAGCTATCGATCATGCAGTCCTTATCAACTAAAAACCTTCTTGAAATTGACGCGAACTCTGAGCACGAAAAAGTCGTGCTCTGGTCCGATGAGAACAGTGGCTATCGCGGGATTATCGCTATTCATAGTACTGCCCTGGGACCGGCTGTCGGTGGCACTCGCTTTTGGAATTACGAAAGCGACGAACTCGCGACACGCGACGCGCTGCGATTATCGCGCGGCATGTCTTACAAGAACGCGCTTGCAGATTTGCCTTTCGGCGGCGGTAAGGCGGTCATCATCGGCGACCATCGGCTGTTGGACCGCGAAAAGATCTTTCGCGCGCACGGGAAATTCGTTGAGATGTTGCGTGGCCAGTACATCACCGCCGAAGACGTTGGCACGACACCCGCCGACATGGAAGTTGTAAGCAAGGAGACACGCCACGTCGGGGGCTTGCCCGGCAAGTCCGGCAATCCATCCCCAAAGACTGCTTTCGGCGTCTTTCGGGCAATGCAAGCGTGCGCAATGCATGTTTGGGGAACTGATGATTTAAGCGGGCGAACTGTGGCGATTCAAGGATGCGGCAGCACCGGATACGCCCTCGCTGAAAATCTTCATGCGGCAGGCGCGCGCTTGATTGTCTGTGACGTCGATCCTGCTTCCGCAACCAGAGCCGGGAAACAGTTTGGAGCGACAACGGTTGCGCCCGATGAAATCTTTGGCGTGAAGGCGGACGTGTTCGCACCCTGCGCACTCGGCGGTGTGCTCGACGACGAAACTATTCCAAGACTGAAGGTCGAGATCGTGGTTGGTTCGGCAAATAATCAACTGCTCGCCGACAGCAACGGCGAAGAGCTGGCGCAAAGGGGCATTCTCTTCGCTCCGGATTACGTCGCTAACTCGGGCGGAATCATCAACGGCTGTCGCGAACTGTTGGGTTGGGACGAATCAGATACGACGAAGAAAATCAGCGCCATCTACGACCGCATGCAAGCTTTGCTGAGGTTAGCTGACCGCGAAGCAATCCCACCGTTCAGGGCCGCAGACGATTTGGCTCGTAAGCTCATCGCCGAGGCGCCGCGGAAGTAGCATAGACTTTAGTCTGTGTTCGACACGAAGCGGCGCTCAGGAAGTTCAGAGTCCAAGCTTTAGCTTGTGCGTTGCGAGCGCCAGAGCAACCTGAAGGTTGGACTCTGAACTGCTTGAGCTTATCGCCGAGGCGCGCCCGAAGTAGCATAGACTTTAGTCTGTGTTCGACACGAGAAGCAGAGACTAGAGTCTATGCCACATTTTGCCGAAACTCAGTACTCAGCAAACGCGTCATCGGGATAACAATACAGCCAGCGCTCGCCGGGTTCCGCCGACGCAATCACCGGATGCGCGGTGGCGCGCGCGTGCCGCGTGGCGTGACGATTCGGCGAACTGTCACAACACAAGGTCTCGTCGCACGTTTGACAGGTTCGCAAGTGCACCCAGCTCGATCCAATCTTCACGCATTCTTCGCACACTCGCCGCGTCGCTAGTTTGACGTCGGTAATCGCATCAATGTGGCTACATACTTCGTCAGTCATATCGCATCCCCAGATCTAAGCAGTTCGGAGTACACAAGTGAGCAAGTCTTCGACGCGTAGCGTCAGCAGCGAATTTAGCCCGGCCTTTCAAGGGTATTAACATACTTGACCATGAGATGCCGCTCAACCTGATCTTAATTCTTAGAGTCCGCGGAGCGGACTCCAGCGTAAAGCCTGGGGCGTAAGCCCCAGGATCGATTCGGAAAAGCAATCGAAGCCTGCGAAGCGGGCGGCAGCCGAATCATTTGGACGAATGTTAAGCGCAGCGGCTATCACCCGCTTCGCGGGTTCAATTGACATTTTGGTATCTGCCCCTGGGGCTCACGCCCCAGGCTTTACGCTAACGTCCACTCCGCGGACTCCAGAACAAGGTGATGCTCAAGTATATTAATGCACTTTCAAGGCCCTTCATCAGAGCTTCCTAAGCTTGCGGATGTAGGTTAAGTCTACGCCGAATCCGCACTACGCAGTCACTATCGTCTGTTCCATATGAACTTGCTCGATGAAGATAGTAAAACCAGCCTCCCCGAGAAGCCGACAAACCAACTCGTTACTCTTACTCAGGTTGTGCGTCATACGGTGACAAGCCGTATCGAGCGGAGCGTAGGCCTCCTGCAGAGCGCGCGCCAAAATATTTTCTGCATCCTGCCGTCCGGGCGCCGCCACACACTGATAGAGAGTTATACCCGTGAGTCCTCCGTCCTCGTCAAAAGTCCTCTTGTAGAGAGCGTAGCCGACGTCCTCACCTCTGGCGTCGGAAACTATCAAGCCCCAACCGTTATTCGACGTGACGCTTTGCCATTGTGCCTGCCAGGGAACTGCAGCCTCATAGAACTGCAGAAGTGCTACCGAAGCTGGCGGCACAAAACGGGTCGAGTAGGCGCCAGCATCCGCTTGTCTGAAAAATCCATTTGCTAGTGCGCCGCGATGTTGAAAAAACACCAGCCGATCGATAGTTTCGTAACCGCATTTCTGATAGAGAGCGATGGCCACGTCGTTGGTGCTGAGCGCTTCAAGCGTTGCCTTCTCTATTGCTTCCTCCGCATAGAGTTTCAGCGCTGCCTCGACGAGAACTTTTCCCACGCCCTGCCCGCGAAACTCTGGACTAACCCCAGTTCCGCCGTTCCAGGCGACGCGTCTGCCATCGTTGTTGCGTATGCCGTTAAGCAGGAAGCCGGCAGGCTTGCCATCGCTGAAAGCAACAAGGGAATATTTCGCCATTAGACCATCGTTGTGTAAGCGCGCGATGTAGGCCTCCATAGAGAGAGTTAGGTTTACGAAGTAACCAGTAAACCCTTCGTTCCAAATCTGCAGCGCTTCGTCAAGCGTGCAGGTGTTCAGGCGGCGAATGTCCAGAGGATTCTCACTCATAAGCTCTTCATCATCGTACTTCTCAGTATCGCGCCGCTAGTCTGACGCTAATCTATTCCAAATCGTGCACAACGGCGCGCGCGTATCGCACATGGTCTAACAATTTCGAGGCACTTTCCGCGAACATTCCGGAAGCCTATCTAAACCTACAAATAGTTGAGGTTCAAGCATCGATCAGCAAGACGGCCAACTGGCACGCACCTTGCCAACTACCCTCGGGCGGTGCTGTATGACAGATCGAGCACAAGGATGTGACGACGTGCGAACGCCTGACAACGAACAACGGGAGACCGGGAGAAGCGAAATGACAACAAATACCACCAAGCTAGTTTCAAGGAAGCTAACCAGTCTTTTTGTGCTGGTGTCGTTGATAGCAATGACAGTTGTTCCGGCGATGGCGCAAACCAAACGGCGGCCACGCCTTCGACGCCACATGCGAACCGTCGTACGCAAACCGACTCCAGCTCCGGCTCCGCAGCTAGTTTATTACGACGTCAATGCTAATCAGGTAATACGCGTGCGCATGAACCAAACAATCACTTCCGGCAACGCGCGCGTAGGCGATCGGTTTACAACGACAACGGTCGTTCCAGTTTATGCAAGTGGGATTGAAGTGATCCCGGCCGGCAGCGAAATCATCGGCCGTGTAGTAACTGTTACGCGGGCAGCGCGCCAAAGCAAAGCAGGTTCGATCGGTGTTCATTTTGATTCTCTGCGCTTGCCAACTGGAATTGCGCGGGCAATCAATGGCGACCTGACAGACGTCGCGGCCAATAGCGTGGTTGCCGACAACGAAGGTGAAGTCTCGGGACGTTCGGCGATGAAGCGCAACGTTGTCTTCATCGGTGGCGGCGCGGCGACGGGTGCACTGATTGGCGCCATTGCCGGCGGCGGAAAAGGCGCAGGCATAGGGGCAATCGTCGGCGGCGGTTTGGGTACAGCAGGCGCCGTTTTCTCAAAAGGAAATGAAGCAGAGGTTAAAGCGGGTACTGAGTTTGGGGTAATCCTGAACCAGACGCTGTCGCTGCCGGCGGCAAACGTTCGTTAGTTTTTCAAGTCGCAAACATGCAGTTTGCGTAACAGAATCGGTGGTCCATGCGGCCGCCGATGTTGATGGGGCCCGCAAGCGAAGGGGAGAGCGCGAGCGGGCTTCCAACAAAATCGGTCGTCCCGGTCATAACGTAAGTAGACGACCAAACGAAAACCCGTCGCGAAGGGGAGAGCGCGGCGGGTTTTTCGTTTGCTGTTGAGGTTGTCGTTTAGTTAGATTGAAAGCGAAGAGAAAATTTACCATTTACCATTGGACATTTCTCATTTGTCGTTCCGAAGGCCATGAAGTTACTTTTCTCAGCTCGCGTAAGTTCGGAACACGGAGTTCGGAAATGACCAATGAGAGATGTCAAATGACAAATGATAAATCGCTTGGCCTTACGACGGGCGAACGCACTACTTTCCCGACGCGCGCCGGTGCTTGGTATCCGTGATCCGAGTGTAGTTAGGATTGAGGTAAACCACGCGGCCGGCAACGATCGTTGCTACAGCCGCACCCATCATCGTCCGTCCGTCAAAAGGTGTATTGCGACTCTTCGATCTTGAGGCATTAACGTCAAAGGTCCATTCGCAGTTTGGGTCGAGAATTGTGATATCCGCCTGCGCCCCGGCTGTCAGGCGGCCGCGAGCTTCGAGCCCAAATATTCTTGCAGGGTTTGTCGCGCAAAGGTTTACCAGCCGCTCGAGATCTATGACGCCTTGTTGCACGAGGTCGAATGCGAGGCCGACTGCTGTTTCCAACCCCGTGATACCAAACGGCGCTTCATCAAACTCCAACGCCTTTTCGTCTGCATGATGCGGCGCATGGTCAGTCGCGATTGCATCGATCGTCCCGTCGCGCAATCCCGCCAGCAGGGCCTCAACATGATCGCGACTTCGCAGCGGCGGGCTCATCTTCATATTCGTATCAAACTCGGCAACTGCTTCATCGGTCAGGGACCAATGATGCGGCGCGATTTCGCAAGTTACGCGCAAGCCGGCATCTTTCGCGCGGCGAACCGCCTCAACCGATGCGCGCGTCGAAACGTGCGCGATATGAACCGCAGCGCCGGTTAATTTTGCGAGCTCGCAATCACGAATGACGTGAACGTCTTCAGCCGCGGCCGGCATTCCTTTGAGACCGAGCAGCAGCGACCAGTGTCCTTCATGCATCACGCCGCCTGCCGTCAGCGTGGCATCCTGGCAGTGATCGATCACCGGCAAATCAAAGTCGCGCGCGTACTCCATGGCGCGGCGCATCATTCCGGCACTGGCGACTGGTCGCCCGTCATCTGAAACCGCGACGATCCCGGCGCTTCTCATTTCGCCCATCTCGGCGAGCTCTTTGCCCTGCGAGCCTTTAGTCAGCGCGCCGATCGGAAAGACGTTTGCAAGTTCTGCGTGTTGTGCCTGCTCGATAATAAATCTGGTCACCGCCGCACTGTCATTTACCGGATCCGTGTTTGGCATGGCGCACACGCTGGTCCAGCCTCCCGCGACTGCGGCCGCGGCGCCCGTGGCTATGGTTTCTTTATATTCGGCGCCCGGCTCGCGCAGGTGCGTGTGCATATCTATGAAACCCGGAGCCACAATCAGCCCGGTGGCATCGAGAACCTCTGCACCCTCGGGAGCTTGCTCACCTCGCTCCAACACGCCAACAATGCGGCCGTCCTCAAACAGCAAGTTTCTGCCGGTGTTGATTCCCTGCACCGGATCGATCACATAGCCGTTCGCGATTAAGACTTTCATTTTCTTTCGTACTTTACGATTAAACTAACAATTCGCTGACGGCAAACTAACACTTTGCTTCACTCAGTGCCCCTTCTCTTCGGCGTCAGTGTGCGCTCCTCCGGCCAGCAAATAGAGCACGGCCATGCGCACCGCTACTCCGTTAGTTACCTGATCGAGAATCAGCGAGCGACTGCTGTCCGCAATTTCCGACGACACTTCAATGCCGCGATTCATTGGGCCGGGATGCATGACAATCGCGTCCGGCGCGGCCCGCTTCAGATGGTCCATGTGCAAGCCATAGTGCACCGCGTACTCGCGCATCGAAGGGAAGAAAGCTTCCTGCTGCCGTTCGCGTTGAATGCGCAAAATCATCACGACGTCGGCGCCTTCAATCGCATCCTCAATACGATGTTCAACACGCAAACCATTGTCGACCAGTTCAGCGAATGCATCCGGCACTAGCGTGCCCGGACCCGCAATGCTGACCGAAGCGTTTAGTTTTGTAAGCAGGTGAACATTGGATCGAGCAACACGCGAATGCAACGCATCACCAATAATCGCAACCTTCAGTCCTTCAATGCGGCCCTTGTATTCGCGAATGGTTAAGGCGTCCAACAACGCTTGAGTCGGATGTTCGTGCGAGCCGTCACCCGCATTCACAATCGGCGCCTTGCCCATGCGGGCAAGATGGTGTGGTGCGCCTGACATGGAATGTCGAATGACAATGCAGTCAGGCGCCATCGCTTCTAAATTTCTTGCTGTGTCGAGGAGTGTTTCGCCCTTGCTGACACTGGAAGTCGAAACGCTGATGTTGATGGCGTCGGCGGAGAGTCGCTTGGCAGCAATTTCGAACGAGGTACGAGTACGGGTCGATGATTCGAAAAAGAGATTAATGACGGTGCGCCCGCGTAATGCCGGGACTTTCTTGACCTCGCGTTTGGATACATCGCGAAACGAATCGGCCGTGTCGAGCAGATGAGTTATCTCGCTCGCGTCGAGTTCGCGGATGCCTAACAGATGTTTTCTAATGAAAGTTCCGTTCACAAACCACGCTTTGGTCTTTGGTCATTGGTTTTTGGTCTTTGGTTTTTGGCTGTTGAGCCGTCTTAGAAGTTGCAAAGTCCAAAAACCAAAAGCCTAAGACCAATAGTTAAGAAAAAAGCGGCCATTGCTGGCCGCTTGTTGCTTCAAGTAGTTTCCGTCGCCGGTCGTTCGACGATTACCACGCCTTCTTCCTCATCGAACTCCTGCAGCATCACCTTGATGATCTCGCTCTTCTTTGTCGGCACCAGCTTGCCAATGTAGTCAGCC
>DATAOU010000318.1:0-8918 GCA_036265575.1 Pyrinomonadaceae bacterium
TACGCGCTTTCATGATGACGAGGTGAAGAGTCTGGGTGAAGCCAATCTCGTCGTCCCGGCCCTGAATACAAACGGTTTCAACTTTACTGGGGGACCCGGCCTTGGTATCCCCGGCGGGGGCGGTTTGAACTACGGCATTGATTCGGCTCTGCCAAAAATTCTTACGCAGAACACATACGAGGTCCGCGACACGTTAACCTGGGCGCGCGGCAATCAAGCGTTCAAGTTCGGCGGCGAGCTCCGGCGCGAACAGGACAATAGTAATCGCCGCATACGTTCGCGACCCGAATTCTCTTTCGACAATATACTCTCGCTTGCCAACGATGCACCCTTCTTCGAAAACACACAGGATATTGATCCGTTAACCGGAGCTCCGCCGGATAGTCAGCGTTATTTCCGCACCAATTCCTATGGTCTCTTTGTGCAGGACGATTGGAAGTTTAGACCAAACCTGACAATCAACCTCGGAATGCGTTGGGAATACCAATCGCCTCTTACAGAGAAGCAGGGTCGTCTAACTAACTACGAACTTGGCCCACACGGCGTGATTGACGGTCGCGTTGTTCCTGTTAGTAAGCTCTACGATAGCGACCTAAACAACTTTGCGCCGCGACTTGGTCTCGCCTGGAGTCCGCGTTTCAATGACGGAACGCTCAAGAATCTATTTGGCGAGGACAAGTTGGTCGTGCGCGCCGGTTTCGGCATCTTCTATGATCGCCTGTTCACAAATCTTTTCAATAACGCGCGCTTCAATACACCGTTCTCAGCCGCAGGCGTAGGCCTTTGTTGTGGCACACCAACCGATCCGGACGGGACAGGACAAATTCTCTACTCCTTCGGATCGCCTAGCGCTCCTTTGGTCTATCCACCAAACCCTGCCTTGCGTGGTGGGATCGATCCAGTCACGGGCGGACTGCTCATTCCGGGCGGACCAGTGACCCTTCCTGGTGGTTTTATCCGGCGCGATATTCCGGTGGAAATTAATGGCGCACCCAGAGACCTGCCGAATTCCTATATCTATAGTTATTCGCTGGATGTTCAATATCAGCTTCCACACAACATCATCACTGCGGTTGGGTACCAGGGGAGCATGGGCCGTAAGCTCATACGAACTGTAGACCTCAATCGTTACTATCCAGGCGATTCGTTTAACTGCACAGGTTGCGTCAATCAAAAGGACGAGGTACAGGAAGCGCTCGCAGACGGAACCAAAATCACGCCGCGCCTAACCGGCAATCCAAACTTTGATCGCATCTTCTTTCCGCTGCCCGATGCAAATTCGAGCTATAACGCGATGATCCTGCGCGCCACGCGCCGGTACTCGAACGGCATCCAGATGGAAGCAGTCTACCGCTGGAGTAAGAGCATCGATACCAGCTCATTCGGACGCGGAGCGCAGCAAACCGATCCCAGCGATCAACGTCTCGATCGTGGACCATCGGATTTTGACGTGCGGCATAATTTTATTCTCAGCGGACTGTGGGACATTCCGCTCTTCCGTCATCGCACAGATTTTATCGGCAAAGCGTTTGGCGGTTGGCAACTGAACGGGATTCTCGATATGCATTCGGGTTTCCCCTGGACGCCGCAACAAGGCTGCTGCTTCTTTGATCGGGCGGCTGACGCAGCCAACGATGCCAACGGAGACGGCAAAGGCAACGATTTCCCGACGCAATACTTTGGCGGCGCGATTTCAAATCCCAGTAACCAGGACTTCATTAACGGGATCTTCCCGGGTGGGGGCCGTGCCGCTTTTGGCGTGATCGAAGACTGCAGCGACTTTCCCATACATTGTGTGACCACACGGTTGCGAGGACCGGCAGGCGTTGGACGCAACTCGTTCCGCGGGCCAAACTATCGCAACTTCGATCTCAGTGTCGTCAAGCAGACGAAGCTGCCAAGTTTTCTACATCTCGGCGAAGCCGCTAACCTGGAAGTTCGGGCCAACTTCTTCAATCTCTTCAACATTCTTAACTTGCCTCCGTTTCAGACGGGTGGTCGAAGCAACACCGATTTCACAAACACAGGAGACTTTGGGCGCGCCCTCAGCGCCCTTGCCGGACGGGTCACAGAGTTTCAATTCCGGTTCAGCTTCTAGCCGAGGCGTACGTCGAGCAATGGATGGGCAACCCAGTCGCCCATCCATTTGCGTTTCTGACATCGCTGCCGATTCGGGGCAATCAGATCGCAAAGGTCTATACTCATTCTCCCTTTCATCGCGCTGAGGAGCACTAGATGAGGTCTGTTAGGTTTACGTTCCTGGCTTTGATCCTACTGGTCCTGACGTCGTCATTGACGACGCCGGTGGCGACCTCCTCGCAAACTGAGACTGAGAAAAAGATCGACGCCTTGCTCAAGCGCATGACGCTCGCGGAGAAACTCGGACAACTCCAGCAGCTTGATGGCGAGGGCAATGGCACCTTTCGCGCTGAGCATCCAGACCTGATTCGCAAGGGTCTGCTCGGCTCAACCTTGAACGTTCGCGGCGCTAAAAACACCAACCAGTTACAGCACGTCGCCATCGATGAATCACGTCTTAAGATTCCAGTCCTGTTTGGCTTCGATGTAATTCACGGTTACCGCACTATCTTTCCGATTCCGTTAGCAGAAGCGAGCAGCTGGGATCCAACGGCCGCCGAACAATCGACCAGCATCGCGGCCCGGGAAGCCCGCGCTGCCGGCGTACGCTGGACTTTCGCGCCGATGCTCGACATCGCGCGCGATCCGCGCTGGGGTCGCATCACAGAAGGCGCAGGCGAAGATCCATTTCTTGGCGCCGCCTTTGCGCGCGCTCGTGTGCGCGGATTTCAGGGAACTGATCTCCGCGCCCCCGACAAAATACTTGCCTGTGCGAAGCATTGGGTCGCGTACGGTGCGGCTGAAGGAGGTCGCGACTACAACACGACCGACATGTCGGAAAACACGCTGCGCGAAATTTACTTTCCGCCCTTTAAAGCAGCAGTCGACGCGGGTGTTGGTAGTGTGATGAGCGCCTTTAACGATCTAAACGGGGTGCCGACTTCTGCCAATCACTTCACGCTGACGGAAGTGTTGCGCGGTGAATGGAAGTTTGACGGCTTCGTGGTAAGCGATTACACCTCGGTAAAAGAGTTAATCAATCATGGCTTGGCGGCTGACGATCAGGACGCCGCTCGCCTGGCACTAAACGCCGGCGTTGATATGGAAATGGTAAGCCGGCTCTTTAATCAGCAGGGTCCGCAACTGCTGAAAGAAGGAAAGGTGTCCGCTGCCACAATCGACGAAGCCGTGCGCCGCATCTTGCGAATTAAATTCAGGCTGGGATTGTTTGAACACCCCTACACTGATGATGCGCGTGAGAGCAGTTCTCTTCTTACTTCCGAGAACCGGGCCGCAGCGCGGACCATCGCCAGCCGTTCCATGGTGCTGCTAAAGAACGAGCGCGAAACGTTGCCGTTGAGCAAGGACATTCACTCGATCGGGGTCATCGGTCCGTTGGCTGATGACCATCGTGCGCCGCTGGGTTGGTGGAGCGGCGATGGTAAACCGGAGGACACTATTACTCCGCTCACGGGAATCAAGGCTAAGGTATCGCCTTCCACGAAAGTGAACTATGCAAAAGGCTGTGACACGCAGGGTGATTCAAACGCTGACATTGCCGAAGCGGTTACGGTAGCGCGCGAAAGTGACGTAGCGATTGTCTTCGTTGGTGAACCTGCTGAGATGGTTGGTGAAGCCGCTTCCAAAAGCTCACTCGAGCTTACGGGTCGCCAAATGGATTTGGTAAAGGCGGTGCAAGCGACCGGCAAGCCGACGATTGTCGTGTTGATGAACGGCCGGCCGTTGACGGTGGGATGGATATTCGATAACACACCAGCAGTTCTCGAGGCCTGGATGGGCGGAACGGAAGCAGGCAATGCCATTGCCGATGTCCTGTTTGGCGATGTGAATCCGAGCGGCAAGTTGCCCGTCAGCTGGCCGCGAACGGTGGGTCAGGTGCCCATCTATTACAATCACATGAATACTGGAAGGCCGCCTGAGGCCAACAACCGCTACACCTCAAAGTATCTCGACGTTCCCTGGACGCCGCAGTTTCCTTTCGGTTTCGGGCTAAGTTATACACAGTTTAAGATCACAGACCTGCAACTCAGCGCGACGCGAATTTCCACAGACGGAAGACTGATGGTTAGTGTCAACGTCGAAAACGTTGGCAAGCGCTCAGGCGATGAAGTGGTACAACTCTACATTCGTGATGTTGCAGCGAGTATGACCCGGCCCGTGAAGGAGCTTAAAGGCTTTCAACGAGTAACGCTGCAACCAGGCCAGAAAAAGCGGATTGAGTTTTTGCTGACTGCTGACGCCCTGGGGTTCTGGAATCGCGAGATGCGCTTTACGGTCGAGCCGGGAGAGTTCAAAGTAATGGTCGGAGCGAACTCTGAAGATCTGGTCCAGGCTACGTTTGAGGTCGAGAAGCCGAAGTAGACGAGGCTCGCGTCTCCGGTTGAAGGAGCTGTAGTGAAGTTGCAAAAAATTGCGGTGTGGGGTGCTTTGTTGGCCGGTGTGCTCGGTGTCATCACCGGCTTGAGGGACACGTTCGCTCCTGGGTTTTTCAATATAAGCCCGCAAGTTAAAAGCAAAACCGACATTATCCTTCAATTCGTCAGCGGCCTATCGTGGTTTGCTATTGCTTATTTGTTTAGCCTAAGTCCGCGGAACGACCGCAACAAGCAGAAGTAGCGAGTGGGCGACGATCTGATGCTAGAGAAAACGCAATCAGTTAGAGTTGCACCGCTCTCCGTTTTGCTCTCGGTCCTCGCAGTCTTCTCACTGCTCTTCCCTTCAACTTCAATTCTGGCTGGACGGCCAATATCAAAAGCCGTCCCTTTGCATTTTGAGACTGCCAACGTCCTCAAGCTCTCAAGCCAGGATGAAATCTTCCTTGAGGATCTCCAGCACCGTTCCTTCAATTACTTCTGGGAACAAGCAGATCCACAAACAGGCCTGGTACCGGATCGCGCGCGCATGGATGGCTCAGCTCTGGATGAGAATCATCGCAACGTTGCGAGTATTGCGGCGACTGGCTTTGGCTTAACGGCGCTTTGCATCGCTGCGGAACACGGCTGGATAACCAAATCACAGGCGCGTGAACGCGTTCGTAGTACTTTGCGATTCTTTGCAGACCGAGCTTTCGCGGAACACGGTTGGTTCCATCATTGGCTCGATGCAAAAACCGGAGCTCGAAGATGGAACAGCGAAGTCTCGTCGATTGATACCGCCTTACTGCTGGCGGGTGTACTGACTGTGCGCCAGTACTTTCCGGAGGATCCCGAAATACGAAAACTGGCCACAAAGATTTACGAACGAGTTGATTTTCGCTGGATGCTGAACGGCAAACCGCTGCTCTTGTCGCACGGTTGGAAGCCCGAGACTGGTTTTCTAAAACCCGTCTGGGACACTTTCAGCGAAGACACTATCCTCTATTTGTTGGCGATCGGATCGCCAACACATCCGATACCATCCGCGTCCTGGTACGCTCTGTGGCGCGATCGTTATCGCTACGAAGGTCATGCCTACTTCACCACCATCGGTGTCCCGCTCTTCATGCATCAATACGCGCACGCCTGGGTCGACTATCGCAATAGACGTGAAACCCGCGGTGACAGGATCGATTATTTTGTGAATTCCATAGAAGCCACACTCGCCCATCGCGCTTTTTGCCGCAACCTGTCGTATGACTTTCCCGCCTTCGCGTCAGAGATGTGGGGCATCACTGCTTCTGATAGCGCCAAAGGTTACCTTGCCTGGGGCGGACCACCGCGCGATGCAGACATCGACGGCACCATCGTTCCATCCGCGGCTGGCGGCTCGCTCATGTTTACTCCGGACCTTTCCGCAGCAGCACTGCGGGCTATGCGTGAGAAGTATGGCGAACAAGTCTATGGCAAGTACGGATTCATCGACGCGTTTAATCCCAAGACCGGCTGGTTTGATAGCGACGTGATTGCGATTAACGCAGGAATAATTCTGCTAAGCGCAGAAAACTCGCGCAACGGGAATGTCTGGAAGTGGTTTATGCAGAATCGGGAGATTCCTCAGGCGATGCAAAGGGTAGGACTAGTGAAGTTCAAATCCAGAACTACTTCAGTTGGGAGTGAGGTCAGTACCACCACGCGGTAGCTGGTGGGTTTCAGTGATTGCCGATTGTCAATTGCCGATTTCCGATTGGCGTTTGGCGATCTGGCCAATTGGCAATCGGAAATTGGAATTTGGCAATGTCGGAACCCACCCGCTACCGCGTGGTGGTACAGACCTCACTCCCAAAGGACAAGCTAATTCTGTTCGACGTTCCCAACGCGACCGTACAACTCCGTCAATTTCCTTAAACGCTCAGCAAGCTCGCTCGTCAGCGATTGCTCCTTAAGTCGCCACGACCAATTTCCTTCCGTGGAGTTGGGCAGGTTCATTCGCGCTTCTGTTCCCAGTCCCAATACATCCTGCATCGGAACGATCGCCGTATTCGCAACTGACGCGAACAGCGCGCGAATAAGGTCCCAATGGATTTCTGTGCCGGTCGTGTTCAGATACTTCAGGCAAAACTCTCGTTCCGCCGCCTCAAGACTGGTAAACCAACCAACCGTTGTGTCGTTGTCGTGTGTTCCTGTGTAGACCACTAAATGCTGGTGGTGGTTGTGCGGCAGACTGTTATTTTTCGCGTCGCTGCTAAATGCAAACTGCAGCACGCGCATGCCGGGAAAGTTGAAATCGTCGCGGAGTTTTTCGACGTCAGGCGTAATCACGCCCAGGTCCTCAGCGATAATTGGCAACTCGCCCAACTCATTTCTGACAGCCGTGAATAATTCCCTACCCGGCGCATCGACCCAACGGCCACGCTCCGCCGTCGTGTCTTCACCCGGGATTTCCCATGCTGCCGCAAAGCCGCGAAAGTGGTCCATGCGGGCAATATCAAATGTTTCCAACGCCGCATGAATGCGCTGAATCCACCATCTGAAGCTGCCGGCGGTGATGCGGTCCCAGTTGTAAAGCGGGTTGCCCCAGTGTTGGCCGGTGGCGCTGAAGTAATCAGGCGGCACGCCGGCAACGACTGTGGGCTTGCGCTCGTCATTCAACTTAAACTGATCTTGATTGGTCCAAACGTCGGCTGAGTCGTGCGCCACAAAAATCGGGATGTCACCGATGAACTTTATCCCTCGCCGGTTGCAGTTGGCCTTAAGCGCAAACCATTGCCGGAAGAAAAGAAACTGATAAAACTTTTGCGCTTCGACTTCTTCATTGAAATGATTGCGGGCGGCTTCAAGCGCTGAGGGTTCCCTCTGGACGAGAGCAGGTTCCCATTCATTCCAAACAGCTCCGCGGTGAGCATCTTTCAGCGCGCGGAACAAAGCATAGTCGTCGAGCCAGTAGACGCGATGCCGGCAGAAGTCGTTGAAGACAGTCCTGAGTTGGGAATCAGCGTTACGTTTAAAGTTCGCAAAAGCCAGCCGCAGAATCGAAGCTTTGTAGTTGTTGACTGCGTCAAAGTCGAATCGTTCCGCGGCAAACTCAGCCGCGCCCTCGAGTTGCTCGCGGGTAAGTAACCCCTCAGCGACAAGTCGTTCCGGACTGATCAGCAGCGTGTTGCCTGCAAACGCCGAGTAGCAAGCGTACGGTGAATTGCCGGCACCAGTGGGACCAAGCGGCAGAACTTGCCACAAACCCTGTCCAGCAGCTTCAAGAAACTCTGCGAACGAATAAGCCGCTGGTCCAAAGTCGCCAATGCCGAATGGACCAGGTAATGAAGTTGGGTGAAGCAGGATGCCGCTGGATCGGGGAAAGTTCATCTTATCGGTGTAAGGGGCATTTAGCCGCTAAGCATGTCCGGGTTTGAATCTCTGTGGGTCCTCTGTTTTCTTTGTGTCTCTGCTGTGAATTTATCAGGCATGGACTTCCCCGGGTTTCGTGGACACAGAGTTTACACAGAGAAAAGCTGGGGTAACTGCAAAGCTACAACTACTTCACATACTCCCAATGCCACGGCTCGTAGAAGTACGGGCGAAAGCCAAAGCGCTCGGCGTTGCGCACCAGCCATTTATAGACTGGCGTCTCGACCTGCAATTTGCGATTTGCGTCGAGGGTATCGACTGGCTCGCCACCCACGTAAATATCCAGAGCACGACCGGTGAAGTGTGGACTGTTGACTGCCAAACCAGCAGTACCCGCGTTGGGCGATTCGCGTCGTAGTTTGTCCTGGTATTCACGCGAGCGAAAGGCCGAGATGATCTTCAAGAATTTTTCGCCCGGCGCCAAAGTACCATGCGCGCCGTGAGCAAGACCGAGCGAACGATCGGCGACCGCTGCCGCCACCATTTTTTTATAGGCCGCATAGGTCGCGCGTTCAACTTTCCGCAATTCTTCAGCCCGAGTCGGATCGTAAAACTCTGAAATGGGAACGTTGACGAGCTTATCCGGCGAAGCAACTTCGCGATCCTTGAGGCGCGCACCCTGCCAAACCTTGATCATTTCGTAAAGCGATTGCTCGTCGAGTAGGCCGTTAGCTTGCAGGCCCATTTTTTTCTGCCAGGTCGCAAGTGATTTGGCGAAGGCAGTCGATCCAACTGGGTTTTTTGTATTGAGTAGGCGACTGATCAGCGACGTGTAGAGATACCAACCGCGCTGTGGCTTGTTGCCAAACGTCCAGGACAGATCATTGCTAAGCAGCATGTTGCGAGAGGTCGCCGCCGATAAGTTCGCAGTCGCAGAACTTTCCTTTCGCGATTTTTGTGCGCGGCTGTTTCCGGATACCATCGCCAGCACTGGCAGGAGCGCAATTATTAGCGCCTTGCGAATTGTGAAACGACTCATACCCTGCCTTGTCTCGATTGGCTCGCTGCTGTGCGGCTAATGCCACTCACCGTAGTCGAGCAACAGTATCGCGCGGAGCG
>DATAOU010000319.1:0-21740 GCA_036265575.1 Pyrinomonadaceae bacterium
GCGTTTTCCTCGGCCTCAACTCATTCACCGTCCTACCCAACAACGCGCGCACCAGCGCGACGTCTCAAGCCGTCATGAAGTGATGTAAAGCAAACTGTTAGTTGCGGCGGCACCTGGTCATGTGAGTTGAGGCTAACCAACCACGCCAACTAACAGTTTGCTTTACGAGGCTCCGAGCGCTGCAACCGCTAGTGTATGAAACCGCCGGCGCACACCGTTAATATTGGCGAATGGTAAAGCGCGCGCGTGGGTGCGGTTGGTCAGAAGAATGAACACTCGCTCGTGTTGTGGATCGACCCAGCAGCTGGTGCCGGTAAAACCTGTATGTCCAAAACTGTCGCCGGGCAGATCAGTTCCGGCGGTCGAATCTTTGGTCACCGCCAGTTGCCAGGCGAGTGAACGCGCTTCTTCCAAATCCGGTGTCATATTCTGTCGAAACAACTGGCAAGTTTCTGGTTTCAATAGTTTGCTTTCACCGGCAATAAATTGTTGGGCCAGGACAAAAGTTTCTTGCGCGGTTGAGAAGAGTCCGGCATGTCCGGCGGCGCCCTCGAGGAAATGCGCGTTGCCGTCGTGAACTTCCCCCCAGATTAAATCCTTGCGCCAGCCGCTGTATTCAGTGCCACCGGACTTGCTCCACAGCTCGCGTTCGTAAGCGTTGCCGGTCTCGCACGCCGCAATTCCTGTCTGCATCGCCTTTTCCGGATTGAAGAAAGTGTGCTGAAGTTTAAGCAACTCGATAATTTCCCGCCGCGCAAGTTGTGCCAGGCGCGTACCGGTCATTCGTTCCAACAAGAAACCGAGCAGGATGAAACTAAGATCGCTGTAAAGGAGACGCGTGCCGGGTTTGTATTCCAATTTGAGATTTGCCAGCGCTGCCACGGCGCGATCGCGTTTGCCTTCGGCAAGCACGTAAAGCGGTTCCCAGGCCGGCAAGCCGGAGGTATGAGTGAGCAACTGGCGTACGGTGATGTCTTGTTTATCGGTGCGATCAAACTCAGCTAAATAATGAGCGAGAGAGCTGTCGAGTGTTAGTTCACCGGCTTCAATTCGACGGCTGCACAAGAGACCAGTAACCAGTGGCTTGGTGAGTGAGGCCAGGTCATAGATTGTTTCGACGGTTGCGGGGATGGGATGCTCGTTGACTACTGCATTGCCGCGCGCGTCAGCAAAAATCGCTGAACCTTTTTCCGCGACAAAGTAGACGGCGGAAGGAAAATCGCCGGCGCCGATGCGCTCATCAAGAAAGGAGGAAATCTCGGGGTTGGCAGTCATGCGGAACTAATCTGACTTAACTCGCTGACGCCCGGATGCTGCGCGTGTTCCTGAATGCGTTCGAGCGCGCGTAAAGCCAATGCCAGTGCACGCCGACCGTCGCCGCCCGATACAGGCGAGGGCAGACCCTTTTGCACTGCATCAACAAACGACATGATTTCGGCGCGCAAAGGCTCAACGTCAACGATATCGAGATTATGCGTTTTAACGCCTGGCCACGCGCCTTGTGCAGTCGGCGGCGCTAAACTGCTAATCGATGCGTGCCGAGTCGCATAATCGACAGCCACGTAGTCGTGCGGTTGGAAGAAGCGCATCTTCCTGATCTTTTCTGTGCCGACGCGCGACGCCGTGATATTCGCAACCGCGCCGGAAGCAAATTCGAGACGCGCGTTTGCCGCATCGACCTTGTTGGTGAGGATGGGAATGCCAACCGCGTGCAGCTCAGTCACTTCTACTTCTTCGCCCACCAGCCATTGAACGATATCGAGATCATGGATCATCAAGTCAAGCACGACATCGATGTCCAACGAGCGCGCGGTAAACTCGCCCACGCGGTGAATTTCAAAGTAGACCGGTTTGCGCACGTGAGGGCGCAGCGCAATTAAAGCGGGATTAAAGCGTTCGAGATGGCCAATCTGCAGGAGCGCGCCACCCTTTTCCGCCGCGGCAATCATTTCGTCTGCTTCTTTAAGCGTTCGCGAGATGGGCTTCTCAACCAGGACATGAATACCGGTGTTCAGCAGAGCGCAGGCGATTTCGCAGTGCGACTCAGTCGGCACTGCCAGACTTACCGCGTCAACTTTCCCGATTAATTCGTGCCAGTCACTGGTCCAGGCGGTACTTCTTTCGCTTGCAATTGATTTAGCCGCAAGCTCGTCGAGGTCACAAACCGATACAAACTGAGTTAGACCTTCAGCAGCTAGATCAGAATGGATCCGCGCGTGTTGACGGCCCAGGTGGCCCACGCCTATGACTGCGGTGCGTAACATGGTTGGTTGTCAGTCGTCAGTAGTCCGTTGTTTTCTTTCTCAATTTGTAAGTGAATTTGATTTCGATGATACTCTTCGGCTCGATCCGTTGAACCGGGGCAAACCGAACCGTAATAACACCACTGACAACTGACAACTGACGACTGACGAGCTCGGAGCGACTATACTTGCAACCTTCAATCCTTGCCAAGCGCGGCAGCATTCTTCTTTTTGTCGCTTTCATTCTGTTTTATTTCTATGGTCTGGGCCAACTACCGTTCATTGGTCCGGATGAGCCGCGCTATGCACAAGTCGCACGCGAAATGTTGCTGCGAAGCGATTGGATTACACCGACGCTTGGCGGTTATTTATGGTTTGAAAAACCTGCGCTGCTTTATTGGATGATGATCGGCGCGTTCAAAACATTCGGTACTTCTGAATGGGCGGCGCGTTCGGCCGCGGCGATGAGCGGCTTATTGACGGTAGCGGCGGTGTTTTGGATCGGCAGGCGCGTGGAACAGACCGCAGCGAGCTCATATCTCACATCTCAGATCTCAAACAAACCGGATCTCAAATCTGAGATCTCAGATCTCAAACCTGAGATCTCAGATCTGAAGTCTGAGATTTCGACCAGGCCGTACGCGTCACTCGCGTTTTGGAGCGCCTTCGTAGCCGGAACGAGTGGCGGACTGATCGCATTCTCGCGCGCCGTAAGTTTTGACATCCTTCTTACGATGACCATCGCCTGGGCGCTCGCTTTCTTTTTCGCCGCTGAGCTTGAGGTTGATATTAAATCGCAGCGCCGGCTGTTAGCAGGCTTCTATTTTGCAATTGGAGTTTCGCTACTCGCCAAAGGGTTGGTGGGATTTGTGATCCCGTTTGGCGTGATTGGAGCTTATTACGTGTTGCGCGGAAAGGCTCCGGCGCGAAAAATTTTGTCTAGCGTCGTCTGGGGCACTCCCTTGTCACTGGCGGTGGCGGCGATTTGGTATGGCCCGATGTTCTGGAAGCATGGCGTTTTGTTTTTTGACGAGTTCATCATCAAACATCATTTCGAGCGCTTTGCAACAAACAAATACCATCATCCTGGCGCGATCTATTATTACCTGGAGATTCTGCCGTTGCTGGCGCTGCCATGGACCGCGCTGCTAATCGATGGAGTGCTGAAAGCGCGCCACGCATTTTGGAAAGGAGGTGACGATCCCGTCAGCCGGCTGCAAACCTTTGCGCTGGCCTGGTTACTTCTACCGCTCATCTTCTTTAGCATCTCGAGTTCGAAACTGCCGGGCTACATACTTCCGGTTTTGCCGGCAGCGGCTTTGTTGACTGGCTCGCGGCTAGCGCAGCTTCATGCCTATTCGCGAAACAACTGGGCCCTCCGGGCAACCGGCGCATTGGGCTTGTTGATTGCGGTCGTAGGGCTCATTTTCGCCTGGCAGTCAGGAAAAATATCTGTTCGCGTCGCGTTATTGTTCGCACTGATTGCCGGAATCACCGGCGCGCTGGCGCTGTGGTTAAAGCGAAGCAAGCAGACGGCGGCACTCGCGATCGGCGCGGCAACTTTCGCGATTGTGGTCCTGGCTCTGCATTCGGTTGCGCCTAGGTTGGTCGACGCGCAATCCACCAAACGCCTGATTCAACTTGCTGACGAACGAGGTTATGCGCATGCACGAGTATTTGGATTAAAGCGAGACGACCGCAGTCCTGAGTTTTACGCTGCGGGTCGCGTCATCTATGGCGAGGACCACGAGCCAGTCATGTACGAGGGCATTGGCCAGGTGATTTATGAAACTCATCGGCGCAATGAAACGCTCTTAATTTTCATTCCCCTGAGCGATCTCGGTAGTTTAAGAAATGCTGAGTCGGTACGAATCGATGAGGTTGCGAACAACGGTCGCGTGGCGATTGTGGCAGTCACGCCACTTTGAGCTGTGAACTACTGAAGGTTTTTTGAGAAGAAATCAATGACTGGACGATCATAGCCTTCGCCTTGCTCGCCTGTAGCAGAAGGCAAAGTAAAACCGGTCAGAGGCAAATCCAGTTTTGATTCCACATTTGCGTGAATTGGAAAACAAGGCTGAACGGCGGCGGTTGAATCCCGCAAATAACCATCATCGGCGCCCGCAAGCAAAAGCACGCGGGCATTCTTTAACTCGCTTGCCATCTGACACGAGGAACCGTTTTGATAGCGGCCCATAAAGTAGAGTCGAGTTGCCCAACGCGCCACAGACAGGATGATGTTATTCGTAACTCCGGTGTGCTGGCTTATCCCTGCGTTCATCAACTCATCCGAACTGCGCGGTAGGGAATCAAGGACCAGCACTCGTACCGTTCCATCCTGAACTGCCGCCCGCATTCCCGCGTAAGCTCCTAACTCCACCCCGTAGATCCCAAAAACATCCGAGGTCAAATGCTCCCGGCTCGAGCCTTTCAATCCTCGCAGGAAATCCAAAGCGGCGACAACGTCGTTGCCTTCCTTCATCCCAAATGTTGAGGTCGTGATCGGTGGATTCACCCCGTGGCCGCGCAAGTCTGGCCACAGGATGGTGAAGCCGGTCGCTTCGTTTATTTTGATGCCAAGGTTGAAAAGCCAGGAACGGTCGCCGCCATACCGGTGCAGCAAAACAATCGCGGGCGCGCCCTCAACTCCGCGCAGAAGCCAGCCACGCGCGGCAGTGCCGTCTCGATTGCGCCAATTCTCGTCCGTTACTTTTAACGCCGAACCGCTGATTTGTGAAAACGACTGCGGTGTGACCAGGTAAGGCTGGCGCGGTGGTTGAGTGATGCCGTGAACAATCGAGATTAGTGCGATGACGCAGGCGAGCACCAATACGAAGAGAATTGGCAAAAAAGACTTTAATAACTTTTTACCGAAGCGTCGTCGGGGCATCGAGCAGTGGGATGGAAGAACTCGGGTGGCGGTCCATAATTTGTTTCGACCGACCTTGAATTAAGCCATCCGCGTTACCGTTCCTTTCGCAATAATGCGTTCATAGTCCGCGGCAGTATTGATGTTATCAAAAAAACTTTCGGCTCCAGGCAGGTCATCGATCTCTGCAAATGGAACCCACCGCGTCTGCACAGATTGTAGCAGAGCAATCGGTTTTCGTTCGCCGGATTCGATTAACTCCTCGGCGCGGACCAGGCATCGCTCCGTTTGATAGAGGGCGCAGAGTGGTTGCGGGATGCCATCACTCTGAATAGGTGCGACTGCGGCGAAACCCTCACACATGCTTGCCAGTCGCTCGAAGAGCTCAGTCGTAACAAAAGGAAAATCGCAGGCGACGATCAAACTCCAGGCCGCATCGCTTGAAGCAAGCGCTGTATGCACGCCGCCCAGCGCGCCCCAGTTCGGATACACATCCGGAATGTAACGTCGTTCAGCTGACGCCGTCGCCGTCTTACCTACCACGGCAATCTCGCTGCTGATCGGTGCGAGTGCTGCAGCGATGTGCTCGAGGAAGCTCTTGCCGGCCAGCAGCAACTGGGACTTGTCGGTACCCATGCGACGCGATGCGCCGCCGGCGAGTATGAAAGCTGCGATGGTATCCATCGAAAAATTAATCGCTTCTGGTAGTTAGTAAGGCCCGGGGGTAGTGCGGCGAAAAATTAGCACGCCCTTCGTTAGTCGACAAGGAACGATTTCGCCGGATTGTGCGTCTAAGAACTCAGCCGTCGCCGGGGCAGCGTCGTCTCGTAAAGTACTCATAAGTAGCTTGACCCGTTTAGGACCGAAAGCTATAGTCCAGTACCTTGGCGTCGGACGCCCTCGATTTGCAGTAACAAAGAGGTTTTAATGAAAAGATTTGCCAACGTCCTGTTGTTCTCGATCCTGCTGGGCCTACTCAGCGGCTTGGCTCTGGCACAGAAGCCGGCTGTAGTGACGCCGGGCGGTGATGTCAGGCTTTTTCCCCTTGAAGACTTGCGTCCCGGCATGAAGGGAACCGCCCAGACAGTTTTTTCCGGTACTGAGCCACAGGAGTTTTCCGTCGAGATCCTGGGCGTTTTGCCAGGCTTCCCGGGACCAAGGCAGTCGGCAATCATCGCGAGGCTTAGCGGAGCCAACGTGGAAAAGACCGGAGTCTTTGCGGGTATGTCAGGCTCGCCGGTTTATATCGACAACAAATTGGTCGGCGCGATTGCCTTTAGTTTTCCCTTTTCCAAAGAACCGATCGCGGGCATCACGCCGATCAAACAAATGATCGACCTCTTTGAAAAAGGCGATGCCAACAATCGCCAAGGCCCGAAAGAACCGCGCGCCGTTTCTTTCGCTCAGTTAGCTTCAACCGATTGGAAACCCAACCTGCCGAAACAGTCGGTTACTTCTGCTTCGCTGATCGCACCCGTGTCACAAGGTTCGCCCCTGATGCCATTGATCGGCCAGCAGATGGTTCCGATTGCTACGCCGATGGTATTCGGCGGCATTAGCCAGGACTCGTTGGCGATGTTTGCTCCACAGCTTATGGCTAACGGTCTGCTTCCCGTTTCAGGAGTCGGTGGTTCGGCAAACGTCACGCCGCTTGGTACGCCGAACCAAAAGACGCTGACGCCGGGAACGTCAATCAGTGTCCAATTGGTTCGAGGTGATTATTCAATCGCGGCCGCGGGCACAGTTACATTTCGCGATGGCAATCGCATTTATGCTTTCGGTCACCCTTTTCTAAGTCTGGGTGCTTCCGATATGCCGATGAGCGAAACGGCAGTCGTGACGGTTATCGCAAACGTCAACAACTCGTTCAAGCTTTCGATTCCCGGCACGATGATGGGTTCAATTTCCCAGGATCGCGCGTCCGGAGTCTTTGGTGAGCTGGGTCAGTCTCCGAAAATGATTCCGGTAAAGATTAAATTGCATACCAGCCGTGATCGCAGCGACACTTATTCTTACGAAATCGCCAACGATTCTTTTCTGACGCCGCTGCTGTTGAATTTGACCGTCTACAACACGATCACCTCGAGCGAGCGGGCGCTGGGCGACTCAACGATTACGATTAAGGGCGCCATTAACGTTCGCGGTCAGGAACCAATCGAATTGGACCGGCGCTTTTCGGCGGGTAACTCGCCGGTGCTGGCAGCGGGATCAGTGGCGGGGCCAATTAGTTCGCTGCTCGGTAGCGGTTTTGACGATGTGCAAATCGAAGGCGTGAACCTGGATATTTCCTCCACCGACACGAAATATGCAGCGACGCTCGAACGCATCGCCTTGAATAAGACGGAAGCGCACCGCGGCGAACAGATCGAAGTGCAGGCCTACGTCCGTACTGAGTCAGGAAAACAATTCGTGCAGCGTATTCCGGTGCAGATTCCAAACGACGCGACGCCGGGCCAGTTGCTGGTGTTTGTCGGTGATGGTGGCGCGTTGCAGGAGGGATCGGCATCCCGGGTTTTCGTGCCGCAGGACCTGGGCCAGTTGGTGCGGGCCATCAACAAAGTGAAGAAGAGTGACCGACTCTACGTGAAACTGTTTCGCATCACTCCAGGCGCGGTTATCGGCACAAGTGAACTGCCGAATCTGCCGCCTTCAGTTGTGGCGACCCTGAATAGCGATCGAAATTCAGGCGGGTACACACCGACGGTGCTATCGCCGGTTTATGAGTTTGAGCTACCCCCTGCCGAATTTGTAGTTTCCGGGCAGCAGTTGATTGCGCTGGAAATCGTTCCATAAGTAGGACAGGCATTTCTGCCTGTCCACAGAACCAAAAGGTGCGACGTTCGTTTGAACGTCGCACCTTTTTGCGATTGATGCTGCTCTATCCTCGAATTAGATGGGCACCTTCGTTTTTCGCCGCTGTCGAATTTTAGCAGCGAGGCCCGCCAAACCGGTCCCCAAAAGCACCATCGTCGCTGGTTCAGGAACCGTCGTATCGCAGTTCGGTTTGACCTCAAACCGCGCGCATAGGAAATCGTTGTAGGCGCCGTTGGTAGCTCCGAAAATAGTCACTGGCAGCACCGTTGCGGAAACCGTAAACGTATTAAACTGCCAGATGATTCGCGAGTTAGTCAGGAGCGAGACCGAGTCACTGAAAGTTCCGATTGTCAGCGAGCCCAGCAAATTTAGTGTCTGCGTTTGCCCGTTAACAGTCAGCGGTTCTGAAACGTTGAGCGGATAAGTTCCTTCCGAGCCGAAGCCCGTAAAGTCCTGAATGAACGTCAGTGGATTGATGAGCGCAATGAATCGTCCACCCGAGGAATCAACGGTGTTTGATTCCGTGTGAGGGTCGCCGATGAATACATCAAACTCATTGTTAGGCGTGCCGTTGCCGTTGTTTCCCAACCCGGTCAAGTGAAAGCCGCCACTCTGCGTGATGATTTGCAACGGAGCTGCATTCGCAACTTGCGCCACCAGTAAAAGTGAAACAAACGTCGCGGCGATAAAAAGGAATTTCGTATTGCGGTTCATATTTTGCCTTCGCTGGCACTTGCAAAAAACAAGTCGCGGCCCGCAGTGAGCTGCGAACCCGATAGGTTGGCTGGGGCGTTTAGCCAACTATCAGGCGGTTTTCGAGACGACAGATCGCTAAGAAATGTCGGCCGGCACTTAATGTTTCTCTAGGCGGTATAAATAACCAAAGGCAGTAGCGTTCCAGCAAAGTTGGCAGGGCTTCTTCAACCTTTTATTAGCAATAGCTTATCGCCGCTTTTTCACAAAGAACCATTCTCGACGTTGGCGATCGCCAAAATACCGTCGCGTTGCCTTGCTCTACTCTTTTGTAGTGGGTCGACGAATACAGAACCCCGACTTCGGCTCGGGGTAGCGACCGGGTCGCGTTCTCACCTGGGACTGAATAATTTCGCGAACGCTGTTACACGCATCTCCCTAATTGAGTGATTCGCTCCCGCTCCCGGTTCTGTATTCGCCGACCCATCTGCATTATTGCGCTATCAGTGCTTAGGTATAGCAGTCGTGCCGGCTCGCTCTGTTGATGATGTAAAGGAAGCGTTTCTCGGAATTAGGGAGCAAAACCCGGTTGCTGGAGGGGGCTAGGTCCTCAATCGGTTGACGCAGTCCATCGCCGGCAAAAAGTAGCAGCGTGGCCCGCGGCGGCGCCCATTTTATTAGGCTGGGCAGCATTGTCTCGAAGCGTTCGAGCGCGCGGCAGGTAATGAAATCAGCTTCAGGCGTTGCCAGATTCTCAAACCGCTCGGCAAACACCTCGGCTCTTTCTTTCACCGAGATTTCACGCAAAACTTCGCGCAGAAATAAAGCCTTCTTTTTTGAAGATTCAACCAGCATTGCCCGCAGATCAGATCTGGCAATTAGGCAGGGAATGATCGGCAGCCCGCCACCTGACCCCACATCGGCAACGCGCGCGCCCGGCGGCAAGTATTTCAACAGCAACAAAGATTCCAGCACATGCCTGGTTGCAAACTCCTCTGGCGAATGGAACGAAACTAGATGCAGACGTGAATTCCAGCCAGAAAGCAGTTCAAAGTATTTTGCCAAGCCGTCGAGAGTTTGCCGGGAAAGCTCTACGCCGTAAGGCCTCATCTCTCTCTCAAGCGCTTCTCTAAACTGAATGGTTTGTGCTGCCGTATTCATTTAGGAGTTCTGCCAAGCGTCTGCATAGCGCCAAGAGCTACTTGAGCGAGCTTTGCTTCTTTGCAACTTCGCATGAGATTCTGTCCTCAAACGTTGATTATGAGCAAAACTCTTCCGACTGATGATCTGGCCACACAGCACGAACGATTAGGGCGCGCTGTAGCAAGGATCATCTCCGATTATGCAGCTACGCTGGACTCGAGGAAAGTTACCTCCTTCGCGACGCCCGAGGACTTGTTCAAAATCTTCGATGAACCTTTTCCTGAGCAGGGAATTGCTGCCGAAGAAATTCTCACGCGCTTTACCGACGAGGTGTTGGTCCATGCGATGCAAGTACCCAGTCCGCGGTACTTCGGCCAGTTTAATCCCACGCCCTTGCCCATTGGCGTTTGGGCCGATGCGTTGACGTCGGTACTCAATCAGAACGCCGGCGCCTGGCGCAATGGCCCAACCTCCGCAATGATTGAAGCGCGAGTGCTGCGTTGGTTGTGCGAGTTGGTTGGATACGGCCCGAAGAGTTTTGGGACGCTGGCGAGCGGTGGTACGGAAGCGAACCTGATTGCGCTCAAGTGCGCACGTGATCGCGCTCATCAAACCGCAGTACAAACTGGCTTGAGATCCGCGCCCGGCGATTTAATTGTTTACGCTTCTGAACAAGTTCACTTTTCGATTGAAAGAAGTGTGGACATCCTCGGTCTCGGTCGCGCCAGCTTGCGCAAGATTCCAACCGGTCCTGATTTCCACATTCAAACCGACGCGCTGCGAAAGCAGCTCGACGAAGATCGCAAGTCCGGCACGATTCCGTGTTGCATCATTGGTCTCGCCGGAGCAACCTCCACGGGCGTAATCGATCCGCTGGGCGAGCTGGCGCAAATCGCCGCCGAAAATAATTGCTGGTATCACGTTGATGCCGCTTACGGAGGCACGCTTGCCTTCTCATCTCGCCACCGGGATAAGCTGAACGGGATCGAGCTCGCGGATTCGATAACTTTTGATCCTCATAAGTGGATGTTTGTGCCGTTTGCCTGTGGCGCCGTGCTGGTGCGCGATGGTGGTGGAGTTTTGCGCGAGGCGTTTGATATCACGCCCGAATATTTGAACGAAGATCGCGGCGGCGCTGACGTGGAATTTGATTTCTTCCGTTACGGCCAGATGGGCACGCGCCGGTTCAACTCACTGAAATTGTGGATGGCACTGAAGTTCATGGGCAGGCAAGGCTACGCAGCCGCAATCGAGAAACAGATTGAACTGACCGAATACTTCGCCGGTCGCATCGACGCGCTGGCTGACTTTGAGCGGGTAAACGAGATCGAAACCGCCGTTTGCTGTTTTCGCTTTCTGCCGGCGAGTGTGGCCAACGCGCCGGGCATTGAACAGGATCGCCTGCAGCAAAAGCTGCAACAGGAAATCGAACGCAGCGGTGAAGCGTGGATTCACACAACTGTTCTCAAGGGCCGTCGGGTAATGCGTGTCAACATTAACAGTTTCCTGACGGAGCAACGTCATATTGATGATTTGCTAGAATTGCTCGCGCGCACAGGAAAGAACGTGACCCGGAAGCAAACATGAGAGATTGGGCGGAGGCCAGCAGTTCAGAGTCCAATCTTTAGGTTGCTGGGTCGCGACGGAACAAGCTAAAGCTTGGACTCTTAACTGCTTGAGTTTGCTCGGACAAAAAATTTGCTCGGATAAATAAAGGGAATTGAGCGAATGCTTTCGAGAAAAAGTTTAGCTGGGTGTCTGCTGCTATGCCTCAGTTTTGCAGGCATGGCCGAGCGCTCCATCGCGCAGACAGCAACGCCTCGGTCGCTTGGCGCGATAAGGTCCCAGGCGGAATTTGATTCGTTCGCCGTTACCTACGATGCGAACACTCCCTACGCCTTGCCACACGTGATCTTTGTTATCGATCGCAAGGATGGAAACAAAATCTATTACGTCGATACAAAGCGCTATGCTTTTCACAAGGACTTTGTGAATGGAACCTATCTATCGCTCGAGCGCGGCCGCGAATTTTTCGAAAACAATTATTTAAAGCCAAACCGGCGCTTCATCCTCGGCACGATTGCCTATCAAACACCCATCAAGCGGTGGACCTTCGAATTTTGGGAAGGCGATCTGATTTCTGCTGACCAGATCAAGCTCGCTGCGGACGTCATTAATAAAACATTCTTCGTTCCAGTTGCCTACAAACCTAATTCCAGCCGGCAGGAAACAGAATCGAGCTCGCTGACAGGCTTGCAACGCGTTTTGCAAACTGAGATCACCAGGGGACAGGAATACCAGGCGCTGAATATCGCGACTGGGCTGGGCCGCATTCACATAATTCCAAAGCTCGACGAGCACGTGGAGATCGGTTTCAACGAAATTCTGGTGCTTGATGAAGTGCCGCTGCAATTGCCGCCGGTCGCGGGTGTAATTACTTCAAAGCCCTCGACCCCTTTGTCGCACATCAACCTGCTTGCAAAAGGGTGGGGCATCCCGAATGCCTACATCAAAGAGGCGACGACGCAGTTAAAGCAGTACGACGGCTGGTGGGTAACATTTGAGACGCGCCGTGACAGCTACTCGATCAAACGGGCTGACATCGATCAACTGCGTGAGTATCAAAAACGCTTGGCCCAGCGGCTCGATGTGGTTAAGCCGAAGTTTGATCTTTCTGAGACACGCTTGCTTGGTCTGAGGCAGCAACGCGCGCGTTCCAGCATCGCATTTGGTGGTAAATCGGCGAACCTCGGCGAGCTGATTAACGCGCGTGTGCCCGGCATCACGGTTCCCAACGGCTTTACCATCCCTTTCTACTATTACGACCAGTTTCTCAAAGCGAACAAACTCGACGACGCGATTTACGCGCTACTCAACGACCAGAAGTTTGTTCATGACCCGGCCTATCGCCGTGCGCGTTTGACGGAACTACGCCAGCGCATCGAGCAAGCCAAGTTTGACGAGCGACTGCGAGCGCAGATTGTGCGGCGCGTGCGCCTGGAGTTTCCGGGCAAGGGGTTATTCGTTCGCAGTTCATCAAACTCGGAGGACCTGCCTAATTTCAGTGGCGCCGGTTTGTATACGACTGTCCCAAATGTGAAAGGTGACCAGCAGCTAGTCGATGCGATTAAGACGGTCTGGGCTTCGCTTTGGAATTTCGAAGCGTACGAAGCACGCGAACGTATGGCGGTCGACCATTCAAAAATTTTCATGGCCGTGCTGATTCAGGAGGGCATTAACTCGGAAAGCTCGGGCGTGATGATCACGAGCGATCCTTACAATAAGGAAAACAAAGGCGCAATCTATATAAGCGCAAAACGAGGATTGGGTATTAAGGTAGTCGAAGGAAAGAAAGTGGCCGAGCAAATCATTTACCTGCCGCGTGCGCTTGCAGTTCAGGTGCTTACGCGCTCGGATGAAGACAGTTTGCTTACTTTTGACGAGAAAGGCGGCGTGAAAGAAATTCCCATCTCGGGCGAGCGCATTGTTTTGACTGATGCGGTCGTACGCCGTTTGGTGAGTGCAGCTACTGCCATCAAGAAGGTTTTTGCTAATCGCGATCAGGACATTGAATGGGCGTACATGAAAGGGCAAATCTTTATTGTGCAAGCCCGTCCGTACATTGCTGGTGGCTAGTAGCATAGACTTCAGTCTGTGCTATCCCTACCAGGCAACATACTGAGCTTGTGCTACTCAACCGGACACAGACTAGAGTCTATGCTACTTAAGAAGGATCCTAGCTACTAATGACTCAAAACATCTTTGTTGATGGAATTCTGAAAGGTCGCGTCGCGTTTGTAACCGGAGGCGGCACTGGTATTACCGGCGGCGTTGCTCGCGCACTCGCGGAAGCCGGCGCCAACGTGGCATTGGTGAGTCGCAGCATGGACCATCTCGCAACTGCGACAAAAATTATCAACGACGCTCACGCTCAGGATGCGAACGTTGGCGAAGCGTTTGCAGTTGCGGCCGATGTTCGCAATCCCGAAGAAGTTGAAAAAGCGATCGCCGCTACCGTCGAGCACTTTGGCAAGATCGACATTGTCGTAAACGGTGCCGCGGGAAACTTTCTTTGCAAAGCTGAAGAGCTGTCGCCAAACGGTTTTGGCACCGTCGTGGACATTGATTTGAAAGGCACGTTCAATGTTTCTCGCGCCGCTTTTGCGCAACTAAAAGAGCAGCGCGGCCAGATTCTTAATATCAGCGCCACGCTTCATTACCTCGGCACGCCAATGCAACTACACGTTTCCGCCGCCAAGGCGGGTGTCGACGCTTTGACGCGAAACCTTGCGGTTGAATGGGGGCGTTATGGCATTCGCGTCAACGCGATTGCGCCCGGCCCCATCGAAGATACGGAAGGCATGAAACGGCTCGTACCCGAACCAGTTAAAGAGAAATTGAAGAAGAACATTCCTTTGGGACGTTTCGGCCGCATAAAGGACATTGAAACTGCCGCAGTTTTTCTTTGTTCGGACGCCGGGAGTTTCATCAATGGCGAAATCCTGGTGGTTGACGGCGGGCAATGGTTGTCGGCGGCGAAGTTTATTTGAACGGCTCTGCCGTCTTCTGTGCGGTAAGGCTTTGCCTTACCGGCCGGTCTCTACAGACTTCTTCGCGAGGCTAAGCCTCGCGAAGAATTGAAACATTGCGACGACGGAAAGGCTGAGCCTTCCCGCAAGGAATGCGGCAAAGCCGCGAACGTGCAATGAAAGCTAAATTCTCAAAATTAATATTTGGTTTGCTTGGGACGCTGTTATTTGTTTCTCTCGCCAATGCGCAGGAAACAAAAGCCCCAGCTACTGCAGATCCGCCAAAGAAAAACGCCAGACCCGCTGAAGAACGATCGCCGACAAAGCCTGAACCATTTGATGGCGCATCTGTGGAAAAAATGGCGCAGCACTGCGTTACCCTCCAAACTGAGGCCGGGAATATCGTGATCGAAATGCTGCCGGACTCAGCGCCGGAAAATGCTCGTAACTTCCTCAACCTATCGGCCATTGGCGCCTTGGATACGACTACCTTCAGCCGGATCGTAAGGGATTTCGTTATTCAGGGAGGCAATCTGTCGACGAGCGAGAAGTGGGGAATTGAGTTAATGAAACGGATGAGTCATAAACTCCCGGACGAGCCCAGCCTGATAAAGCACGTGCGTGGCATTGTCTCGATGGCGCGGCCCGACGAACCAAACAGCGCGAGCACCAGTTTCTTCATACTCGTGGGCGACGGCTCGAATCTCGACGGCAAGTTTTCCGCATTTGGCCGAGTGACCAGCGGCATGGAAGTCGTTGACGCCATCAATCATGCACCGACCGAGGGCGAGAAGCCTTCTAAGCCGGTACACATCACCAAAGCGATAGTTGCTCCCTGTCGCTAAAAAATGAAAAAAATTCATCTCAGAATAACGAAGGCGGCCGCCGCGCTACTCGCGTTACTTGTTCTCGTCAGCTCTTATGGCTGCGCGGACCAGCAAACATCCAAGCCTACGCCCGAAGCAGCGAAGCAGTTCTTGAAGTTGCGCGGCTACGACTATGACGAGGGATCGTTTCTGGCAGCCGCCAAGGCCAGCGACCTGCTTGCCGTTAATGCATTTCTTGCTGCAGGTATAGATGCAAATGCTAAAGATGCGGACGGAGCTACGGCGCTGATTTCGGCTGCTGCTCGCGGCGATGCAAAGATTGTCGATGCGCTTCTCAAAGGCGGCGCCGACGTTAATCGAAAAGATGAACCTGGCCATACCGCGATCATGCGGGCGCTGGAACACAAAGAGGATGCGGTTGCAGATTTGATCCTGGCCAGGCCGGAGCTGGACTTGAATGCACAGGGCGCAAATGGTGTGACAGCTCTGATGCTTTATGTCTGGCGCGAGCGCGAGGATGTTGTGCCTAAATTACTTGAGCGGGGCGCGAGGCTTGACTTGCAGGATGCCGGAGGCGATACCGCGCTTCATGGGGCAGCGAATCGTGGAAATGCCAGGATTGCGGAAATGCTGCTCGCAAAAGGCGCGGATCCAAACGCCAAAAATAAAGTCGGCGGCACGCCTTTGATGTGGGCGGCTATCTACAATTATGAGGACGTCGCGCGTTTGCTTCTGGAAAAGGGCGCCGACCCAAATCTTAAAGATAAGGATGGAATGACCGCCGCGGCCTGGGCGGCAAAGAACAAACGGACCGCGATGGCCGAACTGCTGAACGACGCTGCGAAGAAACAAAAATAAACTGGTCGCCGGCAACTGGTAAGAACTGCCGTTGCAAAAATTCTGGCATTAGTATGAAAACGCAGGATTCAGGAAGCGCGGGCATTCAGCCGGGAAGTGCAGTTATACTTGTGCTGCATTCGCCGCGCGAAAAATGTTGGGGCGTGCTCGACGAGATCACGCAAGCCGGAGTATTCTTGCGCGGCCTGGACTTAAATGCTTTTGATAGTTGGGTACATGCCGTCGCCCATGACGAGCCCTTTATCGGTTTGGGTGATCTGTTCTTTCCCATGTGGCGCGTCGAACGCATTTCGAAGGACGAAGCTGCCGGCGAGATGCCGTCGCTGACCCAGCAGGTCGAACGCCGCAGCGGCCGCACAATCACAGAACTGGTCAAACGTTGAACTAATCGCAAAAAAAAAGTCTGTTGCAAGTATGAAACACTGTTCCATTCTCGCGTCCGATGTGCTATGCTCGGCGCTCAGCTGGTCACCAGCGTTGAGAAAAGGAGCGGAAGAAAGAGATGAATGCCATGGCATCTGAAGATCGAATAAATGCAGACCGCGGTAAGGCAATCGAAGCGGCTCTCTCAGGTATTGAAAAAAGATTTGGCAAGGGATCAATCATGCGCATGGGCGAGCGTGAGGTCTCGGACATACCAGCCATCTCAACCACGTCAATAAGTCTGGACGTAGCGGTGGGAGTTGGCGGGGTTCCTCGTGGACGCATTATTGAAATCTATGGCCCCGAGAGTTCCGGCAAAACAACCCTGGCCCTGCACATCGTTGCCGAGGCGCAAAAGGCCGGCGGCGTGGCTGCTTACATCGATGCTGAACACGCAATGGACTCCGATTACGCGGGCAAACTTGGGGTCGATATCGACCAGTTGCTGATTTCTCAGCCGGATTCCGGCGAGCAGGCCCTGGAGATTGCCGAAGCCCTGGTGCGCTCCAACGGCATTGACGTGATTGTTGTCGACTCTGTGGCCGCTCTTGTTCCTCGTGCGGAACTCGATGGTGAAATGGGCGATTCGCTGCCGGGCTTGCAGGCGCGGCTGATGTCCCAGGCGCTGCGCAAATTGACGGCGATTGTGTCGCAGTCGAACACTTGCTTCATCTTCATCAATCAGATTCGCGAAAAGATTGGCGTGATGTTTGGCAGTCCTGAAACAACGACTGGCGGCCGCGCGCTGAAGTTTTATTCTTCGATGCGGCTCGACATCCGGCGTATCGGCGCTATTAAAGACGGCGACCGCGTGGTGGGTAACCGCACCAAGGTCAAAGTCGCAAAGAACAAAGTGGCGCCGCCGTTCCGCGAGTGCGAGTTTGACATCATGTACGGCGAGGGCATCTCGCGCGAAGGTGACGTGCTGGATTTGGCAGTCGCGCAAAATGTCGTCGACAAAAGCGGCGCGTGGTTTTCCTACAAAGGCGACCGGCTGGGACAAGGACGGGAAAACTCAAAAGTGTCATTGAAAGAAAATCCCGACCTGCTCAAACGCATTGAACGAGAAGTAAAAGTGAAACTCGGCTTGCCGGTGCGCGAGGAAAAGCCTGAACCGGCGCCAGTGGCTAAAGCGGCTGCCGGCGACAAGAAGTAGTCGGGCCTTAATCGCAGAGGTTGTTGCCGCTTCGCCCCAGCGGGGCGAGATATTTATAGCCCCCAGCGATTTCTTCAGACTCCGCGCTCCGGAGGAGCGCAACTCGTCTTGGAGAAAATTTCGCTGGGGGTTTCGCTCCTAACGGAGCGAGGATTTCTTTGGATGTCACCCCCGAGCTATAAACATCTCGCTCCGCTGGAGCGAAAGCGATTTGACTGTTGCGGTTGAAAGTTGATCCGCCTGCATACTGCTTTTCAGTGTGAAGCAACGAAATAGCGTTTGGGCGCAGGAATATCCCGCGGCTGAGCGCTTTTTTATTTGCTTTACACGTAAGCTGCCTGAAACCGATAATCCGCCGCGGCGTTGAAGGCAAGAGATGTCGAGCTAAGAGAACACGACCAAGGCCTGTACTACTTATGGAATCAATTCTCATCAAAGGCGGCACGCTGTTGACCATGGACGCGCATGACGCGGTCCATGAAGGAGACATCCTCATCGAAGAGGGCCGCATCACCAGACTCGCTGAGCCGGGCCTGAGGGCAGACGTCGTCATCGACGCGACTGGATGCGCTGTCTTACCGGGGTTTGTCCAGACGCACATTCACCTTTGCCAGACGCTTTTTCGTGGGGCGGCGGACGACCTTTCGCTGCTGCATTGGCTAAAGAAACGCGTCTGGCCAATGGAAGCGGCGCACACCCTCGAGTCAATCCGGGCCTCTGCCAGATTGGGCGTGGCTGAGTTAATCAAGGGTGGCACCACTTGCGCGCTCACAATGGAAACGGTCAGCCATACTGAAGAAGTTTTCAAGGTAATCGAAGAGACAGGATTTCGCGCTACCGTTGGCAAATGCATGATGGACCGTGGCGACGATGTGCCTGCTGAACTTTACGAAAAAACAGGCGAATCGATCGCCGCTTCACTCGAATTGCTGGAACGCTGGCATGGTGCGGCGAATGGCCGCATACGTTATTGCTTTGCGCCGCGCTTTGCGCTGAGTTGCAGCAGCGAATTGCTGGCCCAGGTTGCAAAGCACGCGCGCGAGCGTGGCGTAATGGTCCATACGCATGCGTCAGAAAATCGGAATGAGTGCGAACTGGTAGAACAAGACTCCGGATTGCGCAACGTGGCTTATCTCGATTCGCTTGGAATTTCAGGCAACCACGTAATGCTGGCGCATTGCGTCCATCTGGATGAACAGGAACTGGAAATACTTTCAACTACGCACACCAACGTGGCGCACTGTCCATCGTCTAACCTGAAGCTTGGTTCAGGCATCGCTCCGGTTGCGACCATGCTGGATCGCGGCATCTCTGTTTCGCTCGGGGCTGATGGTGCTGCCTGCAATAACCGGCTCGATATGTTTACAGAAATGCGCACCATGGCGCTGTTACAAAAAGCTTTGCATGGGCCCGAGGTCATTCCTGCCGCGCGCGCTTTGCGGATGGCAACGATTGATGGCGCGAGGGCGCTTGGGCTCGAAGACGAGTTGGGCAGTTTGGAGCTCGGCAAGCGCGCCGATGTGATCGTAGTCGAGCTAGACAAGCCTCATTCGATGCCGCGTACGCCGCAGTTAGCGTCGACGTTGGTCTATTCAGCCCAGGCAAGTGATGTCAGGGATGCGGTGATTGATGGCTCGCTCGTAATGCGCGAACGGAAGCTACTAAAGGTGACGGAAGAAAACATCATTGCGGACGCAGTGGCGCAGCGGAGAAAGTTAATGACGCGTGCTGGAATTGAAGAGTAGTGAATGGCTGGGGGTTTATGAAGGCCCTGAAAATAGCTGTGCCAGCTCGAAGGTAGCGACTGCGGGGGGCGCGATCGGCGGCCGAGCTGGCACTGGCGGGCACTTTCAATTTTGAATCGGATGTGTCTTTCAACTGGACTGACGTTTGGGCGCCAACCCCATCCTCAACGGCCCGAATTATACACCGGGCCAGTAATCCGTCAACGCTTTTTTGTGACGAATCTGACAAATTAGCGGTTTACACGCAATTTGACGTTCTTTTCACCAGTCCCTATACTACGCGGTCTTTCCTGCCCAAGCGGCCAGGTAGCTCAGTTGGTAGAGCGCGGCCCTGAAAAGGCCGGCGTCGGCGGTTCGATCCCGTCCCTGGCCACCAAAAATTCGTAAATCGTGAATCGTAAATCGTGAATAGTTTTGCGTTATGCTTTTATCTGGACGCCTTATCCGGTGAAGCCGAGGTTTAGTGTTTCCTCGGAAATTGACTCACCAGAATGCACATTGATCCTCAGTAATACTCAACCACTATTTACGATTAACGATTCACGATTTACTGCATTATCGCGGCCAGTAATGCTTAATGCGTTCGGCCAGCATGGGGAAGGGAACGTAGTCAGCCGTTCGTCCGGCGCGACGCAGCTCCTCGACCATCCGCATTGCCCCATCCGCGTTGCGCGTGTGCACCATTATGGTCGACGCGCGCTGCATCTCAGGGTTTGCTGCCAGCCATAATGCGATTGCATAACCGGTGCGCTCGTCATCGCTACTGGGAGCGTGATAGTGCTCGGGATGTAGATCGTGGTCTAAAAAGATTGCGTCGTAGGAATTTGTGCTGAGCATTCGCTGGGCTTGTTCGACAGTGTCAACAACGTCAACCTGATCGCCTTTGAAACGCGCGGCAAACCAACGATGCCGGCGCCGGTCATCGTCCATCACAAAGACACGGATCGGGTGCCGCTCAGCCTTTATACGGCTGAGCCCCAATTTACTCAGAAGAGAATGCAACAACGGCATTTCGTTTTCGATAAACTGACCATTCATAATAACAACCAACCTCTAATGATTGAAGCTTGCTTCAGGCTAACCGATAAGTGTCACGGCAGTTTGGCAAAGCCTCTGGAGCCTGCTTGGAACGGGGCATTAAATAACACCTGTCAGCATCGGGGTTCCTTGCCCCAAGGTGGCGCGATGCTATAATTCGACGTCCCAACGATTCGATTGGTTTGCCGAATTTCTCCGTTCCTCGAGTGTATTCCCACAAATGTCATCTGATAAGCAAGAAACAAACGTAATCAGCATAGCCACGAATCGTGAGGCCAAGCCACTCGACCAGAAAAAAGTGGAAAACGCGGTCTGTCCTATCTGCTTTGGCACTGGTACGCGGTTGGAAGAGGGCAAGGGCGCGGTCATTTGCGAGTGCCGTCGCACCAACAGCACGTCGCGAGCATTAGACGCCGCTCGCATCCCGCCGCGGTTTCGCCAGTGCTCGTTCCACAATTACCATCCGAAACATGAATCGCAATATTTTGCGCACGGGTTTGCGTCGCGCCTGGTGGATGATTATCCCGCAGTTGAAGCGGGACTCTTGTTTATGGGCCCGGTGGGTGTGGGCAAAACGCACCTGGCGATTTCGGTCCTCAAGGATTTAATTGAGAAGAAAGGCGTTGCCTGTCTTTTCTACGAATCGGGTTCGTTACTGAAGGCCATTCAGGATTCTTACAACCCCATTTCACAAACTTCTGAAACGCGGGTCCTGGCGCCGGTTTACCAGGCAGAGGTTCTGGTGCTAGATGAGTTGGGCGCGTCAGTGCCGACGAATTGGGTACGCGACACGCTGTATCAAATCATCAACACGCGTTACAACAATAATAGGTTGACGATCTTTACTACCAACTATCTCGACGAGCCCCGCACTCAGGCAGAACCGGAAGCAGAAGCAGCACCACGTCGCTCGCGAAAATTCAGTTCGGAACGCATTCAGGAAATGACTACCCTGGAAGACCGCATTGGCACTCCGTTGCGCAGCCGTCTCTACGAAATGTGCAAGAAGGTGATGATTGAAGGTGAAGACTTTCGCAAGCGGTTGGATCAGCGGCGGGGAGATCCTGCTAAAGCGTAATGTGCTTCATAAGGATAATTCGAGGGGCGGACAAAATCGTTCGCCCCTTTTTTTGCAATGGGCGCAATTTCGGCGCGCGCATTCTCGAACCGTTGTCGGATAAACCATAGTTTGTCGCAGCGTTAGCTAAAGCTTATCGGACATACTTCGGCCTCGAATTTCGTCGTCTTGTAAGTGCTATGTATAATGCTTTCACCGACACTCGCGCGTCTTAGCTAGTCGAAAGTGTTCGCCGAAGCATGCCCAAACGCACTGACATCCACAAAATTCTAATCATCGGATCCGGCCCAATTGTAATTGGGCAGGCGTGTGAATTTGACTATT
>DATAOU010000320.1:0-7597 GCA_036265575.1 Pyrinomonadaceae bacterium
GTTGTCGTTCTTACAGCAGATGAGGTTGAAACGCTGTTATTGTAGGGAACGTTGGGTAGAGTCGGGTGTTTGTTTTCCACAGTTACGTCGCCCGAACCGGACACATCGACATTTAAGCCATCGTCGGGATTACTGTTGTTCTTCACCGAAAATGTTGTGACACAGGAGGCGCCCGCCGTTACCGTTCTCCCGCGCCAATTAAAATTGACCACCGGCAGCTCGGAACTCGCGAGTTGAACTCCACTATCAAAAGTGAAACTGCGATCAATAGGAGTTCCCGTATTCTGAAAATCCATACGAACTGTGTAGCTGGTGGGGCTAGTAAAAGTGACTGAGCTGCTGCTGTGCCGGCGAACGGCATCTATGCGGGCCTTTTCCATGTAACTTGCCAGTTGTCGCACAGAATTTTGGACGCGCAGTGATGCGCGCGCCGACTTGAGATTGATCAATGCTACAGCTGCGACAGCCGTGATGATTGCGACCGCTATGAGCAACTCCGGCAAACCAATCCCGCGCTGGCCACTCAATTTCCTGGTTGTTCTTATTGTATTTTGAACTTCCATTATTCCTCCGACTCTCCAAACAAGGTCAATGGACCTCGCGCCTGCTTTGGCAACGTTCATGCCAAGCAGAAATCGCAGCAAACCTGCATATCTCTTTCGAAAGGCTTTTTTGGCAACGAGCTTAATTGTTACTTAAGGTAACGACGACGGAAGAGTCCTTCCTGTCGAAATGCGGCGCGAAAAGACGGTAGGTTCGAAAGTTGTAGTGAGCACTAATGCGGAAAGAGAAGCGCCTTCGGCGTTTGATCAGGCTGGGTTCTTTCTGTCTGGACGGCCATTCGTCCTGCTCCGAAGGGATCGTCCTCTGTGGACCATGGTGCCGCACGCCGGGTACGCGGTGGGACGGCAAAGCGCCCCGTCAGTCTTTCGATTGGCGGGGCGCAATGCTGTACCAAAGGGCCGATTTGTTAAGGAGGACCAGCGCTGGTTTTTGAGTTCGGCTCAAACTCGTTTGCTGAGGTCGAAACGCTCTGCGTGTCCGCGAGTTTCATTGCCAACACACGAGGCTTATAGCCGAATGAGTTGGGCCCCCCACGACTATTCTGCACTTGCATTACCAGGCGGTCCTGATTCTGCCTAAACCTCAATACGCTGCCGCGCTGATTCATGATCACGAAAAGCAACACGTCGCCGCGCGCAGTCTTCATTTGACCAACCAGGGAGCTCGCGCCACCGTCTGTCCGTACCAGGGTACCAGTTTTAGCGATGACACTACCTTCCCAGGCTGGACCAGTGAACCGTTCTTCAAGAGTGCCGGGATCTATTCCGGCAACGGGCATGATGTCGGCGGGTGAAAGTTTGTGCTTCTGCAGCTCGTTGCGCAACCCGCGGAAAATTTTCATCATCGCTCGTGGCGTGACGCGGTTAACTCCCAGACCACTCACCGAGGAAAGTTGAACCTCATTTTCGGGAATTCCGAGCAGTGTGATGAGTTGCCGGTTGACTGACGAAGCGCCGCCGAGGCTGTCGCCAATTCGCTCGGCCATAAAGTTATTCGAATAACAAAGGAGTACCTTGAGTACGTCCGTCAACTTACTGGAATTGTGAGTTAGTAGCAGTTTGGCCGCTGGTGCCACCGGCCCAACTAATACCTCGCCCTTGACCGCAACATTGGGAACAGTTTGTAAGCTGGCTTGATCGCCCAGCGTCATGCGCTCGTACATCCATGAGCGTGTTGCTTCGGCGGATCGTAGGGAGGCATCGAGAGTGTCACGCAGCATTTCACCAGAGCGTCGTGGCGACGCACTGAAATTCATCGTAAAGCCGGGGGCGACAACAATGTTGCCGCTCACGGTTCGAATGCCGACGTTATTCAGCAGCCGGGCAATCATTATGCCGTGTTCGTAATGAAACGACGGATCGCGCCCCGTGACATACAAGTCGCCGGTTAACTCTCCGGTGGCTTGGTTTATAGTACCGTCAGTCCAGAAACCAGTAGTGAATCGATATTGTGGGCCAAAGGTGTGTAGGGCTACGAACGCGAGCCCGAGTTTGACTGACGAAGCAGGATTAAATCCCTGATCAATTGCTTGTGCCGACACGGTTTTACCATCGACTGTTTCGATGAGCACACCCTGTAATCCGTAAACCAGGGGCTCGTCGCTGCTCTCAGTTTGTTGTGCAACACCAGCCGGCGACGGTACTGGACTCGCCGCACGATCTGGTTGTTGAACTGGCGTCTGCGCGTTGCCAAGCGCTGCACAGGCCAATAGCCCAAGGAGTAAGAAAAAAATCTGTGCTCGGTTTTTGTTTTTGGCCATCGCTTTCACTACTCAACACGTACGCAATCCAATATTAATACTAACACGATGCGGGAGAGTAATGGGCGAGAAGGATCTTTCGATGCGCCGTTCTGCAATGGAGATGCCGCCTCTGAATGCAAAAAATATTTACGCTTTGCACCACAAAACCTTGATCGCAATTGCGTTGACAATAAAAGAACTGCAAACCTAGAATCAGGACATTGACAATCGCGTGAGACGAAATCATCAGCCCGTTAGCGCGGACGAGATACGCGCCACACACGCCCTGCGCAAGAAAGAAATTCAGGCGCGGCTCAGAGAGTTTCGCGACGTGTGGCAGCAAGGCTCTGATGAACGCCTTTGGGAAGAACTCGTCTTTTGCATTTTCACTGCCGGCGCCTCTGCGCGCATGGGATTAACGGCAGTAGAGGCCGTCCGGCCTTTCCTGACACAGGGCAGTCGACGAGAGATGACGCGCGCTTTGCGAAAAGCAGGAGCGCATCGCTTTCCGGTCGAGCGGCCCGGTTATATCGTCGTCACCCGCGATTACCTGCGCGAGCATTGCAATCTGAGACTGCGCCGAGAGCTTGAAAGTTTTCGTGATCCGATCGAGCGCCGGGACTGGCTGGCCCAGGAAAGGCGCATCAAAGGTCTGGGTTACAAAGAATCGAGCCATTTCTTGAGAAATATCGGCCTGCGCGGTTATGCGATTCTGGACAAGCATGTGATGAGTTGTCTTCATGACTTGCAAATCGTTGAGATTGCAAAACCGCCGGCTACGCGGGCGCGCTACCTGGAAGTCGAAGAAAAGTTGAAACGCTTTTCCCGCGAACTCAAGATAGACTTTGATGAACTTGATTTGGTGCTTTGGTCGATTAAGACTGGCGAGGTGTTGAAGTAAGCGCCCGTCATCTGCAGTATGTTTACCTCCCCATTGGGCGAAAGCCATGATTGCGGTGTATCAAGGAGTTGACTGAAATGACAAGCAGGCGACGCAGGCTGACCTCGGGAATGCTCGCGACCTTTGTGATCTGTCTGGCTTTTGTTAGTCCAGTGAATGCCGGTGGCGAGCAAAAAACTCGCGTGCGCGCCGACCGAGCTTTGCGCGATGGCGATTTTGAGAGTGCGGAAAAGATTTTTCGCGAGTTACTAGCGAAAGACACGCACGACAAGGGCGCCCGTTTGGGCTTGAGCTTTGCCCTCCTGAAGCAACGCCACCTGCAGGATGCGTATGATCAGGCAGCAAGAGTAATTTTGGCCGATCCACTTTCAGCGCGCGCTCACGCTTTGCTCGGAGCTGCCATTCTTGCCTCCGGCAACTTTCAAAATTCAGTTGAAGAGTTTCGCACCGCCCTCAGTCTTCAGGAGAACGAGGCGCTGGCAATTGCCGGACTGGCGATGGTGGATTTTTATGAAAACCGCATCGACGCGGCGATCAAGGGATTGCGCCGCGCAGTAAGTTTGGATAGCAACGAACCGGATTACATCTTCAACCTGGGCCAGGCAACCGCCCGCAGTGAACATTACAAAGAAGCAGCGGACGCCTATGAAACCTTCCTGATGATCGCTCCCAAGACCGATGCCGATCGTCGCGCACGCATCCGAGGATTAATCGACTTCCTGCGCTATTTGGGCAACCAGGGTTTGCTCTACACGTTAAGCGGAAACAAAACCAGTTTGTCGTTCGAGTCACTGGATGGTCGACCCATACTGAAGGTGCGCGCCAACGGCGGCAAAGAGTTTTTACGTTTCGTGCTTGATACGGGATCGGGTATGTCGGTTATTTCAGAGGAGACGGCGAAGAAGTTGGGAATGCGTCCGGTAGCGCGTGGCGGCATGGCCCGCGCCGTTGGCGGCGGCGGAAAGTTTGAAATCGTCTACGGTTTTCTTTCTTCCATCGATTTGGGTGATGTGAAAATTTCCAGTGTGCCGGTTTACATTCGTCACTTCTATGACAAGGGAACGCCGGTTGATGGTTATCTCGGTTTGTCGGTCATCTCCAAGTTTGTTGCGTCGGTTGATTACGGCACAAAGCTTTTCACGCTGCAACGGCAATCTGATTTAGCTGATGACAACACCGCGCCTGATTCTAAAGCAGCCCCGGCCGCCCCCTCCAACGTTGTCGAAATACCCGTGCGTACAACTTCAAGCGGCTTTCTAAGCGGCGAAGTAAAATTGGAAGGAATCGACAAACCGCTTAACTTCATTATCGACACCGGCGCGAGTGTCTCCGTCATTTCCGAGAAACTCGTGGAAGAAGAAGAACTCACAAGCTATATTGCCCCGATTCGCATGCGAGTTTATGGGGCGGCCGGTATAACTGATGATGTTAAGACAGTGTTGCTGCCAAAAGTTATGCTCGGGAGTCTCGCACGCGATCAAATCAGCGCCGCCATTTTGGATATGGAACCGGTAAATGAAACGGCAGGTTTCACGCAGAATGGAATTCTGGGCGGAAATTTTCTCGGCCATTACCGCCTTTCTTTCGATTTCAAACGCGCATTGATTAAACTGGAACCGTTGCAGAAAAGCGTCACGCCGAGCGACGGCGTTAACCTTGGACCAATGTGATTGCTTCATGAAGCAAAGTCTATATCTTGAAACATCAGTGATCGGCGCTTACCTTGATAATGGTGAGCCGTTTCGTCGCGATTTGACGATTCGCTGGTGGGAACACGAGATGCCGGACTATCGTGCAGTCATTTCACCTTTAGTCACGCGAGAATTAGAGCGCGTTGCCGAGCCGCATCGCACTTCATATCTGAACTTGATCGCCGATCTGGAACAAGTCGAGTTGGCCGAGGAAGCATCGATACTTGCCGAGGGGTATATCTCGCGCGGAATATTTCATCGCAAGTACATCGCCGATGCCATGCACGTCGCTATTGCGTCGGTTCACAAAATCGATTACTTGTTGACCTGGAACTTTGGTCACTTGGCGAACGTGCGCAGGCAAGCGCGCATTCGTCTCTTCAACACGGCCGCTGGTTTTTATGTTCCAATGATCGTTACGCCTGAGTTTCTTGTTTCTGAAGCTACCGAAACTGGAAAATAGATTACGATGTATCGACGACCAAAATTTCTGGAAGTGCTGCATGCCATTCGCGAAGAGATGTCTCGTGAAGTAGACTACGACGTCGACCTGTTTGCTGAGTTAGTGCGATCCGGAATTCGACCGGCTCATGGACCTGAGCGAATAATCCGCGGCAGACGAACCCATGTTCCGCCGCAGGAACTGGAAATTGAGATGGACGAGAAACCTAAGAAGCGAGCTGGCGGAACTCGATAAGCAGGCAGACAGACATAGTCGAACTCAGCTTTCTTAATCTATGAACGCAACGTTTGAAACCATCGGACTCGAAGTTCCCAGCGAGAAAGCTTTTAACTACCTCGCGGAACGCGCCGGCGATCAGGGAGAGGCCACTCAACTAAATCGTCGCGGCGCGGTCCTCCATGGTCGTTGCTGGAAACTTGGTGAAGGTCTCGAAGTTTGGACGGTGCTTTACGAATCAGGAAGCGGCGACGTGTTCTATGCCGATTGTCGTCCTGGTTTTCGCGCCAGGTACATTCAAACGATTACACCCTGGGCCCTGACCGAATACGATGAAGAGGGCGAAGCCGTGGTCCACGGTTATCGCGAAGGGACTGATTGCGAAGTTCTATTCGAACTGCAAAACCTGACGGAAGTTGGTCCCGGCGGCTTTCGCGCGCAGGAGTTGCACGTGGGACTGTGCGGGTTGGCGTATCGCGCGCGCGTTCGCTCCGCGCCTGGGAAAACGCGTTGGCTCCCATTGGATAAAGCCGCGCCCTCGCGGGCCGCGCATGAAAACGATTGGAGTTTGTCCGGACGGGTAGTGGCCTGCAAGCCGCTCAAGAACCCGCTGTCAGGCAGCGATCTCTATTGGATTAATGTCGATCTGGAGCGCATGAATCTTGAGATTTTGGTTAACCAACGCTCGCTGCGCGGCGATCGATTAGTGCCAGGTGCAACTCTCGACGCGGAAATTTGGTTGCAGGGCCACGTGCTTGACGAACTGGCCCTGAGTTCGCGCTACGAGGGAGTCGACGTTTCATTTTCGACGGCAGATTTTTGGAGCCGTCTGCGCCGCAAAAACTAATCGTCCCTGGTCCCTTGGCGAATGAGCCTTTTTCAAGACAGTTGCCCGACGACTGATTAAATGAAACGTGTTCTAGTTGTAGTCCTCATCGTTCTCACCGTCGCTGTCGGTTCTTATTTCTTCAATCAATACTGGATCCATCGCTACGATGCGTTGATTGCGCGGCAAGCCGCCATCTATCGCCTTGACCCTAGCCTGGTCTGGAGCGTGATTTATGAAGAGACGTATTTCAGTCCGTGGAAAAACGGCAAAGACGGCGAGATTGGACTGATGCAAATTACGTCGGCGGTCGGCCGCGACTGGGCTACTGAAACCGGGATGAAAGATCTCGAACGCCAGATGGCGGAAGATCCGGCGACCCTGTTGCGCGATCCGGAACGCAACATTCAGATCGGTTGCTGGTATCTGGAAAAATTTTATCAGCAGTACCGCGACACGCCGGATGCCGAAGCGCGCATGATTGCTGCCTACAATGCTGGTCCCAGCCGCGCGGCTGAATGGAATAAAGTGCCCCCGGGACAAAACCAGCTTAGCGGCGAGCAATTCATTAACAACATCGATATCCCCTCCACCCGCGCGTACGTCGTGTCGATACTCGACCGTTATCGCAAGTTGAAAGGGCATGCGCGCGACGTCAATCCGCAAAACTCGGCAGCGCCTGTCCGGTGATACCGCCGGCGCCAGGTAATTTCGGTTCCCAGTGAATCGCAACCGATGACGACAATTTACAGCGCTCAATGGATAGTGCCGGTGTCTACTCAGCCCTTCGCTGCAGGGGGAATTGCCGTCAGCGACACTCGCATTGAGGCGATGGGGACACTAGAGAAGCTGCAACAACAATTCCCACAGGCAGAGGTGCGTGACTTTGGACCAGCTGCGATCATCCCTGGACTCGTTAACAGCCATTCGCATCTGGAACTAACGGCCATGCGCGGTTTTCTTGAAAGCGAGGAAACTAATTTCTTCGCGTGGTTGAAAAAGCTTACGTTCGCGCGACTGGAACGAATGACCGCCGACGATTTGAATGTCTCGGCGCAATGGGGCGCATGCGAAGCCGCGCGCGCGGGCGTCACCTGTGTCGCAGACGCAAGCGATGCGGCATTAGAAAGCATGAAGGCCTTGCGAACCGTCGGGCTGCGGGGACTTGTTTTCCAGGAATCGTTTGGCCCGGATC
>DATAOU010000321.1:0-10156 GCA_036265575.1 Pyrinomonadaceae bacterium
GGCACAACGCAATACACTTTGCGTAAAGCGGCGGCCGGGTTCTTTCGCAGCCTTGTGAGCGGCGAAGGGATTGTCGCGGAGTTTACCGGACCCGGCGAGTTGCTGATTCAAACCAGAAACCTTGCTGCGCTCGCAGGGCTGCTTCGGCCATTTTTCCCGAGTCAGTCTGGTGGCGGCAGCGGATTTAATATCAACCTGGGCGGCTGAAGCGGGTCGAATCTTCATGGCGGACGAAGTGTTGACAGAAAGCAATTCGAAGCTTAACGCAACCGATGTGAAAAAGTCGCGAGCCGTGGACATTGTTGGCGTGCCGCTCGCTTACGGCGCAAGCATGGCGGGAGTTGAACTGGGTCCGGCTGCACTACGCGTCGCGCGCCTTAAACGCAGAATCTCGCAGCTCGGTTATGTCGTTCGCGATCTTGGTGACCTGGAAGTCGAACAGTCGCAAGCAAACCCAGAACCGGGCAGCAAGCTACATTATTTGAAAGAGATCAGCGACGCTTGTATTGAGCTGGCACAAAAGGTTGAAGGCGTATTGGCAGCCGGTGAATTGCCGTTGGTCCTTGGCGGCGACCATTCGATTGCTATCGGATCGCTTTCCGGGTTCGCCTCCTACTGCCGTTCTCGCAACGAGACACCGGGTCTAATTTGGTTTGACGCGCATGCCGACATGAACACGCCGGAGACTACTCCTTCAGGAAATATTCACGGCATGCCGCTGGCCGTGCTGTTTGGACGCGGCGCTCCCGAGTTAACAAACATTGCCGGCTTTGCTCCTAAACTTGATCCGAAATTCTGTGTGCACGTGGGCGCACGCGACATCGATGCCGGCGAGCGCGAATTGATAACCGAGTTGGGAATCCGGTTTATCACCATGCGCGAGATTGATGAGCGCGGCATGAACGCCTGCATGGACGAAGCCATCAAAGTGGCTTCGCAAGCGAGCGGCGGCTATGCCGTTACCTTCGATGTTGATGCGCTTGATCCGGGCGACGCGCCCGGTTCAGGCACGCTCGTTCGTGGCGGCCTTACATATCGCGAAGCCCACCTTGGGATGGAGAAGATTGCTGAAGCGGGCGGGATGCGTTCGCTGGAAGTCGTGGAAATCAACACTGCACTCGACATCAATAACAAGACAGCCGAACTTGGCGTCGAATTAATTCTTTCAGCACTTGGCAAAACTATTCTTTAATACATTGGGGTATTCAATTGACTAAAAGACTCCGCGTCGGAGTGGTCTTTGGCGGCAAATCCGGTGAACACGAAATCTCGGCGCGCTCGGCAGCCTCGGTAATCGAAGCGATCGATAAGAAGAAGTACGACGTTGTGCCGATTGCCATCTCCAAGGAAGGGAAGTGGCTGGGGCCGGGCAAAGCGATTTCTCTTTTATCTCAAAGCGCTCGCTCGTTGCTCTCCGCGCGCACTTCATCTTCATCAAGAGACGACGTGGCCATCCTTCCGGATCCGACGCAGGTTGGGCTGATTTCATTTGACGCCAAAGGACCAGGCTCGACTGAGAAGCTCGATGTCGTATTTCCCGTGTTGCATGGGCCATTCGGCGAAGACGGCACCATTCAGGGCCTGCTCGAGATGGCCAATGTTCCTTATGTCGGCTGCGGCGTCCTCGCGTCGTCGACGGGCATGGACAAAGTGGTTATGAAGTCACTCTTTCTGCAGGCCGGTTTGCCGATCTGTCGTTACACCTGGTTTCTGCGCAAGCATTGGCAGGCTGATCGACGGGGCATCATCCGGAAAGTGACGCGCGAACTCGGTTGGCCTTGCTTCGTTAAGCCGGCAAACCTTGGCTCCTCTGTGGGAATTTCCAAAGCGAGCGACAAGACATCGTTTGAACGTGCCGTCGATCTGGCCGCCGAATACGATCGCAAAATTATTGTTGAAGAAGCAGTGGAAGGAAGAGAGATCGAATGCGCGGTGTTGGGAAACGATGAACCTACCGCCAGCTTACCCGGCGAGTACGTGGTCCATGACAAATCCGCTGGGTTTTTGGATTACACAGAAAAGTATACTTCAACCGGCCATGTCGATTTCGTTGTTCCAGCGCCAGTTTCAAAAGCGGTGACGGCGCGCATTCAGCGGATGGCTATTCGCGCTTTCCAGGCAATCGATGGCGCCGGGATTAGCCGCGTGGATTTCTTCCTGGCTAACGACGGGAAATTGTTAGTCAATGAGATCAATACGATGCCAGGGCTGACTGAAGTATCGGGTTATCCAAAGATGTGGGCTGCTTCAGGACTAAGCTATGCGGCGATGCTTGATCGCTTAATTGAACTTGCACTCGAAAAGCATCGCGACAAGTCACTTAATAAAACAACTCTCAGCTAAGGTAGGAAACGTAGTAAGCCCAAGAAGGATGAGATGGGTCGAGAAATACGGAACCGCGACCGGGTACAAAGCTTAATTTAGTTATAAGCGTAGGGCTTATTGTTAGGATCATTCCAACGTTGACTCAATGACCCGACCGCTACCGCTCCCGGTTCTGTCTTCGTCGACCCACTCGTCATAGAGCAATCATGGCGAGTAGTTGTTGCCGCAGAATGAGCATGCCCCTCACCGCTTTGGCGCTCGATAAGCCTTGCGAGTTCTAACAGTCACGTCGGGACGCGAAACTTTTACTTCCAGCTTGCGCCACTTGCCATCGCGCGTTTGATTCAACGGCCGGTAAGCGATGGTGTATTGATGGGCCAACTCATCCGCAATATTGGCGAATGCCTCGCGCAACGCCGGACCACCGGGAGTGCCGACAAATCGGCCGCCACTCTTCTCGGCAAAGTTCCTCAAGACGGCTGCGCTCTGTTGATTATTCGGACCGTTGCCGGTTGCTGACATGTCGACCGCATAAATGGTCGCGCCAATCGCTAGCGCACTTTCTATTGCTTTGTCGGATGATGCTTTGCTTGAGGTATCCATGCCGTCTGAAAGAATCACAAGTGCTTTTCGCAACTCCGGACGCTCCGCAAGCGCCTTCACGCCCTCAACAATCGCATCATTCAAACGAGTCATTCCTTTCGCGCGCAGGCCGAAAGCCATCGGCGCAAGATCGCGACCGGTGGAAAACTCCTGCACCCGCTCTACCTCTGAATCAAATTTGTAAACTGCCGCGACGTCCTCGTCACGCAACCGATCAAGAAAACGAATCGCAGCCGACCGGGCCAGCGAAAGCCTGACCTCCATGCTGCCCGAAGTGTCCAGCAGAATAACGGAAGCGAACGGAGACTCCTGCACACTAAAGCTGGAAATAAGTTGGGCCGGCACTTCCTTGCCATCTTCGAAGACTTTGAAATCGGAAAGCTTCAGGCCCGGGACATACTGACCGGCCGCGTCGGTGACAGTAACGTTTAGAAGGACCAGGTCAGTGTTGACCCGTACTACGTCATCGTCCTGTTGGGCGAGTCCGGTTTGAGGCGCAAGCAATAAGAGTAGCAAGCAAGGCAGGAAGGGCAGTGTTCGGCGCCTGCGTGGGAACGAGTTGAGAGTCAATGTTAAGCCTTAGGCGAAAGTTCTCGAACCACGCGTATCAGTTCAAGTAACACATTAGCTTCGTCGATGACCGCGGCCGATATCACGTGCTTCGGGGTTTTTTCAACGCGCTCCGCCAGGGAGCCAACCACCCTCAGCAATACCTCGACGTTGGCTGAGAGACTGGCTGAGTGTTTATCGGAATCGATTTCACTGTTAGAACCACCGGCGGCATTACGAATTGACTTGGCTAGCTTTTCGAGGCGATCGATTTTCTTCCAATCATCGCGATTGAACTGCTGGGTCTTCTTAAATGATTCGCCGAGCTGCGAACCAAGTTCCGCCAGCTCATGAGCACGCTCGATGTTCTCACGGTATTCTTTCTCGGCAAATTTAATAGCGCGTTTGGCCCGCATTTCCTCTTCCATCGAGGCCATCGGATCGGGCGGCTCGTCTTGTCGAGGCGATAATCTGGGCAGTGAAGCAGGATCGGGAGTCGCACGTGGCGCTTGCGCATTTGCGATGCTGGCCGTAATCAACAATACGGCTGCCGGCGCAAGATATTTGATGTAGCAGGCAAACTTCATTTTCTCATTTACGATGACAGACAGTTCTTCGCAGTATGACGGGTTTAGATCTGTGAACGGTTGCTTAACACCCTGAGCGACATTATGACTCCAGGTTGAGAAGCAAAGCACTCAGCAGGAAGTTACGGGCGTCTACGAATACCTTAGAAACTACCTGACTTGTCGCCGCACCGACTGCTCAACGAAAACTTGAAGCACTCGGGGTAGCATAGACTTTAGTCTGTGTCGTGCTCAACAAAGACCTGAGGCGTGCGCAGTAGCATAGACTTTAGTGTGTGCCGTCCTCACAAAGACTCGGCTCATGTAAATCAACTGTGGCGCGCAGGCGGAGACAGACTAGAGTCTATGCTACTTAGGGAACACGAGCCGGATTATCTGGCGAGTTCAAGAATTCGGATCGTTTTCCAGGCGCCGGCTTATCTATCTTGATTGTTTTAGACTCCAGTTTTTCCAGCGGCCGCTTTTCGCCCTGAGCGAGCGTGTAGGGAACGAGAGCGTCCTGCGACCCGGAATGCAACCCGACAACGCGGGCCGATATGTAGTCCTGCGCCTTCAGCTGCAGTGAATAACGGCCCTCCTGCGATCCTTCGAGATCGCTAGGAGTCACCGCCACCTGCTTTCTTTCAGTTGTGTCCGTCTTGCGCCGCTTCAGTTCGAGCTCGACCGACAGAGCGTTCAGTTTTTCATTGCTGGTATTTCGAACCGTGCCGCCAAGCAGGGTATCGGATCCCTGGAGCAAAGCTTCATCCATCAGAATCAAAGCTTGGGGCGGCGCTTTGGGCTGTGTGCTGGCCGTCTGAACCGGAGCAGCGCTCTGCACCTGCCGTTTACGAAGGTAGAAATACCCAGCGAAAACAATTGCAGTGATGAGCAGGGCAGCAAGCGCGGCCGCGATCTTCAGTCCTGAAGACTCGGTCGCTTCGATAAAAACCTCTTCGCGATCTTCTGTAATCATTATTGGAAGGCTATTAAAGTTATACTTTAAGTGATGCAGCTCATTCGCTGCGACCCGGGGGAGGCGTGCCGGTAATATTCTCAATCAGCGCGGAAAGGAATTCTTCTTCCGCCACGCCTGAGGTGGTTAGCGTTATCCATTCGGCACCGGTTGCGCCGTCAGTTCTACCTTCAATCTTTGCATTAACTGCGACGTTGGCGCTGCTGCCATCAATGGGCTGCACTTCGACAGTTATCGTGTAGCGTCCCCGTGTCCAACCGCGCGCGATGGCAGTAGAAATATCAGCGTAGCGGCTGAGTTCGGCCTGGCTGACGACCGCTCCCTTAATAAAAGTGTAAGGCTGGCTGATGATAATGCCGTCTTCAGGTTTCGACGCAGCTTCGTCAACGATGAGTTTTCGGTCGCGCATCACTTCGGCTACGGCCTTGAGTATCACGTCGCGTCGTGCTGCCAGGCGATAAGGGTTTGGTAGGGGAGGTAAGACTGGTGTGCGACCTCTGCCGAAATCCATGCCGCGACCGGCGCCAACATCAGTCTTGCTGCCGTTGTCCCCGGCTGTTCTCGTTCCAGTATCGCGCACCCGCTCACTCTGTTTATCTACGCCCTTTCCCTGAGAGAAGGCCGGGGCGCTCAACAGAATCACGGTCAGCAGAGCAATTGCGAATTTCATCGTACACAACCTTTGAAAAGAAACGATTTGCTGCAAGGGAGATACAAATTCAGAATAGATTAAGGGACACGCAATTTCAAGACGGTAATGCCGTTGTCGAATATCATGTGCTGGAAGAATCTATTTGCCTGCCGCCGCGTCTCTCTGAGCTTCCCAGTTGCGCAGGGCTTGCACGCCAACACCAAAGTCGTGTTCGTTGTTATAAAAATTATGAGCACCGTCATTCCGCGACGGCTCGCGAACGTAGTAAAGATAATCTGTGCTGGCGGGATACAAGGCGCCTTCGAGTGAACTTTTCCCCGGTGCGGCAATGGGACCAGGCGGCAAGCCGGCGTGCAGCCGGGTGTTGTATGGCGAACGGCGATCAACGTCACTTTTGTAGACCTTGCCGTCGTTGCGCCATTTTCCTTCAAGCTTCGAAGCGTAAATGATGCTGGAGTCGACGCCTAACGGCACGTCTTTCTTTAGGCGGTTATAGATGACAGAAGCAACTAACGGCCGCTCATCGCTTAGCTTCGCTTCGGTTTCAATCAACGAGGCAATGGTAACGATTTGTCGCGGCGACATCCGCAGCTCGCGCGCGCGCTCGGACCATTCAGGTTTCCACTCGCGACGAAAACGCTTAACCATCATCTTGATGACTTCTGCTGGTTTGGTGTCGGGCGGAAAATCATAAGTGTCGGGGAAGAGATAGCCTTCAAGATTGGTCGCGACTGGATCCAAGTCTTTGATCAAGTCGACATTGTCCATTAGCTGCAACGCGTCGTCGGCATTAGCCAGGCCAAATTCCGGAACCTTAAGCATTGCGTTAGCAATGTCCCAGCGCGTCCAGCCCTCTATTACGGTCAACCGCAACAAGCGTTGTTGGCCTTCGCGTAACCGAGCCAGAACGCCCACCGGGGAAATAGGTGAAGGGAAGTCGTATTCGCCTGCCTTCAACTCATTGCCCTGTGTTGTCAACTTCATGTACAGCGTTAGTGGCCACTTGTGTTTGATGATCCCCTCACTTGCCAGCCTATTTACAATTGCCGTCGGTGAAGAGCCGCGCGGGATTTCGACGTACTGCCCGTGCTTGTTGTGACGCGCGGGCGTATGCAAATCGCGATAGGCCCAGGCAGTGGCGCCGCCTGCAAGTACTAATAGCAACAAGAAAACAATCAACAGTATTCGTTTCATTGGGATGGAGTGTAAGCGAATTGGGGCTACTCTGATAAATGCGGAGACACACGCAGTCTTTCCTGATCGGAAGCAAGAAAGTCGCGAAGAATTAACGCCGCCGCTTCGCTGTCGACGAACTTGCCTATTTCTTCGGCTCGGACCCCAGCGGCGCGCAGGTTTTCCTCAGCTTCTGTCGAAGAAAGTCGTTCGTCCTGCAAGAAAACGGGCAGTTTCAACGAGCGGGCAAACTTTAACGCAGTTTCGCGGGTCGCCAGTGCAGCATCTCCCAGCGAACCATTTAGCTTAAGCGGTAAACCAATTACCAGGGTTTTAGCGTCAAAGCGCAGAGCCAATTTCTCGACGTCGCGAAGCAATTGCTTCCAATTCGTCCGCTGAATGGCCTCGAGCCGATTGATTGAGATTGACAACGAGTCCGAGACGGCGACACCGACTCGCTTGCTGCCGAGGTCAAGCGCGAGAACTGGAGCTCGAACTGAACCCTTAACGTTGTTACTACTCATTATGTTTGTGGTCTTAAAGCCCTTCGGTCACTGTTGAGAATGCTCTCAATTACAGCGCTAGTTCCGGCCAAACCCAGGTTGCGCGCTTTAGCTGGCGGCCTGTATTATACGAGTTCACCGGGCCCTTGGTGGCCAAACGTTCAGCAACCTGGAATTGTTAAGACACGAGGTACCTGATGTCATTTCGCACTAAGTTTTCGCTGATTATCCTGTCATCGATGTTGGCTATTTATACTGTCGTTGGCGGCTGGATTTCCACCCGCGCGCAACAGCCAGCCAACGATCCAAACGCCCAGCTTCGCATTTTCGAAAGCGTGCTACAGCATATTCAGAACGATTATGTTGATGAGCCCAATATGGAAAAGGTTCGCGCGGGCGCTCTACGCGGCCTGGCATACGGGCTGGATCCGTATTCGACTTACCTGACTCAGGATCAAGTCCGGCAGTATAACGAAAACGCGAAGAGTAATGCGGTGGGCATTGGCGCCGAACTTTCCCAGGTCGCGTCTTATCTTTACGTCATTGCGCCGATGAAAGGCTCGCCGGCCGACCAGGTTGGTGTGCGCGCGGGCGACATCATTGAGTACATTGACGGCAAGGCCACGCGCGACATCTCGCTTTACGATGCGAAACAACTTTTGAATGGGCCGGCAGGGTCCGAAGTTAAACTGCGAATTCTGCGGGCCAACACACGACCATTAACGGTGACGGTCAAACGCAGTGCGTTCCGCGCACCCGCGGCTGAAGCGCACATGGAAGCTGGCCGCATCGGCGTGCTGCGCATCAATAGTTTTGCTGATGGCGAAGCAGCCGATGCTCGCGCTCGCCTGCAGGATTTGCTGAAACAAGGTGCACAGAAGATTGTTGTCGACCTGCGCGGTACGGCCGGCGGTTTGCTGGATGAGGCCGTGTCAGTCACCAACCTGTTCATCAAGGACGGTACACTGGCGCAGACTACTGGTCGTGAAGGCAGAGCGTTGAAAACCTTTAGCGCTGATTCAAAGCTTGCTCTTTTCTCGGGGCCAGTCGTGGCGTTGATTGATACCGGAACCGCAGGCGCGGCTGAAGTTGTCGCCTCAGCGTTTATCGATCGCAATCGTGGGCAGGTGGTCGGCGAAAAGAGTTTCGGCGCCGGCGCCGAGCAGCAGCTCTTCACTTTGCGGGGCGGTGACGGATTGCTACTGACGACCGTCAAGTGGGCTTCGGCTAGTGGCAAAACTTTTCTCGGCGAGGACCGCGGACATTCGGGCGTTAGTCCTTCAATTGAGGTGAAGCGTCCCGAACTGGCCGACGCGATTGATCCCGACGATTTGACGGGCAACGACGATGACCAGGTAAGCAAGCCGGATCAACCGAATGAGAAGCAGGTGACGCCGGAGCCGCCCGCAGCGAAACCCGCTGTCGAAGATGTGCAGATGAAGAAGGCGTTGGAGCTGCTCAGGGAAAATAAACCGGTGCAAATGCCCAAGGCTGCGTAGACATCCACGCCGACCCTTACTCTATTAAGGCCAGGGAGCAATCCCTGGTCTTTTTGTTTTCTAGTCACCAGCGTTCGAAATCGCATACGGGGCACTTCCATATCGGGTAATAAAACTGGCACCACATTATTCGGTCCCGGTCTGAATCGCCCGAACTGTTGAGTTTAGATTGCGAATCCATAATAAAGCCCCTTTTCTTGGCATAAAACGCCGAGTTTCTGATTTAATGCGCGGTGCAGATGCGATGGTTGAGTAATGGGAATGGCACTTGCTGGGATACACAGCGTTAGATGCTGCCTACACATTTGCGAAGGAGATAGAGACAATGATTATGACTAATAAGTTGCTGCCGGTAGCCCTGGTCGCCGCCCTGATTGGCGGTTCGGTCGGAGCTTTCGTAATGCACTCAAAAAACCAATCGACTACCGCTGACACCGCCACTACTCCGGCGTATTCGACAACGTCAACGGGTGCCGATACGCAGTTCGCTCGTTACCAGCCGAACACGGCAATAAACGATTCATCCGTGCCGACGCAGTTTGCTACGGCGCAGGAGCAGACGGCCTATAAATCCGGTTTCGCTGACGGCTTCCGATCTTGCGAAGCTGGCGTTTCCGGAAATCAAGTAGCTTCGAACGGCGTGGTTTATAGCCAGCCGCGAGTTGTTTACAGAAACAACGGCCGCACCGTCGCGCGCAACTCCAGTAGTTCACGTCGCGTTTACTATGACTATCAGCAACCGCAAAAGCGCAGTTTCTGGCAGAAACATCGTGACAAGTTGACGGTCGCTATGGGTACTGGCGCGGGCGCAATTCTTGGCGGCGTTATTGGTGGTAAGAAAGGTGCCGGCATCGGCGCGCTGGCAGGCGCTGGTGGTTCCGCTCTTTACACTTATAAGTTGCGCAATCGCAATCGACGCTACTAAGTAAGCCTTAGTTGATGTGGCGAGTATGAGGGTAGTGCTCTCAATCGCGTTGAGCATTGTGGCAGCAATCCCGTGGGCAGTCCCTGTTTCAGGGGCTGCCCATTTCTTTGCTCGGGAACGCGCCAGACAAGTGCTTCCTGCATCGACTGCGCCCCAGCCCGTGCGTTTTCGAGTTGATGGTGACCGCGGGCTTTTGGTAAATGCCTGGATCAACGGGCGCGGTCCTTACGTTTTTGTGGTTGATACGGGCGCTGGCTTGAATGTGGTTAGTGAAAGATTGGTTAACTTGGCGGGAATCAAATCCACGCCGACGTCCCCGACGCTGGTCGGTGGTATCAGTGGAGTAACGACTTCTTCGAACCGGGAAGCGGCCCTCGACTCTGTT
>DATAOU010000322.1:0-8234 GCA_036265575.1 Pyrinomonadaceae bacterium
GGATAAGGCAATGGATTTGATGAAGAAATACAGCAGCGCGGAGAAGCCAACGACAAAACCGTAGCTTTCGCGTCGGAGCGCGAACAAGCCTGCGAAGCAGGCGATAGCATAAAGCCTGGGGTGAAGCGAAGCGGAACCTCAGGTGGTGGTTCAAAGATGATGCCAGCCCGCGGAGTGGGCGGCAGCTTGTCGTGATATCAGGCTGTCGCCCGCGCCGCGGGCTATGTGGTTTTCCAATTCACTGTCCTGGGGTTTCGCTCCGCTTCACCCCAGGCTGTATGCTATCGCCTGCTCCGCAGGCTGGGAGCCAGTCACTCGCCGACTCACTGCCATTATTTATTAGAACGCGGAGTTGCATTAGGTGGATGAGTCTATTGGTTCGGCGAGATTAGCGACCGCGGTAACCAGTTCTTCAGGCTGAACTGGTTTTGGCACAAACGAATTAAAGCCGGCAGTCAACGCTCGAGTTCTGTCCTCAACGCGAACATATGAAGTGAGCGCGACTGCGGGAATCTGGCGCACGTTCTCATTCTCAGCTTCTCTGAGTTTGCTTATGAGTGAATAGCCATCTTCATCAGGCATAGCAAGATCGGAAACGAGCACATCGGGCGTATACCACTCAAGCACCTCAAGCGCTTCCCGGACTGAGCGTGCAATTTCCACTGATGCTTTCGATTCTTCCAGCATCATACTCAGTATCTGAAGTGTATCCGGATCATCGTCAACCAACAGCACTCGCACACCGTCCAGCTGCGGCACGACTGCAACACTTGTAGTTTCACTCTTCAATGCGAGCCGCCCCGTCACGCCCTCGCGTCGCGCGCTGGCTTTATGCGGCGGCGCCAGGGGCAACTTGATTATGAAAGTCGCGCCTTTACCGGAGCCTTCGCTTGCCGCCTTTATCGTGCCGCCATGGAGTTCCACCAACTGGCGCACAATCGATAGCCCTAAACCGAGCCCGCCGTGTTCGCGAGTGCTGGTGCCATCTGCCTGGCGGAAACGATCGAAAAGAAATGGCAAAAATTCCGGACTAAATCCTTGTCCCGAATCGCTTACGCAAAGCCGGGCAAAACGGCCGGAGCGTTCTACCTTGACGGCGATGTGTCCACCAGCAGGAGTGAACTTGATCGCGTTTGCCAGCAAGTTCCAAACGACTTGTTGCAGACGGTTTGAATCACCGATGGTGTGCCGGGCTGATGGATCCAGCGTCACGGCTAACTGAATTTCTTTGGCGTCGGCTGCCAACTGCACCGAATCAATTGCCGCATTGATCACCGCTGATAGGTCCACCGGTTCCTTATTCAACTTTAGCTTGCCGGTAATCATGCGCGAGACATCGAGAATGTCTTCAATCAGCTGTGCCTGCGATTTGGCGTTGCGATCGATCGTTTCCAAAGCGCGCGTGATTGTGGCTTCATCAAGACGTCCGCTGCGAAGCAGGTGCGACCACCCTATAATCGCGTTTAGCGGTGTTCGCAATTCGTGCGAGACAGTTGCCAGAAACTCATCCTTCATTCGATTTGCAACCTGCGCTTCCGAGCGAGCCATCTGCTCACGCACCAGAGCGGCGCGCAATGCCTCTTCAGCGCGTGCGCGTTCCTGAATTTCTTTTTCGAGCGAGTTTGCTTTCTGTTGCAACTGCACGATTGCACGTAGACGCGCGTCAGGATCCGATAGGCCGGGATAGCTCTCAGTCGGAATGACGCGCGAATGGGCCGTACACACGTCGCCATGTGAAGTGATGAATTGCTCGCCGGCAAAACCCTTAATCGGATAAGCGCAGAAAAGCGAAAACGAGTGCGACTGCTGTAATTCGTTCCAGAGTTCCTCGAGCCGGATCGCTCCCGAATAGTTACCTTCAGCCCAGAGCAGCGCGACCATTTCGCCAAACGCGCGCACCCGTTCCCGCCCGTCTGTCACACTGGCGATGATGCCGCCGATGACTTTCTTGAAGCGCGTTGGCTCAGGCTGGCCGTTTACCATGAACTGCGAAAGCGTGTCTGACGCGTCGAGTGAGAGGTACTGTCCGGAAACTTTTGCCTTAGCCAGGTCGACGCCATTTGCAAGCAGTAGTTCGTCGAGGCCGGCGCGATGTTGCTCGGTAGCGATTACGAGGGCAGCATCCCTGGAATTAATTGCCGAGCTAATGAAGCCGCTTAAGGAATTCAGAAGGAAGCCGTCCGTTTCATAAAACTGCACGAAGTGGTCGGTGTCGCTCATGATGGACCAATGCGAATCTGGAGCGAGGTTGAGCTTGACGATATCCAGGTTGCTCATCTCGACAACTTCATCCGCCGGTTTTTCGGTGTGGTTCATCCAAATTTCTCCCGCACGTTTGCCGGAATTCTACCTGTCTGGCCGGCGCAGCGATTCTACCAATCTGACGCGCTTTTAACTCCATTAGTGGCGCAAGCAATTATGGAATTTGTGTGTTCGAAAATTTAAGCCGGGGGTCGCGGTTTTAATTGTTACGTAACTATTACCTCCACCCAGCGCCTTTGGGACTAGGATAAGGCTTCCCGTCAAAGTAAATTCGGCTCGCCGTCGGAGGTGAAACTTGAACGTTCTATTGGTCAATCCGGAGTTTCCTGATACCTACTGGAGTTTTCGCCATGCACTCCCATTCGAACGCAAGCGCTGCGCATTCCCGCCGCTCGGATTGCTGACTGTGTCGGCGTTGTTGCCGAAACAATGGGAGCGCCGCTTGGTGGATTTGAATGTCCGGGCGCTCAAAGCTTCAGACATTCAGTGGGCAGACATGGTTTTTGTCACCGGCATGTTGGTGCAAAAAGAGTCGGTGCATGACGTTGTCCAGCGTTGTAAGGCGATGGGCAAACGAGTCGCACTGGGTGGTCCATACGTAACGACGACCATCGAGAACCTACCTGAAGTGGACCATATATTTCTTGGCGAAGCTGAAACAACCCTGCCGCAGTTCATTGCTGACCTCGAGAAGGGGACTCCGCAGCCTTCCTATAAGGCAGTTGAGCGCCCGCCCCTTTCGCTGACTCCGGTTGCCGACTTCCAGCTGGCGGACCTCAAACACTACAGTTCGATGTCAGTGCAATATTCGCGCGGCTGTCCTTTCAACTGCGAGTTCTGCGACATCATTGAAATTTACGGCCGTGTTCCACGCACTAAAAGTAACCAACAGATTCTGGCTGAGCTGGATGCGCTCTTACAGCTTGGCTGGCGCGGCACCGTCTTTATCGTTGATGACAACTTTATCGGGAACAAGAAAAATGTGCGGCGTCTATTGCCGGACCTGGCTGCCTGGCAGGAAAAGAATGACCATCCGTTTTCCCTGCTGACGGAAGCCAGCGTCAACCTGGCCGACGATGATGAACTGCTCAAGGACATGCAACGGGCTGGGTTCACGCGCGTGTTTCTGGGAATTGAGACTCCAGCCGAAGAGAGTCTCAAGGAAGCGCAAAAATCACAGAATCGCGGCAACCTGCTCGAGTCAGTCAAGAAGATTCAGAACCACGGAATGGAAGTGATGGCTGGTTTCATTGTTGGATTTGATAATGATCCAGACGACATCTTTGAACGGCAAATTAATTTCATACGCGAGAGCGCGATTCCCCTGGCGATGGTGGGATTGTTAACTGCATTACCTGATACACAGCTCTGGCGACGTCTGGAAAAAGAAGGACGCTTGCTGGGTGAGAGCAGCGGCAACAACACAAACTGCGCGTTGAACTTTGTACCGAAGATGGACGCGGCCCGACTAGTCGCCGGGTATCAGTCGATCATGCGCACGATTTACAACCCGAAGGAGTATTACCAGCGTGCGCTTGATTCATTGAAGCGAACGCCCGTCCCCAGCTGGGATCCGAAAGAGATTCGTCTGGTTCGCGACCTCGCGTCGTTTGTACGTTTGCTGCTCAAGTTGGGCGTGCTTGATCGCGAACGAAGGGAGTTTTGGCGCTTCTTCGCGAGGGCTGCGAAGCAGCGGGAGCAGTTTGCCGCTTCGATGCGTCTGGCGGCCATGGGTTATCACTTCCGTAAATTGAACGAAGCGTACACCGAATAAGGGAGAATTCCCCCCCACCGGCACCGTTTGTCGCCCATAACTCGTATGTTCGCTGCAAGGCATAGCACTTGCTCATTACCGAGCATAGGAGAATTTTATGAAAACAAATCGTACACAGAAATGGATAGGCGCGGGAATGTTTGCGTTCCTGATGCTGTTTGCCGGAGCTGGTCTCAGCCTGACGGCTCAGGCTCAATATCCGCAGGACGACCGCTACCGAAATCAAAATCGACGCGGGCGCAACTGGGATAACTATGGCAACTATGGCGGCTCGTTTGATCTGCGTCAGACGGCGCTGAACGCGGGCTACAACGAAGGTATGAAAGACGGCACCGCCGCGCGACAGAGGAATAGGTATACCGACTTCCAAAGCCAGAGTGCTTACCGGAAGGCGACGAAAGACTACAGCTCACGTCTCGGAGATCGTAGCTTGTACCAACGGTACTTTCGTGAGGCCTACCAAACCGGATTCAACGACGGCTTTAATCCGCAAAGCAGTTACGATCCATACAATAACAACAATCGCAACCGCGATTGGAACCGCAACGACAATCGCAACCGCGATTGGAACCGCGACGACAATCGGGACTGGAACAACAACCCGAATCGTCACGGCCGCAATTGGGGTCAATACGAAAACTACGGCGGCAATAATGACCTGCGTCAAACGGCACTAAATGCCGGTTACAACGAAGGCATCAAGGAAGGCCGTAGGGATCGCAGCCGTAACCGAAATAGCGACTTCCGCAACAATAGCGCATACCAGAACGCCACGACTGACTACAGCAACAGGCTGGGAGATCGGGCACTCTATCAACGCTACTATCGTGCGGGCTATGAGAACGGTTATTACGATGGGTTGAACGGAAACTAAGACAAACAAGAACACAAGCGGGAACACAAGCACGGATCTGTGCAAGACGATTGCCTGTTAGTCAGGTGGTTGAATTGCAGGATCCGTGTTTTGTTGTTTGGGGAAGTAGTCTTTAAAGCGGAGAGTTTTGTTCGCGCGTGGCCATTAGCTTAACCTTCTTGAGTTCCGGCCCCTTGATTCCAAAGTAGGTGGCCATCTGCATAATCTGTCTTGGATCGACGAAGTCTCTACGGTCGGAACAGAATTTTTCGAGCGCCGGACCAAACTCGCGGCAGGTCATCGTTTTCGGTAGTGGCAGCCCCAGCTGACAAGTGCTGTCTTCACGGAAATGCACGCAGAATTCACAAACTCGCAAAAGGTCTTCTTTCCTAGACGATGATTAACGGCCGCGCCAATATGTATTAGTGGCCGACTGGTATTCTTTGAAAGCGCGACTTGCCTTCGTTGTCCTGCCAGGAAATGTCCAGCACATACGGCCTGACTGCGCCGGCCACCACTCTGAGTCGCTGCAATTGATCATTCGCTGCGGGCACTATTTTCCCGTTGATCCACGTTTTGTGATTGACCACTACGTTCTCTTTGGCCCGTATCTGACTAAGTGTATCGAACTTAATGTGGGCTTGCGAAGGACCGCCACCCGGAGTTTCTTCGTCCTTTAAGAACACCGTCAACACCTCGACGGCTTTGAGCGAGTGATCAGTCGCGTTCGTCAACTCCAGCTGCACATCTGATTCGGTATCGAGAAATTTAATCGTAAAAGGTTTTTCAGCAGTACCAATCATTTTTTCTTCTTTCTGGTTTGTCGACTCTTGTCACCCTTTTTATCACTGGCGAGCGCGAGCAGTTCGCCGGTTTCGCAGTTAAGCGCGTCACAAAGTTTTTCCAGCGTATCGAAATTGATTCCCAGCGCTTTTCCCTTTTTTAGACGCCAAAGCGTGGTATGACTGATACCCGTTTCCTTCGCAAGCCAATAGAATGACTTACCGTGGCCGCCCAACAATTCGTTTACTCTAATTTCTATCATTGATGTTGTCCTCGCATGAGTGCACCATATTTACCACATGCGAAAGATATTGTCCATGTGAGATATACTCCACAGTTGACACATATCCCCCGGTGCCGTAAGCTTTACAGGAATCGAGTCCGCTTACTCCTTTCTCAGCTTCTCTGGAATTCTCCAGACCACCTGAAGTACACAGCCCAACAATTCGAGGACTGGTGATCAATCTTTACATCAAAGAGCGCCAGGTCGGAGACGTAACAGTTCTCGATCTGAAAGGCCGGGTACGTGTCGGTGGCGCAACGGTATCTTTGCATAGAGCATTTCGCTCGCTCGTTCAGGAAGAGAAATTCCTGATTCTGTTGAATCTCGCGGGCGTAACGCATATCGATTCGAGCGGGCTTGGTGAACTGATCTCCAGCCACATCACCGTCTTCAATAAAGGCGGCGAAATCAAACTTGTGCAATTGACGGAAACTCTTCGTGAGCTGCTGAAGGTCACGAAACTGTTGACCATCTTTGATGTTTACGAAAACGAAACGGATGCGCTCGCCGGCTTTGAGAAGCATGTCTTCAGGGCGCGGGAGTCAAAGTTAGCTTTCGCCTGAGACGGAGAGTGAGATATCCATGAGAATCGTTCTGCTAATCACGTTGTTGGAAAGTTTAGCCATCGCTTCCTGGCTGATGGTTCGGCGGTTCAGAAACCAGCTTCCGAAATTAGCGCGGGTGGAAGCGAAGGTTCCGGTCTACGTCAATGCAAATGTCCCAGCGCGTGCCACAGCGGCGCTTGAAGCTTCACACTGGAACTTTATCAATAACTGGCAGGTGGAAGATCAGGCTGATGATCGCGGGCTGACTTTGGGCGCAGTTTCAGCGGGACCCGGATCCGATCCTGAGCGGCGCTCGTTTGCGCGCCGGTCGCATCAGCAAGGTTTCAAGACCTGGTCGCAAGCGCGGCACGACTAAAATCAATTTTTGTAAACACGCATGAGGTTGACATAAGCAAAATGAGTTACGCAAAAAAGAATCTTAAGAATGTGATGGCATCGATTACCGGTCTGGTTGTTGTGGCCGCTATCGGTGTTTGGCAATTTTATGCGTATGTCACGTTCAAAGATGTCAAAGGGCTTGCGAATGCTGACGGCGGCGGCATCCATCTGTTGTTAGCGATTGTGATGGCGGTGTTTGCCTGCTTCATAGGTTTTCTGGTGTTTTCCGTTTTCCTGCGGCACGACAGCGATGACGATTTGCACATCACGTTTGCGCCCGCCGCTAACCATCTATCCTCCAAGGCGAAACTATAATGAGCAGTTTATTTGCGATGCGCCGCGCCAACGGCGATTGGTTTGCGCTGGACGATAAGGGCAGTTTTCGCGTGCCGGTATTTCACAATAGCGCCGCTGCGATGGTGGCGCGCTCGCGCGAGACTGGTATGGAATGCTTCCGACCGGTTTTACTTGATGAGTTGACCTTCAAGAATTTGACGACGACGGATGGCGGCAAAGCCAGTTACTGGCTGGTTGAAGATCCGTTAATGAAACTGAACCGCGGCCGTGCCATGGACCATCAAGAGTTAGCCGGCGTTATGCGTAACGGCACTACGACCAGGTAATCTAATGATTTCTTCGTGCGATCATTGCGGGCGAATATTGCCCTTCTGGAAACTACGCTGTTCGAACTGCAAAAAGTCAGCAATGAATTGGCTGCAACTTGGCGTGCTAGCCGCAGTAGCCCTCGGCACACTTTTTATCGGCGCCAAATACTTGCTCTAATCAAACCGAAATGTCAGTAAGTCGATAGCGATTGGAAAGCTCGAGACACAACTCAATGGCTGGTACTAAAAAAACCGAAAGTAAACCTTTAACCGGCGTAGCAAACGAGGGGACCTGGCCCGGAATAGATTCACGGTTTCGGTTGATCATTGTGGCCGGCTTGCGGGCCAAACAACTGTTGCACGGTTCGAAGCCACGCATTGAAACCGACAAGAAAAGACACCGCCATACAAGCATTGCGCTTGAAGAAGTGAAACGTGGCCTGGTTCCTTTCAATCGAGTTAACTCCGATGGTTCGTTGAAACTCGATGACGGCGCTGCTGAATTGCCCGGCAGTATTCACAACATCGGCCACAAAGATCATCGAGCGATTGTGGATTTCTAATCGCTTTTAAGCACGAGTAAATTAACAATTCTTTCAACCAGCTTCGGGAAAAACATGGCAGCAACCAACGGAATCCGCGTTTACACTCAGCTTGTAGATAAGGCAGCACATAACGTCGAGCTCTTTTACAGCCGGCGCGGCAATGGACCGATTTATCGCTGGAGTTA
>DATAOU010000323.1:0-3948 GCA_036265575.1 Pyrinomonadaceae bacterium
TGACCATAACCGACCAGCGCTTTACCACGTCGCAACGAGTTGCCGTGTTGCCCCGGTGGCTGCGTACCACGCTTTTCAATCGGACAAGATGGCTTGTAGCATCGGTCACCTTTAAGAAAAAGCTTCGCTCCTTCGCGGCGGCACAAACGGCACACCGCATCTCTATACCTAGCCAAGTTGTTTCTGCCTCCAGTCTGCTAATTCAAGACGGAAAAGTTTACAGGCCAAGGGCCCTTCATCCTTTAGGTTAATCAAACTCAAATCTGAGATCTAAAATTTGAGATCTCAAATTTCAAAACAAAAATTCACTTAAACTCTGCGACGCTTGGGCGGCCGGCATCCATTGTGCGGAATTGGCGTCGTGTCGCGAATGGTGACCACTCTGATTCCAGCGTTCGCTATGGCGCGAATCGCCGATTCACGACCGCCTCCCGGGCCTTTTACGCGAACTTCACACTGTTGCATGCCGGCCTCGTGCGCCTTTTTGGCGGCTTCGTAAGCGGCTTGCTGGGCGGCGAAAGGAGTTCCCTTGCGCGAGCCGCGAAAGCCGCGCGCGCCGGCCGACGATTGCGCGATCAAATTACCCTCAAGGTCGGTAATCGAAATCATCGTATTGTTAAAAGAGGCGGCAACGTGCGCGATCCCTGCCGGCACGTTCTTCTTCTCTTTCTTACGAAATACTTTTTTCTTTCCAGTGGTAGCTTTTGCCATGTTGTCAGTAGTCCGTTGTTCGTTGTCAGTTGCCGGCGCAATCAATAGTTCGCAACAAACTACTGACAACCCTCAACCGACCAATCCTATTTCTTGCCCGGTGCTTTCTTCTTGGCGATGGTGGCGCGACGCGGTCCTTTGCGCGTGCGCGCATTGGTATGCGTACGCTGACCACGAACCGGCAGCGCCCGACGATGTCTCAGTCCACGATAGCAACCAATGTCCATCAATCGCTTGATATCCATCTGCACTCGCTTGCGCAGATCGCCTTCGATTTCTCCCTGCGACTCGAGAATCGCCCTGATGCGACCCAGCTCGTCCTCGCTCAGATCCCGGACGCGGGTATCCAGATTGATCGCAGCCTCTTTAAGAATCGAACTCGAGCGCGAACGGCCGATACCGTAAATGTAAGTCAGACCCACCTCGGCTCTTTTGTTCGGTGGAAGATCGACGCCTGCTACACGTGCCATTTGTTACTTCGTCTCCGTTAACTGTCGTATCTGGTGGCGGAACCCAATTCGCAGTCGCAAATCCGCGTTCCGAAATTCAGTTATCCCTGCCGCTGTTTGTGTTTAGGGTTGACGCAAATCACGCGCACCACGCCCTTGCGATGAATGACCTTGCACTTGTCACACATTTTTTTTACCGAAGCGCGAACCTTCATTGCTACACCCCCAAAAACTTCTCACTTGTACCGGTACGTAATTCGACCGCGATTAAGATCGTATGGCGAAAGCTCAACAAGCACTCTGTCACCGGGTAGGATGCGAATAAAATGCTTGCGCATTTTTCCCGAAATGTGCGCAAGCACTTGATGCTGGCTCTCTTCCAACTCCACCCGAAACATTGCGTTAGGCAAGGTCTCAAGGACCTTTGCCATAACCTCAATAGCCTCTTCCTTCGCCATATCCTCTCAGAATGAATTTGACTGTACCGACAAACTGCAAATAGTAGCACGCAGATCGGCCTTTGCCAAGGCGCGCCAGCCGTTGAACTTACGGTCTAATTGGAGCCCGCGAAAGCCGCCTCAGAAGGCCTTGCGGAGGCAACTCGGGTCAGCACTTCGGGCCCTTCCTCGGTTATCGCTATCGTGTGCTCGACGTGCGCGCTCGGCTTGCCATCCAACGTGACGACGGTCCAGCCGTCGGGCAGCACCTTTGTGTGATGGGAGCCCAGGTTGATCATGGGCTCTACCGCAAACACATATCCCGCTTTAATTTTCGGTCCTTGCCCCGGCTTTCCGTAGTTGGGAATCTGCGGGTCTTCATGCATCCGGCGGCCAATTCCGTGGCCGACATAATCACGAACTACTGAATAACCGTGCTCCTCAGCATGACGTTGAACAGCAGCGCCAATGTCACCAAGATGTTTGCCGGGACGGCACTGCTCGATTGCCAGCTCGAGACATTCTTCCGTAACGCGCAGCAGGTGTAACGTCTCTTCACTCACCTTCCCCACTGGAACCGTGGTCGCGGTATCACCAACAAAGCCTTCCAGCGTGGCGCCGCAATCGATCGAAAAAATATCACCGTCTTTCAGCTTGTAGTCCGAAGGAAAACCGTGGACCACCTGTTCATTGACCGAAGCGCAGATCGAATAGGGAAAGCCATGGTAGCCCTTGAAGGTCGGCAGGGCGCCGGCATCGGTAATCATCTTTTCAGCAGCGCGATCAATTTCCAGAGTCGATACGCCAACCCCAACCAGGTTGCGGAGCTCTTGCAATACGAGCCCGGTGAGTCGCCCGGCTGCTCGCATCTTCTCAAGCTCACGTTTTGATTTACCAATGATCATTTAAAGCGAAAATCGTAAATAGTTAATCGTAAATCGCGAAAACAAAAAGCTGGAAAACCCAATCTATCAGATCGCCTTCTCGTGCTCTTCACTTGTCACCGCCTGCTCAATGTCCCGATAAATATCTTCCGGCTCCCGGGTTCCATCGACAACGAACAAGACCTTCTTGCCACCATAGTAATCCAGCAAGGGCCGGGTTTGCTGTTCGTAAGTAGCCAATCGCGCTTCAACAGTCCCGGGCGTGTCGTCGGCCCGATGCACCAATTGGGCTTGCGGGTGCAAGTCGCAGACATTATCGACCTTGGGCGGTCGAAAATAAATATTATAGATTTCGCCGCATACCGGGCAATTACGGCGGCCGGTCATACGCTTGGCCAACAACTCCCGCGGCATGCGAATTTCAATTGCCTGAATCGTATTGCCTTGCTCCACGGCTAGTTCTTCCAACATCGCCGCTTGCGCCGGCGTGCGCGGAAAGCCATCAAGAATGTAACCGTTGCGACAATCTTCCTGTGCCGTTCGCTCACGCACAACGCGAATCGTCACATCGTCGGGAACCAACTGCCCCGCTGCCATCAGTGTGCGCACTTCCTCAGCAAGAGGAGTCTGCGCTTCTTTCAAAGCGCGAAACATGTCGCCGGTAGAAATTTGCGGCAGCAGCAACCGCTCCTGAAGCAATCGCGCCTGCGTACCTTTTCCGGCACCAGGCGCTCCCATCAGCACGATGATCTTGGGCATAAGAGATTGTCGATTGCCGACTTCCGATTTCCGATTGGCTTCTAAATCTCAGAACGCGATTGGCGTAAATAGGAAGCTATCGTAAAAACGAGAAGCTAGCCTCAAATCGGCAATTGGGAATCGGCAGTCGGAAATGCCTAGGCTCGCCGTCCACGCAACCGACCACCGCTTCCGAGGAATCCTTCGTAGTTTCTCATGACCAGTTGCGCTTCGATTTGCGCAACGGTGTCCATGGCCACGCCGACGAGAATGAGCAACGAGGTGCCGCCAAAGTAGAACTGATAACCCATGCCGGTTGGTATCCAGGAAAGACCAGGGGTGCCGCTAACAAACGCATCAAGCGCGGTGCCGATAAACGGCAGACGCGCCACCTTAAAGCCGCTCAACATGAACTGCGGAACAAAAGCTACCAGCGCGAGATAAACGGCGCCCACAACAGTCAGTCGAGTAAGGATGCTGTTCAAGTATTCAGCGGTCGCTTTACCTGGCCTGATACCCGGCATGAAGCCACCGTGCTTGCGCAGGTTGTCAGCCACTTCCTCCACGTTGAAGACGATCGAAACGTAGAAGAACGTAAAGAAGACGATGAGCGACAGGAAGATCAGCTCGTAATAAGGATTGCCCGGGTGAAAGAGCTGAAAGCCGCGCCAGATCCACGCCCACCACGTAGTCGTATTAGCCGGATCAGGCGGAAACGCTGCGAACACA
>DATAOU010000324.1:0-11749 GCA_036265575.1 Pyrinomonadaceae bacterium
CGTCCTTATCATCCATTCGTGCAGCCTGTCATCTCAGCCCAACAAATGCGCGAAGTGGACCGCCTCACCACCGAGAAGCATCAGATTTCGTCACTTCAGCTAATGGACTCCGCCGCAGCCGCCTGTCTTCAAGTCGTGACAAACCATTTTGGCGGCGAACTCAGCAACAGGAAAATACAAATACTTTGTGGCCCGGGAAATAATGGCGGCGATGGTGCTGCTCTCGCCAGTAAACTTTCCGCTCGCGCCGCCCAAGTAGACGTGATGCTGTTCGGTAAGGTTGATGAAACGAAAGGCGATGCACGCCACAACTTCCAAATCCTGGCGAAGACGTGCGAGCAACTTATCCACTTGAATTTCACTGAGTGTCACGACTCAAAGCAGTTGCAGGAATTGTTCGCGGCTGCAGCTTCCTACGATGTGATCGTCGATGCTCTTTTCGGCACGGGACTGAAAAGGCCGCTGACGGGTCTCTTCGCCGAGGCTGTCGACTACCTGTCACGGATTCGGCAGACGTCACACGGCGCCCCATTGATTGTTTCAGTAGACATTCCATCTGGTCTCGACGCTGACCAAGCGCAACCGATCGGACCGGCAGTGGCAGCAGACCTAACGGTGACATTCACTGCCCCGAAAATCGCAAACGTGTTGCCGCCCGCATCGCATTTGAACGGAAAGTTGGTGATCGCCGACATAGGTTCGCCGCGAACGCTGGTTGATGCAGCGCAGTCACAGCTCTTTCTAGCTGAAGAGCAGGATGCACGTGACTTTCTGGTCAGCACGCGCTACCAACCGGACTCATTCAAAAATAGTCATGGCCATGTCCTGGTAGTGGCGGGTTCGCGCGGTTACACGGGTGCAGCGGTGCTTTGTGCCAATGCGACAATGCGCTCCGGCGCAGGTTTGGTTACTGTTGCCACTCCGGCTTCCTCACAAAACGCAGTCGCGGCTGCTGCTATGCCGGAAGTAATGACGACCGCGCTGGCCGAAACAGATCGCGGCGCTATTAGCGACGAAGCAGTTGATCATGTAGTTGCATTGATGGCGAAAGTGAATGTGGTCGCAATTGGTCCAGGCATTTCGGCGACTGATGAACGCACCCGGAGTTTTGTTCATGCGGTGGTTATGCGACGGCAGACCGCAATGGTGATGGATGCCGACGCTTTGAATTGTCTATCGCCCTGGCCCGTTGAGTTGCAGGGTTCTGAAGCAAAGCCGCTTATTCTAACGCCGCATCCAGGCGAGATGCTGCGGTTGCTAGAGACGAATAACAAATCCGCACTGGATGATCGAGTTGCGGCCGCGCGAGCGTTTGCCACGCAGCACAAACTGATTCTTGTTTTGAAGGGCTCGCGTTCTTTGATTGCTGCTCCTAGTGGACGCGTTGTCATCAACCCGACCGGCAATGCCGGGCTTGGCACAGCCGGCGCCGGCGATACGCTGACGGGAATCATCGCAGCTTTTGTCGCGCAAGCTGCAGGCACCTTGAAGGAAAAAACCGATCCCTTAGCTGCCACGATTGCTGCGCTTTACGTTGGCGGACTTGCTGGCGATTTTGCGGCCCGAAAACTAGGCATGCGCGCAATGGTCGCTTCGGACATTCGCGAACACCTAAGCGACGCCATCCGTACGTTGGATCCAAAAGGCGAACTGCCAAATAACTAATCGATGATTCCTGCTAGAGAACATTACATTTCTACCGGTGAGTGGACTTCGTTGGATCCGAGTGAAACTTTTGATCTCGGAAAGAAGATTGGCAAACAACTCCGCGGCGGTGAGATCTTACTGTTGGATGGGCCATTGGGCGCAGGCAAGACGATCTTTGTGAAGGGGCTCGCCGCTGGTCTCGAGGTTGACGCAGAAGAAGTCACCAGCCCTTCTTTTACGCTTGTCAATCCTTACGAAGGGCGACTGCCACTCTTTCATATCGATCTCTATCGCCTGGACGCCGGGGCTTCTGCGGCGCATGCAGTGGATATTGATGAGCTGGTTACAAACGAGCAGGCGGTGATTGTAATTGAATGGGCCGAGCGTCTCGGCAAATACCCTCTCCCGCAAAGCGTTTGGCACGTAAAGATCGGTGGCGACGGCGATGCTGCGCGCAGCATTGCGATTTCGCGCGGCAACACAGGACAAGTTTAACTACTCGATTGCTTGACCCGAACACCGAGCAACGAATATAAGGGCACTTAACATTCAAGGAGCGAACATTGTCCACGCACATCGGCACCGAACAAGATCTACAAAGCACTGAAATTGGCGGCCCTGAATTTTCATTGTCTGATTTGGTAAGAGAGTTGGAATCACAGACAAGCGTTCCAGACCTCGAAAAAATCTACGGTTGGCTCGAGTCCGCAAATATCTCCAACGAAGAGTTACAGCCTTACATTGGCTTCAAAGAAGGCAATTACTGGCGTCATCGTGTCTGCCGCAATGATTTTGTTGAGATGCTAGTACTCTGCTGGCGTCCCGGGCATCGTACGCCCATTCATGATCACAACGGCTCGCACGGCGGCGTTAAAGTGCATGAAGGGCCGTTATGGGAAACGACCTTCACTTACGACGAAGAGAAGGGCCTCGAATACCAAACCGCGCGCGAATATGCTCCGGGAGCGGTCACCGGCTCAGATATTCCAGACATTCACCAGCTTGGCAATCCTGATGTAAGCGAACGAGACCTCATTACCATTCACGTTTATGCGCCCCCGCTCGGCGTACTTCACACTTACAAACCCGGCAGCACAAAGATCGATCTCTATACGCCCGACGACACTGAGAAGCTATAGGTCACCTGGGCGGCACAAACGTTTCCAATTTTAGGTCTGTTCCATTTGTCGTAAAGGTGATCGTACCGCTGTTCCCTGTTCTCAATAACTGGACGCCGGCCGCTTCCCAGCGCTTAACCACGTCAGAATGAGGGTGCCCAAAAATCGACGTTTGTCCAACTGAAATAATTGCATAACGTGGCTGAGTGGCAGCAATGAATACTGCAGTCGAAGACGTGCGACTACCGTGATGCGGGACCTTCACAACATCGGCGCGAAGACCATCAGCCGTAGGTGTTAACGTCTCCTCGGCGCGTGCCTCAATATCTCCGGTTAAGAGAAATGAGCGTTGGCCCAACCTCACTTTAAGAACGATAGAGTCATTGTTTTGCGAAGGCAGGTCGTCGTTCTGCACTGGGGGAGGCCAAAGAACATCGATAGTAACGCCACCACAACGCAACTGGTCGCCGCCGCCAATGATCTGCATGGGCACTCGTTCTGCGGAAAGAGTTTCTGAAAAACGCGCAAACTCCGGGTCCCGCTTCGGCGTACGCGCCAGGAAGGCGGCGCGCACCTTAAAGTTTCGAACAATATCATTCAAGCCATCAATGTGATCGGCATCGGCATGGGTTGCCAAAACATAATCAACGCGGTCGAGCCCCCGATGCCAAAGAAACTCTGAAACCACTGATTCGCCAATACTGCGCGTGTCACGTTCAAATTTCTCCTCAGCGTCGTCTGCGGCGGTAGCGCTCCGAAAAGGTCCAGGTCGACCGCCTCCATCCACTAGTAAGGTCACGCCATTTGGAAACGTCACCAGCGCCGAATCGCCCTGCCCTACGTCCAGAAAATCAATGTAAAGATTTCCGTTCGGCGGCGGCGCGCTCCGGGGATGAAAAACTACTAACGCAACTACGAACAACTGAGCTGCGATGAAGACAAAAGACAAATTCAATCGTGATTGCTTCCGAGGAGTTGAAAGTCGCAAAGGCTGCCAGCGCCAGAGGCGTTCCACCAAACCTGCTAACGGCAGGTAATACAAAACGTAAATCACGCTCGCCCACCCGCTGTACTGCGGCAAACGAATGGAAGCTATGCCCGCCTTCGCGAAGGGATCGACGCTGTGAACCGTCAACCAATTGAGACCATTCGCCAGGCTGATGAATGGTCCAGCAATCTCCGCATTCACTTGCGCCAGCAGTAAGGCAAGCACGGCGACAATTGCCATTGCCGCCATCATTAAGCTGACGCCGATATTCAATAGCAGCGAGGCAAAAGATAGGCGATGAAAATAAACAATGAGCAGTGGCAGCAAAACCAACTGCACACTTGCGGAGACGACAATCGTCGAAAAGGCGTAACGCAATGGTCGCTGCAAATGAAATCGCTCGAGGTGTCTGGCTGACGGTCTCTTGAAAAGTTTGTAACTGTAGTTAGTCTGCTCCAGGTCTGATCGCCATTGCCGTTCACTCCAGAACAAGCTTTCGCACAAACCTCGCAACCACTGCGGGCATAACGGCGGATAAGGACTCTCTCGTGTCGGTCGCCAGGCACCAATGGCCGATAGTTTTTGCAACAGCGGCCATGACAACAACACAATCGCCGCCACTGAAGCGAATGTTAGTTGGAATGAAGGATCGAGCAAATCACTGGGCCGCCAGGCAAGCAACGCCACGGCAGAGCCGCCGAGCGCATTCAATGACGACGCGTGGCGCGAAACTAAAGGCGCCAGCACGACGATTGTAAACATCAACGCCGCCCGAACAACCGAAGCTTCAGCCCCAACGGCGAGCGCATATGACCATAGAACGATCGTCGACAATCCGAATTGAATTCCGCGATTCCTGGTGAAGCGTCTGGCTATCAGAAAAACAATTCCGCCCAGAAACGTTATGTGCAGTCCACTGATTACGAGTACATGAAACGTGCCGCCTTCGCGAAAGCGTTCCGAAGTTGATTGTGACAGGAAGTAGCGGTTGCCAAGTATTGCTGCATCCAGCACACCGGCCGTTTCGCTTGAAAAGTGAGAATGGATGGCCTTTTGAACTTTGTTGCGCCATTCGTACAACCATGCTAATGGCATGAACACGCGCTCGTTCTCCAGTCGCTCGACCAACAACGGACTCTTAACGATTGCCGTGGCGTCATAACCTTGCCGATCCATATACTCGCTGAACGACGCCACACCGGGATTGCGAAAGCTATCGGCGCGCTCCAGCCTGGTCATCAGCCGCAACGACGCACCATAGTGCAAATCGAGCGCGGCAAAATTCTGTTCACTTTCCTCTTGTGGCAGGCGAGCGGACAGCATGACCACGCCCGACGTTTGCATTTCGGTGGTCCCGACTCTAAGCCGTTTTATTCTTAGCGGGAGGAATATCCGGTCCGGCGCCAGTTCCGGTTCTTGGTCCAGCACTCCAGTTAATTCAATCGGTTCGCCAACCTGGATCACTCCTGCTTCTAAGAGGCGCCGAATTTGATTAGAAGGGACGCTGCTCTTCTCAACCATTGCGAAGGCGCAGCCGAACAACGCAGTAGCGACCAACACCAGTAGAGTGGCGGATCGCAGCTTGTCTTTAAGAACAGCCGCAAGCGCACTAACTGAGAGCAGGGCGCCGCCGAGAATAAGAATCCAGGCCAAGCTAAACCGTACCAATGAACCGGCAACGATCGGCGACAATGTGTGGTATGTGGGAACGACCGTGCCGGCGAGAATGCCGAGCGCAAACGCACAGGCAAGCTGCGCGAGTGGATAGGCCGCGACTACAACCGCAGAACTGCGGATTGTCATTAATTTGGGTTTTGCTTAAGCGGCGGGGTGATTGCCGAGCCAAGATATAAATCTCAGCGCATTAGAACTCGCTATGAGTTAACTGAGCGACAGTCTCGACGTGATGTGTCTGCGGAAACATATCAAAACCAACAATTGAGTCCAGCGAATAACCGCCGTCAAGCAACTTGTTGAGGTCGCGTGAAAGCGTGGCAGGGTCGCACGAAACATAACAAATTTTTTGCGGAGCCACGGACAGAATGCCTTCAATGACACCATTCTCGGCGCCCGTGCGCGGCGGATCAAGCAATAAAAGTTCGGGTCGCTCAAAGCCAAGCCAGTGTTTCAACCACTCAGCCACGCTCATATTTGCCAACTCGACGTTGTTGAGTTCGGCTGCATCCAGGTTCCGCTTGGCGTAATCTACCGCGCGCGAGTTTCCCTCTACTGCCGTGACTTTGTTAAATCGCCGCGCGAGTGGCAGTGTGAACAACCCTACTCCTGCATAGAGATCGATTGCCATCTTCCCCTTCTCGGTCCCGATCGCTTCCCCCAGCAATAACTCCAACAACTCATGGTTGATTTGAAAGAAGGCCTCGGCGCCGAAGTAATAAGTCTCGCTACCAATGCGACGGCTGACTTCTTTCGAGCGAAAGTGAGTCGTAGCGGAAGCAAGCGAAACGTCTTCGTCGCCGGCAACCGCCTCTATGTCAGTCAGCTTCTTTGACAGTGTTCCTTCACGCATCTGCTCGCGCAAACGTTCCAGGGTGTGCTGCAGTTCCGGCCTGAGCACGGCACAAACTTCCACGTCAACAACATCGTGAGAGTTGCGCGCGAAATACCCCAGGCGCTTTGCTTTCGGATCGAATTGCCAGTTCGCGCGGGAGCGATACTGCCATTGGGCGGGTGAAGGCACCATGACGATGTCCGGCAGGGTTTCTATGCGCGCAATGCGGTGCAGGCAGTCGCGAATGATGTCAACTTTTGCCGCGAGCTGCGATTCGTACTCAAGCTGTTGAAAATCACAGCCACCGCACAATCCAAAATACGGGCACGGCGGCTCGATACGGACGGGCGACGGCTTAACAATTTCAACAATTGATGCAAAGCCAACCGAGCCACGCTTGCGTTCGATCTTGACGCGCAGAATATCGCCCGGCGCAGCGAGCGCAACGAACAGCGTCAGGCCCTCGGCATGCGCCAAGCCGAATCCGCCCGGCAGCAGGCGTTCGATCTCAACCAGATTTTTGTCCTGAACGTCGGTGGGGCCCATCAGTATTTCGCTGCTCTCTTAAATTCAGGAGTTCACGACTAGAGATAAAACAAGCTCAATCGCGGAACGCCAAAAGTTTCGCGCAAACGTTTTAGCAAAAGATTGTCTTTTGTCTGCGCGTAAACTGCCGCTTCCATTTGCTTGCGGTAAGGCTTCAATTGCTTTTCCACTTCTTTGGTTAAGGCCTGAAGATCTTCCGAGACGACGACGGAAAGAATTGCATCACTCAGCATGCGTTCCACGCCGGTGAGCGATTGTTCCAGCTTCTGCGCATTCGGCAAAGTTGCAGACGCGAAATCGTCCTGCAATTCCACCAATTGGTCCGTGGCGCGTTGCAATGCATCAACCAGATCATCAGCAGTAGTTTGCCTCCGTTTCAGCGCGGAGGCGGACAAACCAGATCGACAACGCTCCAAATGCTCGAGAATATCTGCTCGCGGAAAAGGCAGACTGGGCGTCTCGCGCGCGTCAATGACACTCTGGTCGCTCTCACTTTCCGGAGCACTACCAACATGCGCGTCCCGCCATTCAGCATATTGGGCTTCAACTTCTTCCTGACAATAAAGCAGACTTTTTACGCTGCGCTTGCGCGGCTTTGACTCCCACGAGTCGAAAGATTTTTCGATGCCCCGCAACGCGACATGCAGCGGCACATTCATTTCTTTCCAACTCTCGATCAGGGCCCAGTCCATAGGACTGAGCAGCAGATGCTTACCCCGGCGACGGACAAACGCATCTTCGATTTCTGTGAAGTAGTTAAAATAATTCAATTAGTAATAGCCGGATGGGTTCGTTCGTAGATCAGCCGCAAACCTTCCAGGGTCAAAGTCTCGTCAACCAGTTCGATAAACTCCGAACCGGTCGCAATCAGCGAAGCCAGGCCACCAGTGGCAATCACTCTTGGCGCTCGCGGCGCGGCGCCGATCTCTTCGATCATTTTCTTGAGCACGCCATCTACTAGTCCCACGAAGCCGTGGTAAAGGCCGGACTGCATCGCCGCAATAGTCGAAGAACCAATCACCGTGCTCGGCCGCCTGATATCCACGCGCGGCAGTTTTGCCGTGCGCTCGAAAAGGGCCTCGGAAGAAATCATGATGCCCGGCGTGATCACTCCGCCCATGTACTCGCCTCTTGCGTTGATTGCATTGAACGTCGTTGCCGTTCCGAAATCAACCACAATGCACGGCGCACCATATTTCGCAACCGCGGCAACCGCATCGACGATTCGATCGGCGCCAACATCGCTCGCAGGTTCATAAAGAATCGGCAGGCCGGTGTCAACGGAATGATCGATAAAAAACGGCGTCAGGTGAAAATAAGTCTCGGCCATTGTCTTCAGGGTGTAGTTCAGCGGCGGAACTACAGAAGCAATCGCAATCGCACCGATAGCCTTAAAGTCCAGGCCGGCTAATTCGAACAGGTTCCTGGCGTGCACTCCATACTCGTCCACCGTTCGGGAACGCGCCGTGGTCAAGCGCCAGTGGCCCACGAGTTCCGTTTTATTGAACACTCCCAACGAAGTGTTCGTGTTGCCGGCGTCAATCACCAGAAGCATAAGCGGGTTCCTCAACCGTCGGTAGCGCGACGTCCTGTTGTTTGGCCAGGACTTCTTCAATGAGATCACAAGCGGCGCTGGCGCCGTTTTCCTGTCGCAGCGATTGACCGATTTCGTTCGCTCTAATTTTATAGTCAGCCTTGGTTAAAAGAATGTCGAGTTCCCTCGCAGCGCGCGCTGCTCGATACTTTGTGCGCGGCAGGGTGCGGCTTGCACCTAAACGCGCGGCATGAGCTGCATTGTCAGGTTGATCGAATGCGAACGGCACAATCAGGGTCGGAATGCCGGCACGCAATCCTTCAGACGTTGTTCCGACTCCGCCGTGATGCACCATCGCACAGGCACGTGGTAGCAGTGCTGCGAACGGCGCATAATTAACGGCGATCATTCCCGGCGGCAGGGCATCCAACCTATTGCGCTCATCGCCGATCAGCAAGACTGCGCGTCGCCCCAGCTGCTTAGCGGCTGCAATGCTCTCACGAAAAAAGTCTTGTGCAACCCAGACTGCCGAGGTACCGAGCGTGAAAACAATAGGAGCTTCACCTTCGTCGAGAAACCTGGTTAGCTCCGCCGGCACCTCAAGCTCACTTCCGTCATCGTAGAAGGCAAACCCTGTGACTCGGGCTTGCGGCGGCCAATCCGGTTGCGGTTGCGCAAAAAGTTTTGAAAAGAGAGCGAGCGCCAATGTGGGTGAATGCTGTCCTTCGAAAACTGGATTGCCACGATTGGGTAAACCGAGTTCCTTGCGGAACTGATGGTAAGAATTGTTGTTGTAGACCTTTGTGACCTGCTTAAAGAACGCGCTTGTCGCGCGAGGTCCGAACAATCCCACGTGCCGCATCCAGGGCCAGAATGGAGGCATCGGCGGATCGTAAGCGGACATGAAAGACGCCGGCGCCAGCACTGACGAGACCCAGGGAATACCCGTCCTTTGAGCGACCAGAGGACCAGCAAAAGAAATCGGGTGCGTTAATAAAAGATCTGCGCCGTCAACCGCCGCCAGCAAATCCTGATACGCCTCGCGCACATAAGGAAACAGCATCTCGTTTAAGAGGAAACCGCTTCCTGTCCGCGGGTTCATCACTTTGTTCATCATCTCGGCGTCCTGCTCCTGAGGGGGCGCGATATGCGGACGCACAGGGACGAATTCAAAACCAGCTGTCCCGATTTTCTCGCGATACAGTTCGCTGGTGGCAATTACCGGCTGGTGACCACGCGCGCGTAACTCCGCGGCGATCGCCATGTAGGGATGCATGTCGCCGTACGATCCAAACGTAGTTATTAAGATTCGTTTGCGCTTGATCATTTAGTGCGGTCGAACACTGGAGACATCGCCTGCCCGCATGATTCGAATTTTGCCGTCATCTGTTTCTACACGTAATGCGCCGTCGCATTCAAGTCCGCGAGTTGTGCCAACCAGGGTTTCATTGTCATCGGTGACGCGGATGAGCTTGCCTTCGCAATAAGATGAACGTGAGCACCAACTGCGAATAATCTCCGCACTACCATCCGGTCGACTGAGAACATCGTAATGTGTTGCCAGTTCGCCGACCAATGCTTCCAGTATGCCTGGTAACTCCGGCTTTAATCCTGTCGCTGCCTCGACGGACGTGGCAATTGCATCAAGTGCAGGAGGAAACGCATCTTGTGTCAGATTGATCCCTACGCCAATGACGACTGCTCGGCCCGCAGGAGTCTCTATAGTTTCTGCCAGAATTCCGCAGAGTTTTTTCTCGTTTGCCAGAACGTCATTGGGCCACTTGATGTCTGTCTCCAACGAATACGCAGTGCGTAAAGCATCGTGCGCAGCAACAGCGGCCATTAAAGTGAGTAACGGCCACAAGTTCTGATCAAATTGTGGGCGTAGGATGATACTGAAATACAGCCCGGCTCCGCTTGGCGAAATCCACTGGCGCTGCCTGCGCCCACGACCGGCGGTCTGTTCACCGGCGACCACGCACAAACCTTCAGGCGCACCTTCAGCCGCGCGTCTAGCGGCCTCGAGGTTTGTCGAGGGCAGCGAATCAAAGGTCACAATTTTGGGAATCAATTTTGGCAACTCGATCATTTCAAAATTCAAGCAGTTCAGAGTACAAGCTTCAGCTTGCCGCTGTCGTAACGAAACAACGTAAAGGGTTGGACTCTGAACTTCACGCCTCAGCTCAATCAGGTTAGAGTACAAGCTTCAGCTTGCCGCTGTCATAACCAAACAACCTAAAGGTTGGACTCTGAACTGCCGGTCCTTACGATTGAGCACCTGATTGCTGGGTCAGCGCGAGTGCTTCGTGCACCAGCTCGCTCACCAGGACATCAAAATTACGGAAGCGCTCGTCGCGGGTCTGTCCCTGCACGTACCGGAAATAGATTTGCTGAATGACGACTGCAACTTTGAACCGGGCAAACGTTTCGTAAAATATAATGCGGGAAAGATCGCGACCGGTCCTGGCTGCATATCGCTCAATTATTTCCTCGCGCCTCAGCCACCCTGGTCCATTGGTTATCGCCCGCAACGAACTGTTGCGAGCCGGCGCTGTCCCATTAGCTTTCATTCCCTGCATGGTCCAATACGTCAGCAGCAGTCCCACGTCGATAAGCGGATCGCCGACAGTGCACATCTCCCAGTCAAGCACTGCGACTACGCGAGTGGGATCGCTTTCCGCCAGCATGATGTTGTCGAGTTTGAAATCGTTATGAACAATAGTCGCATTTGCCGACTCAGGCGGAATGCGATCGACAAGCCATTGGATCACCCGGTCCATCTCGACGAGTTCGCCTGTGCGGGAACCGTGCCAACGTTTTGCCCAACCGTGTACTTGCCGGGCTACCAGCCCTTCCGGTTTGCCGATGTTTACAATGCCTGTTGCTTGAATGTCGACGGCGTGAAGAGCGACCAGAGTGTCCACCACTGACTCGCTAAGCTGCTTGCGCAATTTTAGGTTCTCGCCAATTTGTTCCGGCACTTTGAAACGCACAATGAAACCACGCCGCCGTTCCATTAAATAGAAAGGCACGCCGATCACGGATATGTCTTCGCAAAGCAGAACCGGTTTCGGGGCGAGTGAAAAATGCGGATTGATAACCGAGAGCAGCCTGTACTCGCGCGGCATGTCATGAGCCGTTGGCGCGACTGGACCAACTGGTGGCCGGCGCAGCACGAATTCCTGATCACCGTAACGAATCAGATACGTGAGATTTGAATGCCCGCCTGGGAATTGTTCGATTTCGACTTCAGTGTGTGGGGGTTGCGGGAGCTGCTCACGCAGATAACGACCCAGCGCCGCGAGGTCCAACTCCTCGCCTGCTCTTACCGCAGTGCTGTCGCTACTCGCTGTCATTTAGCGTCAACTCCTTGGAGTGCGGCGGCCCGGCGCCGCTTTGGTCTGCCA
>DATAOU010000325.1:0-11713 GCA_036265575.1 Pyrinomonadaceae bacterium
TTAGTGCGACGAAAAACGAGGTGCCGCGTGCCGTATTCTCTTCCCGGCTGATACACAAGAGACGGATCCGCGGCCATTCTTTCCCGGTCTTTGTTGCCCGCAGTTGCTCCTCGCCTGTAAGCGGCACGCGCCAACCGCGGAACAGTTCTAAGCAAACAACTCAAATTTTGATCGGTAAGATCGGCAACCCTGCGCCAGGGATCCAATCTACAAGCGAACAGAACTTCCGCACGCAAATAGTTTCCTAACCCGGCAACTATGCGCTGGTCCAACAATGCCGCGCCGATAGTGACCTGCTCGTTTTCTGGCAAGAGCAGGCGGCGTTGAAACTCTCGTCCCGCGAATGCTCGATCGTAAGGCAGCGCGTCCGGCCCCAGCGTCGGCAGTATTTCAATTCGTTCGTAAGGATCACCTTCACCAACGTTGAAGATGGGGGCGGACATAAGAATCGCCGCCCCACCTTCGACCACGATGCGCGCGCGCTCACGACGATCCTTCTCAGGCAATTCGACTATCGTGGACTTTTGTCGCTTCTTGTTCGCGGGAGCGAGTGGTGCAAACGTTTGCCAACGGCCCCACATCATCAGGTGAGAGTGAAAGAAAAACTTCCCTTCGATGTAGCCGATTAGGTGTTTGCCGTGGGAAATGACGCGCTCAACTTTGCGACCCACCAAACGGCTTTCATTAACTTGCAGCCAGGCGCGCGCCTCACGCGTGCGCGCTTCCACCGATTTGATAATTCGCCCGCTTAATACTTCGTCGAGCGCGTCAGCGTATTTGCGAACCTCCGGTCCTTCGGGCATATCGCACGTAATATCGACTCGGTTGATGGGAGGAAAAACCGGCCGGGGGCTAGTTGAAATCCAACTTCTTGTTCTCGCCGAAGTCAGGTTGTTTTCCAGTCACCAGCGAGGAAACAAAACTCAACGCATAACCCACCGTGCTCGAAGGGCTGTCCCAGTACTCAGCCTTTTCAAGACTGATTCGCAACAACGCGATCTCCGGATCGTCCTTGCCTTCCGGAAACCACATCTTAAATTCCGGTTTCCACAGTTCTTCGATCTTTTGCCGGTCGCGCACGAGTTCCGCTACTCCGGTGATCGAAATGTAGTGCTGGTTTTTCGGATCGGCAAAACTGACGTTAACTTTTGGCGAGTGGCCGACCTCGCTCACCTTGTGCGAAGAAACACCGGTAAAAAACCAAAGGTCTCCGTTCGGATCTATCTCTCCATTAGACGACATGGGGCGACTATGCAGGTCGCCGTTTTCGTCAATCGTCGTCAACATGCAAAAATCGATGTCTTTGACCATGTCTCGCAATTTTTGCAGGCTTTCGGTGCGTGTCTGTGTATCCGTCATTTAACTTCCCTCATTGAAAATAGAATTTCTTGAAGAACTTCAGTTTGGGCTGACAACATCACGGATGCGTGTCGTGGTTGGGACAAACATTTCAAGATGGCGAGCCTGTACAACTTCAGCCGGGCTGCAATATTGCTTTACGGGGGTTAGTCTGGTATTAGACTGAGGCAAAGCTCCGCACGCTGCAGAACATCTATGTATTTCAAGCAATTCTATCTTGGCTGTCTGGCACACGCTTCGTACCTCATCGGTTCGGAAGGCGAGGCCGCGGTTGTCGACCCGCAACGCGACGTGGATGAATACATCAACGAAGCGGCCGCGCAGGGATTCAAAATCAGATACATTATCGAAACACACCTGCACGCCGATTTTGTCAGCGGCCATCTCGAACTGTCCGAGCGCACCGGCGCTGAGATTGTTATTAGCAGAACGGCTGACGCCACCTTCAAACATCGCGCGGTCAAAGACGGTGAGGAATTAAAGCTCGGAAAAATAATTTTGCGAATAATGGAAACTCCCGGCCACACGCCGGAAAGCATTTGCGTTTTGGTAACTGACACGGAAGTATCCAATCAACCGCAAAAGATTTTGACGGGGGATACTTTGTTTATTGGCGACGTGGGCCGTCCTGATCTTGCCGGCGGCAAGGGCTACACATCGCAAATGATGGCGGGAATGATGTACGACACGTTGCACGAAAAGCTTTTACAGCTTGCCGACGACGTGGAAGTCTATCCGGCACACGGCGCCGGTTCGATGTGCGGCAAGAACATGTCGCAGGAGCGATCGTCGACCATAGGCGAGCAGCGAAAGTTCAACTACGCGCTCAAGCCAATGGCGAAAGATGAATTCGTGCGCATGATGACGGTTGATCTGCCCGAAGCTCCCGCTTACTTTCCCCAGGATGCGGAGATCAATCGCACCGGCGCGGAAGTTTTGAGTCAACTCATCAAGCCGGAACCGTTATCGGCAGAACAGGTCCAGACCCTAACGCCGCAAAGCAACAGTTTGGTTCTAGGTGGTTCGCAAACGGAGCATTTGCCTTACGTCATTCTAGATGTGCGTACGGCTGGAGAGTTTGGCGCCGGTCATGTGCCGGGCTCATTGAACATTGGTCTGGGCGGGCAGTTTGCCATGTGGGCCGGCACACTGATTCCGTTAACAGCGCCCATCGTCATCGTGGCTGATTCAGAATCGCAAGTTTCTGAAGCACAAACTCGCCTCGCGAGGGTAGGTATCGAGAACGTGAAAGGCTACCTCGCCGGCGGTATAGAGGAATGGGTGCGGTCGGGATTTGAAATCGCGACAGTGCCGCAAATTTCAGTCGACGAGTTAAGCAATCTGGTTTCAGAAAAACCTTCGCTGCAGATCCTCGATGTGCGCCGTCCGCCGGAATATGCCAGTGGCCACGTACCGCGTGCGCTTCATGCGCCGCTAGCAACGCTTACCCAAACCCTCAACAATTTGCCGCTCGATCCGCATAAACAAACGGCCGTGATTTGTGCGGGCGGATACCGCTCAAGCGCAGCTTCGAGCATACTCCAGCAAAATGGCTTCGCGAACCTACTGAACGTCACCGGCGGCACCAGTGCCTGGATCAATGCCGGCCATCCCACCGAGCCGTAAATCGTGAATCGTAATCGTAAATAGATCAGCCAAAGGCGGTCGACGCTTTGCTTTGTTCAGATCCGTTTCCTCTGCGTTCCCGCACGCTCGTCAATCCTAAACCGTAAATAGAAGGGCGGCTGGTTGGGACGGAAAGCTCTCTTTTGCCTTGGCTTTTGGGATTTATTCCCAGCTGCCCTTATCCGCGGCCTTATCGTCGTTGCTATTCACGATTTACGATTCACGATTTACGGCAGTTTTACTATTCACGATTCACGATTTACGATTGACGAATCGTGGATCCATTTACTTTCAAACTTCTAATCTCGGTCGCCATCGTCGTCATTGCCACCATTCATGGCTACGGCGCGGCTTGGCTGGCGATTTGGATGCTGTTTCATCCTTACCATCCGGTAAAACTTTTCGGCATCACGATCTGGCCCCAGGGCATGATCCCGCGCCATCGCGAAAAATTGGCGCAGTCGATCGGCAACGCGGTGGGCAACGAACTGGTTTCGCAGGAAACCGTTTTTGATGCGTTATTTGAAACAAGTTTCTTCGAGCGCAAGGTCGAAGACTTTGTCGGCGTCTACACCGGCGAGTTGCTGTCCACAGTGTATCCGTCATTCATCGACGCGTTGCCGGCCCAGGTGCGTGCGCCCATCCTCGACACTATCTCCGCATTGCAATACCGGCTGGCGGACTACATCGCGGCGATGTTGAAAAGCGAAGAGACGGCGGCGGCGATTGGGCGCTTTGTCAATCACCAGGTAGATGAATTGCTCGAACGCCGAATTGAAAACACGTTGAGTGAAGATGTGTTTCACGAGATTGCAGGCTTTGCCCAGGCTCGCTTTACGCGGCTGGTCAACGAAGAAGCATTTGAACGAAAGATCGCTGAGTTTGTTTCGGGCCGTCTCGACGATCTGGCAAACAGCACCGAGACTCTGGCAGAGACGTTTACTCCGGAAACTGTCGCTTTTCTGAAAGAGCGCATTGACAGCCAGGTCCCGCCCATCGTCCATCATCTCGCCGACATCGCCACTAGTCAGAACACTCGTAAACAAATCGGCGCGCTGATCAAACGCGAGGTAGACGATTATTACGAGCAACTTTCGCTAATCAAGAAAATCTTTATCTCGCGCGAACGTATTCATCGCGAAGTTGATGAGCTGGTCAACAAGACTTTGCCGACAAGAATTGAAGAATACTTGCGCGGGCCGGCTTTTGAGCAGGAAGCTGAAGCGTTTTTGAATGCGACGGTGGACAATGTATTGGCGCGACCGTTGAATGTCTTGCTCGGCCAGATCGAAACGGAAAAGTTCGACTCTATCAAAGAACAAATCACCAAACGGATTGTGGAAATGGCGAAGAGCGAGGAACTGGCAGCATCCGTTTCCAATTACTTTAATGACGCCTTCAGCCAGTTGCGGACCCAGACATTGCGCGAGGCCTTGACGCAACTTGACCCGGACGCAATCGGCCGCGCTAAGGAATTTCTAACTCGGAGTCTGCTGGGCTTGTTGGCGCGCCACGATACGGCACAAACGATCAACCTGATCCTCAGTTCGCAGATCGAGCGGTTGCTGATATCTCCTATTGGCAGACTCGGCGACCACGTTTCTGAGCATTCAATGAAGCGGGCCGGCACGGCGCTGGTGGAAAGAATCACCACTGCGGCGCGTGAACGCCTGCCGAATGCAATCGCTGAATTTGATGTGGGCGGGCTGGTGCGGAAAAAGGTGTCAGACTATCCCATCGAGAAGCTGGAAGTACTGGTCTTATCGGTAGCGCAACATCACTTGAAAACTATTGAGTTGTTCGGCGCGGTTATTGGGTTCTTTATTGGCGTGGGCCAGGCAATTTACTTCTGGCTGACGTATGTGCCTAAAGGGCCGTGAATCGTGAATCGTAAATCGTAAATAGAAAAACGGTTCCATCGACCGCATCGTACGGTTCGTGCCCATTCATCTATTTACGATTCACGATTTACAATTTACGATTTTGAAAACTCTTTCATGCGCCGCTCCATCTCTCCAGGCTCGACGTCTTCGACGTGGGTCGACACCAGCCAGACATGTCCAAACGGATCCTCGAGCCGTCCCGAACGATCGCCATAGAACTGATCCGCAACTGGAATCAAAACCTTCGCGCCGGCTGCTACCGCTTTTTCAAAGAAAGCGTCCACGTCTTCAACATACATATGCAGGCGCACTGCTGAGCCGCCAAGAGTCTTTGGGCTAAGGTTGCCATACTCGGGGAATTCGTCGGCCAGCATAACCAGGGCATTGCCGATCTTGATTTCGGCATGGCCTAACGTTCCATTCGGACCGGGCAGACGCATCAGCTCAGTGGCGCCGAAGGCCTTCTTGTAAAACTCGATAGCATCAGCCGCACCCTTCACTGACAAGTACGGCGTTATGCCTGCGTAGTCCGCGGGTATCGGATTCACTTTCTTTTGGGGAGTGCTCATGATTTGGCTCCTTTGGTTTGTGACTACATGAGATCGTCGTGTCCAAGGGCGTGTTGTGGATCGATGAATACAGAACCCCGACGGAGTCAAGTGAATTTGACTGTGGTCTAACTCAATTCCCTGGCGACAACAACTCTGCTGACTGCGCCGCCTTTGGATCATACGGCGTAGCCAAAAACTTTTTAGCTATGGCCATCGCGTTGTCGTAGTTGATTCCAGACTGCACAGCCTTGTTGTATTCAGCCACGGCGCGATTACGTTCGCCTTTAGCGTCGTAAGCGTTGCCCTTCTTAATGTGCGCCCATACCTCGATCCACGAAGGCTTGATGGTGCCGTTCAGCGAAGCTTCAAAATTATCGAGTGCGAGCTGCCAGTTGCGCTGTTCCAGGTAAAGCAGTCCCAGATTGTAGTAGACCCAGGAATTCGACCGGTCCAGTTTCAGCGCCGCCTCAAACTGTTGTTGCGCTTCCGCGTACTGGCCTTCCTTCATCAGCTCGATACCGCGGCGCGCGATAATCGAAATGCGCAAATCATCGGACATGCGGAGAATTTTGTAGTTTGGATCGACGATCACTTCGATAGGCTGACCGTTCGACTCGAAATCAAAATCCTCGCTGCGCCCTTCAATGGTGGTGAGGATTGTTTGCGTGTCGCCTTCCGAACGCAGCATCAATTGCACCGGCATGCGCAGGTTTTCCAACGTTTGTTTGACGGTGCCGCGCGTGCGGAATTTACCGGCGCGCGTGCGAATGATTTGGTAATCGACGGTGAATTCAGGAACGCCCGTGCCTTCGACCCATTGGGCGAAGAAATAACGCATGTTTTGCGAGGCAACTTGCGTGGTCAGATGCTCAAAATCGTCGATGGACGCGTTCTTCCCGCGATACTGTTCGAGAAAGTTATGCAAGAGCAGATCGAATTTATCCTTGCCCAGCACTTCGCGCAGCATACGAAAGACCATCGCGCCTTTATGAAAAACTATCGACTGGTAGGCGGCGGATTGATCGTCCAGCGCACTCGGGGCGCGTGCGATGGAAGCCGTTTGTTCGAAAGTCAGCGCCCGTTCCTGTTGCTCGCGTTGTGCCGCTTCCAGTGCGCCGCCACTTAGGGTGGATTCACGAAACGCAAATGAACTCCACTCAGCCAGCCCCTGCGAAATCCAGGCATCGTCAAACGACTTTAAGCCGACCGTTTGTCCCCACCACTGATAGGCAACTTCGCGTTCCAGTTTCTCTTCCGGCAAAGCTCGCGTCGTGTCGAATAACCTCGAAGCCAGAAACATGATTCCCGGTCCCGAGTAAGTATCCAAACTTTCGTCGTCAATCTGCGCCACTACCAGGCGATTGCCAAAGAGCGGCATCCCGTATTGTTTCGAATAGAACTCCAGCACCTGGCCCATCAACTCGGCATAACTATTGATACGCCCTTCACTGCCCGGTTTGGCGTAGAACTGAATCTCGTAATTGCCGAAGCGAAGATTGCGGTTTATGTATTGCCCGGCCGCGAAGTTTCCAATTAGCACCGGTTGACGATGAACAAAGCGATAGCGGGTGGCGCCTTCTTTCGGCGATGGTTGGGCCGTCACAGCATCGTCGCTGGTGCCGGCAACCTGCAGGCCCGTGGGAACGATCAAGGTGATATCAGAAGTGGCGCGGTCTGCCGCATAGTCGTGGAAGGGGAACCAGCGGGACGCATAAAGCAAGTAAGAACCTTCCGGCCCAACATAAGCCAGCCGCTTGGTGGCGAGTGGTCCGCCTTCGGGCGATACCAGCGCGCCGCTCCAACGAAAGCGCAAGGTAACCGGTTGGTTGGCCGGCACCACCTGGCCCAGATCGACACGCACGCTTGGCCCAAGTGAACCGACGCCGACCGCGTCCTGAACGTATGTCAACGCTTGCCCATTGCGATCGATGCTTTCCACTTTGAGCGAGCCGTTAAGCTCGAAAACCAACGACCGCGTCGCATCCAGAGGAATCAAAGTGATGTCGGCGCCGGCGCGCAACATGTGTTGCTCCGGAATCAACTGTGCCTCAACGCGATAGTTCGTCACATCATAACGGTTAACTGGCGGCGTGCCGGGTTGCTGTGCGGCCGCTGTCAGAGCAAAAACAAGAATCGCGGACAGGGTTAAAAAGAGTTGGGGAAAGATGGGCCTGAATGTCTTCATTAGCGTCTCTATTTTGATTTGGATGATTTTCGAATTATACAGCCACGGTCTTCTGACGGCACAGCACTCCGGCTCCTGTCTTCGGGCTTCCGTGTGGGTCCTGTAGCCCGCGGGTCCGAAACCAATCGAAGCAGCTTTTCTGCGTCGGGTTTTGGATGGTAGGAAGTTGCGCGCGGTTGGCTGGCCGCAGGCGTGTTGAAGCTACCAGTTCAGAGTCCAGCCGTTAGGCTGCTGGTCTGGGTGCCCACCTCAAGGTAAAGCTTGTACTCTAAACGGCAGAGTACCCTCGCCCGCCTCAACTTGACAGCCCTTATTTTGCTGCCTAAAGTCGAGGCATTCCGTTACGGCGAGCGTCTTGATTCCGAGAACCTGCATCGCCCTTTGAAGCTTTTAGTGCTTCCTGACCGGCTAAAAGATGGCAGTGTTTTCTCGATGACAAAGATGTTCGGGCTTCAAAGTCGCACCGCGAAGCATGTAACGGGACACCAACTGATCTAAAAATGCGATGAAGGAGTGGCTCTTATGAAACATGCCCTGAAGGTGTGGGTGCTTTTGTTGGTTTGCGCCTTTGCGGTGCAGCAAGCACCGGCGCAAACGAAAAATATTAGAGTTGATTACAAAGAAACGACACTAAAGAACGGCCTGCGGGTGATCACGGTTGAAGACCACAGCGCACCGGTAATTGCTGTCGCCGTCAATTACAACGTTGGTTCACGGGACGAGCGCCAGGGCCGCACCGGCTTTGCGCATCTCTTTGAGCACATGATGTTCAAGGGTTCCGAGAACGTCGGCACCGGCGAGCATTTTGTTCTCGTTTTCAATAACGGTGGGACCATGAATGGCACCACGAGCGAAGACCGAACAGTCTATTTCGAAGCGCTGCCGGCAAACCAGCTTGACATGGCATTGTTTCTGGAAGCTGACCGTATGCGCAGTCTCGCCATCACCAAGGAAAATCTTGATAACCAGCGAAATGCGGTCCAGGAAGAACGGCGCCTGGGCGTCGACAACCAACCGTACGGGCAGAGTGATGAAAAACAGCAGGCCTTGCTCTACGACAATTTCGCTTACAAGCACACGGTCATCGGATCGATGGAAGATTTGAACGCAGCCACCGTCGAGGATGTGGCCCAGTTTTTCAAGACCTATTACGCGCCGAACAATGCTGTTCTCACGCTGGTGGGAGACTTTAATACCAAGGATGCCATTAACCGCATCAAGAAAAATTTCGAGCGCATCCCACGGCAACCAAGTCCACCGGCCGTCGACATGACTGAGCCGGAACAAACGGCAGAACGTCGCGCTACCCTCGATGACGTGCTCGCGCGGTCGCCGCGTCTTGACCTCGCCTTCAAAGCTGTCCCGGGAAACACCGCAGACTTTTATGCTTTGCAGGTCCTCTCAAATGCACTGCAGGGCGGGCAGAGTTCTCGTCTTTATCAAAAGTTAGTGAAAGAAAAGGAAGAGGTCACCGGAGTCTTTGGCTTTGTCGATGAGAAGCGCGGACCAGGAGCGCTCTATGTTTCGGCAACGGTAAAGCCGGGCGTTAAAGTGGCCGATGTCGAAGCCAACATTTACCAGGAAATTGAGCGAATCAAGCGGGAACCGATCGCCGATTGGGAACTGCAGAAAGCTAAAAATACCACGCGACGCGCCTTCATCAATGGCTTGCAAAGCTCGCTTTCGCGCGCCATCAGTCTTAGCCAGTACGCTATTTACTACAACGATCCCAGTCTGATTAATACCAGGTTGGACAAGGTCAATGCGGTTACAAAGGAAGACGTGCAGCGCGTTGCGAACAAGTACCTGCGCGAAACCAACCGTACTGTAGTAATAACGATGCCTAAGGCAAAAGCTAAGGGCGCTGCACCGGCATCGGGCCAGTAAGGAGATTAGCAATGAAAATAATGAATAAGAATGCTCGGAAATTTTTTGGCGCGTTTCTGCTCGCCGCGCTCCTGGTTTCGGTTGCAGTGGTGGGTATGGGCCAGGGCCCTACTACCAGTCCTGTAGCGCAAACTACAAAGGGCGCAGTGATCAAGGGGAAGGCGCCAGTCAACAAAAAACTCTTGAAGGTTAATCTGCCGAAAGCGCAGGAAGCCACGCTTTCAAATGGCTTGAGAGTCGTCGTACTCGAAAGTCACAAGGTGCCGACCTTTAACATGCAAATGGTGATATTGAGCGGCGGCTTGGCTGACAACGCTAACTATCGCGGGCTGGCGAGCTTCACGGCGGCTTTGCTCCGAGACGGAACCACCAAACGTTCGAGCAAAGATATTGCCGAACAGATTGATTCGCTTGGTGGAACAATCGCGAGCGGTTCGGGCTTGTCGACGCTGACCAGCACTGTTAGCACATCGGGTTTGATTGAGAACCTGGACCAGACACTCGACATTTTTGCAGACGTTGTGCGCAATCCAACTTTTCCTGCCAGCGAGGTAGAAAAATACAAATCGCGGACGCTCGCGCAGTTACAGTTTCAGCGTTCCAGTCCGCAGTTTCTCGCCCAGGAACAGTTCAGCCGCGCAATCTACGGCGAACATCCGGCAGCGTTTATTACACCGCCGGCTAGTTCAATCAAGAAGTTGTCGTCAAAAGACCTGGCTGAGTTTCATTCAACCTATTACCGGCCCAACAATGCGATCCTCGCTATTGTCGGCGACGTAACTTTGAAAGAAGTGTTGCCGAAAATTCAACAGGCTTTTGGCGATTGGCAAAAGGCGGATGTGCCCGCGACGACGATTCCGTCAGCGCCCTCGCAGGCGGCCTCACGAATCTTTCTAATCGATCGCCCCGGCTCAGTGCAGACAGTGCTCCAACTGGGAACTTTGGGAATCGAGCGCACCAATCCGGATTACTTCTCCCTGTTGCTTGCTGACAGGATTTTGGGTGGTGGTCCCGCGGCCCGCTTATTTATGAATCTACGCGAAGACAAAGGGTATACCTACGGCGCCTACAGTAACTTCAACGGCTCCAAATTCCGCGGCATCTGGCTTTCCAGTTCAGAAGTCCGGACTGACGTCACCGAGGGTGCGATGAAGGAGTTCATGTACGAGTTGAAACGTCTGCGCGACGAGAAAGCTACCGCTGACGAACTGGAAAACGCCAAGCGCGCGATTATCGGCAACTTTGCGCTCTCGCTCGAGCAACCGCAAAGTCTCTTGCAAAACATCATCACGCAAAAGATTTACGATCTGCCGGCCGACTACTGGGATACATATCCGCAAAAAGTTGCGGCGGTTACTGTCGATGATGTTCAAAGGGTGGCGCAGCAGTACCTTGATTTGAACCACCTGCAAATCGTGGCCGTCGGCGATGCCGGGAAAACACGCACGATTCTCGCCAAGTACGGAACGGTTGAAGTTTATGATGCGGACGGGAAACTGGTAGCTCCCGGCGGTAACTAAAAGCAAACTGCGTATCAGCGGTTAATAAACCGCGAGCATTGCGGGGAAGTTGCCGGATTCGGCTAACTGCTAACAGTGCTCGCGGTTTTTCTATTGCTTCGGCAAAGAAACTCTCATAGTACTTGGGGCGGCTGATGCCGTTCACCAGGAGTCCAGCAACGGTTATCGCGCGGAGCGATCTCATTAGCACCGTGGCTTTAGCGCGGTGATACAGAAGTGCTGCAATGTCTAACCGTTTTAACGGCTTATCGCGAGACCAAAAAACCGTTGAAACGGTTCAAGGTCTCGAATCTTGGGCCGGGTCACCGGGCTAAAGCCGCAGTGCTAATGAGATCGCTCCGCGCCAACCGCAACATCGAACCTTTTGCGCCACGCCTTCCGCAACATTACACATCAGCCGCTTCCGCATTTCTTTGCAACTGCAGCGCGCGGCTGCCCCGCCACAACAACAACGCGCTCAGCACGCAGGCAATGGGACATACCAACAGCGAATACCGCATCACACCTGGCTGGACCGCGACACCTAGCTTGTCGCTGATTTTTCCAATCAACGGCGAGCCAATGCCATAGGCGAAAATATTCACGGTTGAAAAATAGATGCCGATGCCCAGTCCCCTTAAATTAGGACCGGCAATGTCGTGCACGTCAGCGGCGGCCGGTCCCAACCACATCAAGGCCAACCCAAAAAGAACCGAGTTCAAG
>DATAOU010000326.1:0-3907 GCA_036265575.1 Pyrinomonadaceae bacterium
GCGTAAAACATGGTCGAGTTCGCGTCGCAGCCGCGCTACCTCATTCCTTAATTGATTAAGTTCGTCTGCCATAAGTGTGATTGTGGCAATCCCAGGCGCCGGCCCCATTCTACTTCGGACAAATTCGGCGACAAGCTCGCTGATTATCCTGGCTGCCTCGCTAGGATTCGAACCTAGACAAAGAGATCCAGAATCTCTGGTGCTACCGTTACACCACGAGGCAATCGAAAGGAAAAGTAACCTCTAAATTATGCTCCTTTCAAGCGTGTCGCTCTGGTAGCGCCTGACACCCTCGTCGCGTGTTTTGACGCCCTTACAGTCAAAGTTCTCAGCTCAAAATCAATTCGCTACCTTCGCGCGCGCCTTCCACCGCTATTGACTTGCCCAACTGCGCGATCTGCATCCGCGCCTTGTCCACGATCTTGTCTACCATCTCGTCGTCGTGATTCGGATCATGATGAAATAACACTAGCCGTTTTGCATCCGCGTCGGCTGCGAGTGAGACCACGCTGCTGATCGAGCCGTGTCCCCAGCCGATGTGCCGTTGATATTCCTCGTCGGTGTACTGCGCGTCGAGAATGAGCAGATCGGCTCCCCGCAAAAATTCGATGAGCTCAGCGCGTTCTTCTGCCGGTGATCTGAATTTACGCGCAGTGTTTCCTATACCGCGATTTCGCAACTGCACATCGAGCTGTTCGAACGGCTCGTTATCTGTCATGTAAACAACCGAACCGGCCGGCGTGTTAATGCGATAGCCCGCGCAAACTCCCGGGTGATTCAAAAACTTCGAGCGCACCTGGAGTTTTCCAATTTTAAAATCGTTGTCTTTCAACTCTTCAATCTTAATTTTTCCGGGCAGCTCCGCCATGGTGACTGGAAAAAACGGTGTCTCCATCTGGCCGGCGAGAATCTCTCCCAGTCGCGTGCGGGTTCCGTCATAACCGAGAACCCGGAGCTGGTTTTTCCCGCTATAAGCCGGGAGAAAAAAAGGGAGTCCCTGGATGTGGTCCCAGTGGGTGTGTGAAATCAGGATCGCCAGTCGGATTGGATCGGAACCGAACTCGTGCTGCAAGGATTGGCCAAGAAGTCGAATTCCCGAGCCGGCGTCGAGGACGATGATTTCGCCTTCGGCACGCACTTCCACGCAACTGGTGTTACCGCCATATCGGACCGTGCCGGGCCCCGGTGTTGGAATAGAGCCGCGTACGCCCCAGAAAATTACCCTGGTCTTGGAGGCGCCGACATTCCTCGTCATCGTGGTGAAATCATTGTGACACGCAAATAATGAGCGACCAGGATTTTTTAACAAGGAGCGGCTGTTTCTAACTGCCGTCTAAGGCGAAAGCGATTTCTAAGCGTCAAAATAAAAATAAGTTAGGCGACTTACAGTCGCATTGGTGTGGTCGGCAGGTCCGAGCCGGACGGGCGTAGCAAACAGCCGTTCCTTGCCACACCCTTAACCCTCTCTCCTTCCAAGAGGAGAGAGGGCAGGGTAAAGGGCGGCGGGAACCGAAAACACGCCGCTCCTAACCTTAAAGAACTCCCCTAATAATTTCGCACCTTGCTCGATGGTTCTACGAACTCGGCTTGGCTCACCATGAGTTTTTCGTGAAGATGCCTTGACAATTCCTCGGCCAAAATGACGGCGATCGGCTTCGCGTCGTGGGTATAGACGGGAATCGGAAATCCGCCGGCATTGCGATCATAGCCATAAATGGTGCCATCGGTTTCCCACACGCAGTAGGCGTGGCCGGCGGGGTGATCGACATAACGAACCAGGAGAATTTTTGCCCAAAAGTTTTGCTCCAACTTGTGCTGAGTTTTGACGGCTGCCAGGTAGTTGCATGCGGAAATGACACAGCCATTGAGGACCAGGAGGTCATCCTCGCTGGGATTAAGTATTACGTTTTGGCGACAGGCGCCGATTCCATAACCGACGATGGCGATCAGAACATAGATTGCCACATGGCGGGCGATGCGAGCTTTCATGGAATGGGACGAAACTCCTGCCTTAAAGAGGGCGGTTATGGTTTAATTTCTAGGAATTATAGCAAAGACGCGGTGTGCGCGTGAAGCAAAATCTATCGAATGCGTAAGGGGTTCATCCTCAAGATCCCTCATGCCCGAACATAGCAGCTGTCACCCTGGAGGTGTACGGCTTATCGCGCCATGGCGGGACGTGTCGTCAAACCTGCCGAGCCGGCGTGGCATCCTCAACCACTCCGGGTCAAAGCTGCTCGAACGGTCCGACATTTCGAAACACGAACCGCCTCTCAGGAAGCCCAGATCAGGCTTTTTTGGAAAAACGGATATACCGATGGGCAATTAGTTGAGTATAACGACAAATTGAATCGGTATCGGAAGGAACTTCACGATCGCAAGCAGCCGATGCCGTAGGGCGAAAGCAAAATCTGAGCTTCTCGCTCTCGCCTCGCGAGTCTCCTCCCGCTGTGTGGGATTGAACAGGCGTCTGCAGGGGGGTGCCTGAATAAATTGGCATGCGGTATGGGACGGGGCAGATTAGGCCATGCACCAGGCGGCTACTGCAGAGGTCGATTGGAAGGCTATCCGTGAGGATTTTCCGATCCTCCATGAGAAGGCACACGGCCAGCCTTTGATCTACTTCGACAACGCTGCGACCTCGCAGAAACCGAAAACGGTGCTCGATGCACTTCGCCGTTACTACGAGCACAACAACGCCAATGTGCACCGCGGTCTGCATGAATTGAGCTCGCGCGCGACGGAAGCGTACGAAGGGTCACGTCGTCGGGTGGCGGACTACCTTGGTGCTGCCAGCCCCGACGAGATTGTCTTCACACGTGGAACCACCGAAAGCATCAATCTGGTAGCGCAGGCATGGGGCGGGAAATTTCTTCGCGAGGGCGACGTAATCCTTCTAACGGAAATGGAACATCACAGCAACCTCGTGCCCTGGCAGCTCTTGGCTGAGCGGACCGGTGTCAGGCTGCGCTTCGTACCGGTCCATGATGATGGCACGCTCGCGCTCGAACAGCTCTCTTCATTGCTCACCCGCGAAGTAAAACTCTTTGCCTTCACCCACGTTTCGAACTCGCTCGGGACAATCAATCCGGTGGCCCATCTTTGTGAGAAAGCGCGTGCTATTGGAGCCCTCACGCTGGTCGATGCAGCACAAAGCGTGGGACATGCGCCGATCAATGTCCGGGAGTTGGGTTGCGATTTCTTAGCTTTCTCCGGCCACAAGATGTGCGGCCCGACTGGGATAGGTGCACTCTATGCCCGTGCCGAGGTTCTGGATGCGATTCCGCCCTGGCATGGCGGCGGCGAAATGATCGTCAGTGTCACTTTGGAAAGAAGCGCGTTCAAGAAAGCGCCCCACCGGTTTGAGGCCGGCACGCCGAATATTGCGGGAGCGATCGGACTGGAAGCAGCCATTGATTATATCGAGCAGATCGGACGCCCCGCAATTTTCGAGCACGACACCGAGCTCGCTCATTATGCCATGGAACGACTCGAGGAGTTGCCGGGAATGCGGGTGCTTGGACCACGCGAAGAGCGTGGCGCGCTGGTTGGCTTCGTGATGAAGGCCGCGCATCCGCACGATCTCACGACATTCGCCGACCGCTACGGCCTGGCCTTACGCGGAGGTCATCATTGCAACCAGCCCTTGATGCACAGATTCGGCCTGCCGGGAACAACGCGGGCGAGCTTTTACTTTTACAATACGAAAGAGGAGATCGATCGAATGATCGAAATCCTGAGCGAGGCCGTGCGTTTCTTCTCATGAACCCGGAGCTGGAGGAGCTTTACCAAGCGGTCATCCTCGATCATTCGCGGCGACCACGAAATTTTGGAGAGCTCCGCGACGCTGCTGTGCTGATTCATGGCGATAATCCGGTGTGCGGTGACGAGATTCATCTCGGAGTGA
>DATAOU010000327.1:0-18930 GCA_036265575.1 Pyrinomonadaceae bacterium
ATTGAGTGTATTCGACGCGGTAGCGTCGGTGCGAATTGCCCGGCCTTTAAAGGCCGGGGGACAAACGAGTTAGTGCTCTAGTCGCGTAGCGACGATCGAATTGAGTTGGTTTCCACCGTCGCTACTCCGTCGACCCACAACGGGTAAGTGGTAGACCCGGTCGCTACCGCTCCCGGTTCTGTATTCGTCGACCCACTACGGGGATTCTCACACGACGACGCCATTTGGTCATACTCATTGTTTGAATAGTCGCGCAAAATATTCTCCCAGTGGCCCGGAAGACGCACCAGCAGAGATGCAACCAATGTAATTGTCCGGTCGCAAAAGCACGCTAAATGGCTGGTCGCTACCGAAGATCTTGACGACCTGCGGACAAAGCGGGATGACGTGCCGATCAATCAGACGAGCGTAAGTTCCAGCTTCGTTCTGTTCGATCTCACTTTCGCGCTCGGTCGCGTCAGGCGTCGTTTCGGCGCCGTCTCCATTCGTAAAGGTAAGCAGATGAAACTGTGGCGCGCGCAATCGCTCGTAAATACTCTTGCCGTCAATTTCAAAATACGGCATGCGGTCGCCGGCTTTCACTTCAAACTCATCGTCACCGCCGCCGCCATCAGTCTGATGCAGGCTTAGTGACGCGGTGCGATAGCTGATTCCGATTTGAGAAATGAGGATGAAGAATCTCTTACGCACCGCCTCAATCGAGAGAATGTATTTCGCCAGCGGCGGAAATATCGTCGTACGAATCAAACCGACAAACCAATCTTTGCCTGCGGCGAGGTTGAACATGCGGTCCGTAGTCGCCGTCAGTCTCTTCGCATTCGGCAGTCGTTCTTCGTTGTAGGTCTCGAGAATTCGTTCGTTGGCTGAATGTTTGACGACCAGCGCCAGTTTCCACGCCAGGTTATAAGCATCTTGAATTCCAGTGTTCATGCCCTGGCCGCCAGCCGGCGTGTGAATGTGCGCAGCGTCTCCGGCAACAAAGCACCGGCCGGCGGAAAACCTATCGACGTGGCGTGTGTGAACTTTGTAGGTCGAGAACCAATCGACCCTCGTGATATCGAGCTCCAGTTGCGCTTCCTTTTTGATCTGCGCCTCGATCTCCTCGTAAATAATGTCGCGCTCGTCTTTCTCGTGGCCTTCAGGGAAAGCGCCGACAATGCGCCAGCGCTTTTCGCCCGGCATGGGAAAGAAAGCAACAACGCCGTGCGGCGCGAGGCAAACCGTTAAGGCGTCATGAGTGAACTTCCAATCGATGCGCACATCGGCCACGTAGAACAAGCGCTCAAAGGTGCTGCCTTCAAAAGCGAGACCAAGGCTATGTCTGACCAGACTTCGTGGCCCATCACAGCCAACCAGATATTTTCCCTCGATTGTTTGAGTTTGCGCGTCGCTGGTTTGAACTTGCGCTGTAACCGTCGCGTTGTCCTGTGAAAAATTTTTGAGTTCTGTTTGCCAAAGCACATCGTGTCCGCGCTGTTTCAGCCAGTCGTACATCAACTGCTCGTTACGGCTCTGCTCCAATACCAACATGAATGGGTACGCGCTTAAGCCTCGTCCGATGTTTGACAGCTCGACCTGCCCCAGCACTTCACCCTGTTCGATCAGGCGCACCTTGCCGGCGACCGTTCCCTGGGCGACAGCTTGTTGTGCCAGTCCCAGTTGTTCGTAAATTTCGAGCGTGCGCGCGTGAACGCCGAGCGCTTTGGAATAGGGAGTTACGCCCTCGGCCTTCTCGAGAATGACGAAATCGACGTCAAATCTAACTAGCTGGCAAGCGAGAGCAAGTCCGGTTGGACCAGCACCGACGATGATCACGTCGGTCTTAATTGGCGGCGGCATGGGCCAATCGTAACGGAGCGAAAGGAGAAGGCACAAGAGAAGGCAGACGGCAGGAGCTTCTGCGACCGCGGTGGTCCCGCCCGCTTGGGATCGCGGGCGTCGTAGCGCGAACCCCGTCGAATCGCACCTCGCTGCACGAATTAGAACCGGGAGTAGTGCCCTACTGCCCGGTTCTAAAAATTAATACTAGTTGAAGTGCTACTCGACGTGAATGCCACGGTGCAATGCTATGCCTCTTGCTTTCATGATGACATCGTCATCAATAAGCTCCTGGCCCGTGGTCCAACCTGCTACTTCTGCCAACGGACGTCCCAAAGCCAGCGAAAGCTTTTCATCACTCGCTTCAAAGCCGCGGTTGCGCAGGTTAAGTAAAATCTTTGCGGCTTTCCGCTGGTCCGTGCCACGGTCATCGACAATATTGTCGCTTAAAAATTCCGGTACCCTTTCCGCGCTGCCAAGCACTTTGGAAAGTAGGTACGCGATCATCGAACCGATCCCAATGCCCGCCGCAATCATGCCCAGCCGGCGGCGCCGCGAAATCCCATTAGTGACTGCCTGCTGGTTTTGCAAGTTTAGTTTGTTTTCCATTCGAATATTTCTCCCACCTTGATTTTCAACTCGAGCGACGACAATCGCGCCGACCACCGCTACAAAAACATGCACGACCTATTCGTGCGGGCCCGATTATTCGCCGGACCTGTACGATTTCAAGCTGTTTTTCTGTCGCTATTTTGGTGAAAGCAAATCGTCGGCCAATGCAGTTAGCCTCGTTACTTCGCCGCAATCTCTGTAATCCGCTGATTTGTTGGCAGCAGGCACTTTTATTGAGTAGGCCCCGAGAGTATGCTAGCCGCGTCTCCCGCAAGAGTTGCCGGACATCTCCCACCGGTTTCGAAATCATCGACGAAAATCTTATAGCTCCAATTGATTCTTGGGGAAAGGAAGCAGTGCAATGATTAGGAAGGCCTCGATTGTGAACTGGAAACAAATCGCGATGTTAAAACTCGGTGTGGCGTTTATTTTATTGCTGGGCAGCTCAGCTTTCATAAATGCGGCCGCAGTTCCGAGCAACCGTTGTAAAGACCGTTGCAATGATGCTTATCGAGTTAAGAAGGACTTATGCCGGGCTATACCGCTGAAGCACGAGCGCAAGTCTTGCGAAAAGGCTGCGAAGCATTCCAAGGACAACTGCAAGCATAGCTGTCGGTGACGGTGGGCGGTCAGCAGGTTGCTAACTACTTTTCTTCGCTGAAGCCGTAGGGACAATGGCGGCAACCGCTCTCGCAGCAGTAGCCGCGCCTTAATAAAAAGTTCTCAGTGAAGACCATCAGACCGCCTTCGAAGTAAAAGTCCTTGCCTTCGATGACGGGAGGTGAGGGGTCTGCGTCTTCGCCTGTCGCTCGTTCGTCTTTCGCACCGATCGGCGGCGATTTTTTCATACCAAAACCTTAACTACTGCTTAATTACACGCGAGTCGTCGAGTATTACGTTTTCCGGGTCAACAACAAAAGACGCAGGAGCGAAATCGAGCTTGATCTCTTCAACGACATGTTTGCTTTTAGGCTCGATCACGACAATCCGTTTGTTGTTGCCATCCGTCACCAGGACCGTCACTGCATTGGGAAAAGCAGCTTCAGGTTGAGTTTGATCCAGCACTAATCGCAGACGTCTGGTTTGTGAGGTCCAGTGCCACGATAACTCATAGCGTGGATGGCCGGTGCCGTAAACCCAACGGGCAAAAAACTCCCGCAAATCTTTCCCCGAAGCTTTTTCCAAAGCGGTACGCAGGTCTTCAGTGGAAGCAAGTGAACCACGGTGCGCTTCGTAATACTCGCGAATGCCGCGAAAGAAAATCTCGTCTCCCAACTCCTTGCGCAGCATGTGCAGCACCCACGCGCCCTTCTGATAGTTGTTCGCGTTCAGCAGCCCAAACAGATCTTCGGTTTCGGTGTCATGAATCGGGATGCGGGTCCTTTTCTCAAAACTGAAGTACGTGTCGGCAGCTCGCTGCATGTAATCGTTGAAGCGCGCCTCGCCTTCGTAGCGTTGCACCATCAGTCCGGCAAAATAAGTTGCGAAACCTTCGCTCAACCAAAGGTCTGACCAGGTTGCCTCTGTCACTGAATCGCCAAACCATTGATGTGCAATCTCGTGCGCCACGACTTCGACCAGGCCCTGCCGCACCTTAAAAACTGTGCTCAATGGACCGGCAACGTTGGAATCAAGCAGCCGGTTGGGAAAAACAATTGCGCTGGAATTCTCCATGCCGCCAAAACGCGTGGCTCCCACAATCAAAGCCAGCTTTTCGTACGGGTACGGCGCCACTGTCTCGCGGAATAGCTTGAGCGAGGGATTTGCGGCTACAAAACCAGGCACGGCGTAGGCTTTATCGGGCTCCGGGACGTAGTAACTCAGCGGAGTAATGGGCGCGTCTGCCATATTAATTTGAGCAAACTCACCGACGGCAATGATCATGCAATAGGGCGGAATTGGTGCGGCTTCGGTGTATGTCCAGGTGCGGCTTGCGGGCGATGAATTCGCAACCGTGATCAGTTTTCCGTTTGCAACGACGAGGTCGCGGGCGGGCACGGTGACAGTGAACGTGACAGTGGCTTTGGCGGAAGGATGATCGAAGCTGGGAATCCAGTAGTGCACGCGATCCGGCCAATTGTCGCCAATCGCTGAAGGTTTGCCGGCTCTATCTTTACTTAGTACCAAGCCGTCTTTTGGCGCTCCGTGATAGGAAACGAGCACAAGCGCGCCCGTCGCAGGGGCCAGTGGCTTTGTGAGTTCAACCTTCAGTAATCCCGGTGCCCGAGAGAATGGGGTCGCTATTCCGTCGACCGTGACTGCGTCTACGGCGAGCTCGCCAAAATCAAGATCGATCAGCGAAACCTCTTTGATGGCCTGGATGGTGATGGCTACTCGCGCGCTTGTGAATTCGGTTAGTTGATCGTCGAAGGCGATAGTGATGTCGTAGTTGATGGGTTTCCAGGAATCGATGACGCGTTCGCGCCGCGCCGCAAGGGCCGACGGCGCAAGTGAGCAGCAGATTAAAGCTAGCCAAAGTAGTCGCCAGACTAAGTGCCATTTTGCTCGAGGGCTGGGATCGCTAATCATAAGGAACAGCCTGAACATGGATGTCGGTGCGTAATCGTGATGCCGCTCAAGAAGTAGAGAGTACAACCTTGAGGTTGCGGTTGTCAGAAGCGGATGCAACCTTTACCTAATCCCCAACAACAACAGCGCGGAACGATCCGACACCTTGCGATCTGATTCCAACCACTTGCGAAAGCCGGCAAGCTCGTCCTCTTGTACCGGCCGATTCCCGAGTCGGGCCGCGGGCGTCCGCTCAAAGGCGCGATTAGTTAACGCCATGTGTGCATTGCGAATGTTGAGCGGCCCGGGACCAGTAAGCGCGCGCTCCGCCGACTCGACGTCAGGAAAGAATTCGTCATAGGCAAGCAGATGCCAGACAGTCTCTGCGCCTTCACCTTCAATGGCGATGACGCGCAGCAAACCGAGCCCACTCTCGAGTTGAAAAACAAGATCGTCGCCGGGCGAAAATGGTTGTGTCATAGTTACTGAAAGCGATGTTACGAAACCCGAACTGTATCCGCAAAGTTCGCGAACGATTTGCCGGCGGCTTGGCTGGTTTTATTGCAAATCCGTAGACCCAAAACTAGAATCCCACTCAAATAGTTCAGAGTCCAACCTTTGCATTGTGTATTTGGCAACGAAAAGCACAACCTAAAGGTTGGACTCTAAGCTACTTGAGCTACTGTATGAGCGATTTCAGCGCCAGCAAAGATTACTACGACATTCTCGGTGCGCACGAAAGTGATTCGCGGCGCGAACTTGAACGTCAATATAAGCGCCAGGCAGCGCGCCGCCATCCCGACAAAGGTGGCAGCGAAGAGGAAATGAAGTCGCTGAATGAAGCCTATCGCGTGCTGCGGAATGAAGAAACGCGACGGCTCTATGATGCCGAGCGCATGGCCCAACCGGCGCGCTTCGTTCCCGTGACGGCGCCGACGGCTGCGGATGTCGGCGTATTGGGACATGGACTTAGCGCGCTGCTCTGTTTGCTCGTTGGGTTGTTCCTATTGTTCCTGGTGCGGCTGCAATGGATTTGGTTTCTTTGGCCGCTCGCAATTCTTGCGGTGCTGGTAATCCTGTTTGGAATCGTGATGGCACGCAGCGCGATGCGCTCGCTCAATAGTTCGCTATCAAATTCGAACCCTTTGCGACGACACACGCGTCTTCAGGAAGCCGGCTTCTGGTGCGCAGTTGCGGGCGGCATCTATGGCGTCTATCTTCTCTTGACGTCTGTCTAGGTGGCGGTTGAATGACCACAGCGATCAGCGAAACTAAGACCATGCAAATCTCGGGGTTGGAATTCTTGTTTCTCGAAGTGAACAACCTCGAGGAGTCGGTCGCTTTTTATCGTGACTTGTTAGGCTTTGCGGTTAGCAAACACAGTCCGGAATCGGAACCGCCGCTGGCGACGGTGCAGGCGGGCGATCTAAAAATTTCACTGGCGCAGCATTTGGAAACGATGTTGAAGCGCGGCCGTGGCGTTAGCTTTTTTATCGGCGTAAGCGACGTCGATAAGTATTACGAGCAACTGCGGGCCCGAGGCGTTGAGGTCTACCCGCCGGCGGATGAAGGTTGGGGAGGCCGGTTCATAACTGTGCAGGACCCCGACAAGTACCGGCTCTTCTTTGTTACCTGGGGCGCTGACCATCGCGATCGTTGACAGTTGCGCCGTTTACCGGAGGACGAATGGAACGACAACACACCGAGAATCTGTTTCGCCGTTACAAAGGGCAGCTCTTAAATGTTAAGACGATTTCCGCCGGCGTTTACCAAGGGCGCGTCGGCGAAATCACCAATGACTACGTCGCCCTCACCGATCGTAATGGCGAAGACGAGACACAGACATTCATATTTTTCGTTGCCATTGAATCAATCGTGGTTCTGGACGCCGCTACTTAAGTATTCCGAGTTTGAAGGTCTTTGTGCGGCCGTTGGATTCGTATGTCTCTGTGCTCGATGTCTGGGAAGCTCAATGCAGACCTCGGCGCATGGGGGTTCTGCATTGGCTGCACTTCCAAGTTAAATTCCAATCTGCTAAGCTCTGTTGCACCGATAGGACAGGCTTGCACCTATGCATTCCATTAAAAATCCTCCAAATCCCTGGTTGACACATTCGGTTGAGTGGCTCGGGGAACCACCGGAAGCGAAGCTCGAAGTCTTTGAAGAGACCGAGACGCGAAAAATCATTACCCATAACGATAGTCCCGATGTCGGCTTTGACTACACCATCAACTGCTACCGCGGCTGTATTCACGGTTGTACTTATTGTTTCTCGCGACCGACGCACGAATACCTGGGCTACGGCGCGGGCACTGACTTTGATCGCAAAATTGTAGCCAAGGTCAACGCACCGCAGTTGCTGCGCAAAGAATTAATGCGTCCCTCCTGGAAAGGGGACGAGATCGTTTTTTCGTTTACTTCCGATCCGTACATTCCTCTCGAAGCGCATTACAAACTGACGCGACAGTGCCTGGAAATTTGCGCGGAGTTCCGCAACCCGGTCGGAGTGATTACTAAATCGGCTTTGATTCGACGTGACATTGATGTGTTGCAACGGCTGACGCGCGAAGCCAGTGTCTCCGTGTTCTTCACGATTCCATTCACTGATCGTGAAGCCGCACGTGCGGTTGAGCCTTACGCGCCTTTGCCCGATGCACGCTTTCGCGCGATGGCGGACCTCGCCGCTGCCGGCATCAATGTCGGCCTGGGCATTGCGCCAATCATTCCCGGACTGACGACTGATATTCCAGAACTGCTGGAACGCGCGAAAGAAGCCGGCGCTACGATGGCGTTCGTCAACATGCTGCGTTTGCCGGGCAGCGTTGCGCCGTATTTCGAGGAGCAATTGCGCGCAAAACTCCCAACCAAAGCTGACCGCATCATGAATCGCATACGCGACGCGCGCGATGGCAAGTTAAACTCCGCCGTTTTCGGCGAACGCATGCGCGGCAAAGGCGAATATTGGGATGCAATTCACAAGCTCTTCAAAATTCACTCAGAACGGCTGGGCTTTAACAAGAAATCCGCCCGGGCAGATGCCGCGCACACAACTTTCCGCAGACCTACGGCACAAGCAAATCTTTTCGGCTGAGATCTCAAATCTGAGATCTCAAATCTGAGATCTGATATGAGGATCTGAGATTCTGAGATCTGAGATTCTGAGCGGTCTTGGCTGTTTTCCTGTTTCACTAGAGACAGAACTTGCCTCTTTATCTATAATGGCCACCGATTCCTGCCAACCCGACGAAATACTTAGGAGGTTCTCCCCATGATGCTGATCAGGCACGTCATTCGCGATCGGGAACCCTATTCCATGAAGGCGTCGGCGTCGGTCCAGGACGCGGCGGAGTTTATGGCGGCGCGCAACGTAGGCGCGGTTTGCGTCGTCGACGATAGCGGCAAACTGCTGGGAGTTTTTTCCGAGCGCGATGTGCTGCGGCGCGTGGTCGTGTTGCAACGCGATCCGGCGGCGGTCAAAGTGGGAGATGTTACCAGCGAACTGCGCGCCGTCATTAACTGCGACGAAACTCCGCACCAGGCGCTCGAGCGCATGGAACTGATTGGCACGCGCCACCTGCCGGTCGTCGACGGCGAACGTTGGGTCGGCATGCTTTCGATGCGCGATCTAATGCGAGTCGAGCTGAGCGAGCAAGGCGACGAAATCAAGTTGCTGCACGAATATATTCAACATTAGCGTTCGCCGCCGGCAAGCACGCAGATTCAGCGCGGGGAAGTTCTAAATAACAGCAATGAAGCGAATCCTGTTTGCCGGCTTTTGCGCGCTTATCATTCTTGCCTTCGCCTGTGGACATCCACCGCCAGGGCGCGGCGCCGGCGAAGTAGAATCCACCTCCTCACAACCCGCAGAAAGTCAGACAACCGGACAAGGGGCCGTGCAGTTTCGTGTTGAGACTGTTGTCACTGGACTGGAAGTGCCGTGGTCCATTGTCTGGGCGCCGGACGGTCGCATGATTTTCACTGAGCGGCCCGGCCGCGTGCGCGTTTTCGAAAATGGGAAGTTGCGACCGCAGCCGTTGTTTGTCGTTCCGGATGTCGAGCCCAGCGGCGAAAGCGGCTTGATGAGCGTGGCGCTACATCCGCAGTTCGCTTCGAATCACTGGCTTTACCTTTCTTACGCCTACAAAGGCGAGGGCGCGAGGGTTCGCGTGGTGCGTTATCGCGAAGGTGAAGGAGGGCTGACCGATCGCAAAGTGATCATCGAGGACATTCCGGCTGCGCAATTTCATGCCGGCTGCCGGCTTCGTTTTGGCCCCGACGGAAAACTCTACATCACTACCGGAGACGCAACCGACCGCGAACTGGCACAACGGTTGGACTCAATCGCGGGAAAGACGTTGAGACTCAATGACGACGGCACTGTTCCTGCGGACAATCCTTTTGTCGGCCAGGCGAATGCGCGTCCCGAGATTTGGACCTATGGCAATCGCAACGGGCAGGGAATTGATTTTCAACCCGGAACAAATCTTTGTTTCGAGACCGAGCATGGGCCAAGTGGTTTTGATGGACCAGGTGGCGGCGATGAAGTGAACATTCTTGAGAAGGGAAAGAATTATGGCTGGCCGGTAATTCATCACACCGCCACCCGAGCCGGCATGGAGTCGCCTTTGCTCGAGTACACGCCTGCCTGCGCGCCCGGCAGCGGCATGTTTTATCGCGGGAACGCATTCCCACAGTTCAAAGGAAATTTCTTTTTTGGTTGCTTGCGAGGCACGCGGTTGATTCGCGTCGTGCTTGATGGTCGTCGCGTGGTGAGCCAGGAGAATTTACTTTCCGGCAAGTACGGGCGCATTCGCGACGTGGCGGAGGGACCTGATGGCAATCTTTACTTCTCGACTTCAAACCGCGATGGACGCGGAAGTCCGGCGAACGATGACGATCGCATCATTCGGCTTACACCTGTTAAATAAGTAGCGGTAGCCAAGTTGTTCGACCGCAACGCTCATGACGCCCAAGCGTTGTTATGCAGCGCGGCGTTCGTTGTACAACCAAATTCCCAGTAACACAAGGCCAACCAATCCCGCCATTTCACACCCGATCTCCAATGTCTCTATGCTGATAAGTCCCAACAGCGGGTTGCTGGCGGACCACGGCAGAAAAGGCCTTATATCGCGATGCATAATCCCATCCAACAACGGGTGTGATGCACCTCCGACAAATCCACCGACCAGCAGACCTAATGTCGTAGCTTCGGAGCGTATCGAAGGCTGGCGAAAGCGAGATTCGCTGAACAACCGCGGCATCGCCTTTTCCGCCAGCCACTTGCTTCCGATTAGGGTCGCCGCCGTCGCTAGACCAACTATCGTTGCGCCCATAAACGTGTGTAGTGTTCTATGCAACGGGTATTGCTGACGAAGCAGGTAGTACAGGGTTTCACAGTCAATCACAATTTGCGCTACCACGAATGCAGTCCATGAATACCACCTCGCGGCGAAACCTTTTACCAGCAGTCCCGGTCCGAAGTGATAAGGCGTGAATGGCATCTTTGCTTAATGACGAAATTGTCCGGAGCGCACGGTGAAGAATCTGATCAGCAACCATGCGACTGTAAGTGCAACAACAAATGCGGGCAGAGCCGTGATCAGGGGCCAGGCGATGAGCGCAACACCGAAGCGCCAGCGCGTATAGTTTGGTGGAACGAAGAGCGAATGAATGAAGGCTACAACTGCCAGCCCGAACGCGCCGATCGCCACGGCTGCGGCCACGTGCAGTGCGATTGAGCGTGCTGAGTTGCGCAGTCTTAGGTGCTCGTAGGCGATGTGGGCCGCATAAAGAACGGCACTAGCCACCCACGCAGCCAGTCGCCACATCCTCACTTGATGAGAGGGCAATGCAAAGACAAACCCGATGATGCAGTAGAGAACACCGATGACTGTCGCGCGAACCAACCAAGAGTCCCGATTAGGTGATTTCATAATGTGGTCCGCGCTTACCTTATCCATTGAGGCCCAATCGTCAGGTCTCGAGTGGTGACAGCTCGTCGGGAATATCGACTACGCCATCCAGCCGGGCAACGCGGCTGCTTGCTTTATCCAAGCCGCCATCTGTGACTCATCGAACTCGTCGTCTTCGTGGATGTCGATCCAGCGCGCATCTTTGCTCTTTAGCGTGCCGCCACTGGGAACGGGCCGCAGTGACTTGCCGCGGAAGAAGGTCACCTTAACGTAGCGAGTGAAAACGTGGAACGACAGGAACCAACCCTGACCGTCGATGCCATAGAATGGAGAGTTCCACTTCACGGCCTTGCGCACTTTGGGAACGTTGCGCACGATGAGCGCGTCCAGCCGTCGCCCGACATCGCTTTTCCAGCCCGGCATCGCGGCGATGTACGCCTGCACCGGCGCGTCGCCGTCGGCTTTGGCGATTTGTGGATTGCCGCCCGAAAGCAAGACGACCTTCTCGCTTTTTTTCGCTTTGATCGGCTTGGATTTGGAAGGTTTTTTCATTGCCGTTGTTTCCGCGTAAAGACGCGTTGCGCGATGCGCCGAGCCGTCGAAGCGAACTCTAATTCTATTTGCCGGGATGACGCAGGTCTCAAGGTCGCTCTCGCGCAGCAAGGTTATTTCGCATCCTTAGTGAATATGAAACCCCCGTAATTCAACGAACCGATCTTTCCCTCAGAATCCTTCATGAAGGCGATCACCTCGCCGCTTCCGCCGGGCGACATCACGACGCGAATCGTGTCCTTTTGGGTGAAGGGTGTGGCGATCGTGTTGAGGTTACCCATACCAACCGCGAGGGCTTTCTCTTTTGTGACGATCTCAATCGTGCCCATCAGGTCGTTGGTGTACTTACCGGCATAGTCAGGAAACGGTTCCGTCAGCTGCCACTCTCTCTTTGCACGCTGTGCGGCCTCAGCGGCGATTTGCTGCCTTCTGCTCTCATAGGCCGTAAGCGTCTCCTGGAGTTGCTTCGCGTAATCGGCCTCGAAATTCTCTGTCCGCAGCCACCAGTCGTAGGCGTACGCAGCCAACATATCTGCCAGGCGTCCACCCAGCGCGTCGTTATTCACCAGCACGCCGATCGCGATCTTTTTGTCAGGCATGAATGAGATATGACTGCGATAACCGGGGTAGCCGCCGTGATGATAGATCACTTTTTCGCTGCGATACTTGCCGATTTGCCACCCAAGCCCGTATTCGCCATCGCCTGAAAATGGCGGCTCGTTACGCGTGCTCTTGGTGTACCCAGTTTGCGCCTTGCGGATAAGATCGGTTGGCACTATTTGTTTACCGTCGAGTTTGCCGCCGTTCATGTTCAGGGTGAGCCATCTGCCCAGGTCTGAAATGCTCATGAAAATCCCTCCGGCGGACTGCATGTTTTCGTCAGTCTTTTCGAGCCGGCTGCGGACCATCTTGCCCGCATCGGCTGCATCAGTGTCGATGACGTACGGTGCCGCGATCTTGTACTTTTTGGCGCGCGCCTTTGAAACATACGCAGTCGTGTGTTTTAAACCCGCTGGACCAAATATGCGCTCCTGTAGCAGGTCCTGCCACTTTTTGTTCAGATGGTAATGCAGCGCAAGCCCGTAAATGTTGTAGCCGAGGTTTGTGTAGTTGTACTTGCCAAAATTGGCCTCATTAAAAGTTGTGCCTTCGGCAAAGACGTGATCGATTTCACTTTGGTCGATCTGGCCGGTGAAGGCGAGACGGTTGACGAGCGGCCCATTCCGCAGGCCGCTGGTATGCGTCAAAAGATCTCGAATCGTGATCTTGTCCGGTAAGGGATTCTTGAAGCGAATACCCGGAGTGTATTTTGTCATCGGATCGGACAACCTGATCTTGCCCTCCTGATCCAGCAGCGCGGCCACAAGCGCTGTAAACGACTTCGTCGAGGAAGCGATGTAAAAAAGCGTATCGGTATCGGCCTTGATGCCGGCTTCCTTATCCGCCATTCCATACGCGCGGAGAAAGGTTGGCTTATCATCTTTGATCACGACGATCGCAATTCCCGGAATCTCAGGAAAAGTCGCAAGTGTCTTGCGGATTTGGGCGTCGTAAGCAGCGGTGAAGTATTTTTCGGTTGGTAGAGGCAAAGTCTGAGCGAAAACGCTGGCAGAGTTCAACAGCAGGGCAATGAGCAAAGAAACGATGGGTTTTTTCATAAGCGCTCCCCGAGAAAATTCTGAAGTCGTTCCGGGAACCTACGACTCGCAAGGCGGGAAAGTTCAGTGATTGATGTCTGGTCAATACCGCAGTCTGGTTCGGGGAGGTTTTTTCGTTTGCCATCCTTAGACTATTGACTGCCTGGATCCTGCCCGCTGTGCCATTCGGCCTCGAGTTGCTGATAAAGCTTTACCGCTTCGCGGCATTAGCTGCCACCGCGGTCTTAACGAGTGCCTTAAAAGCGCGTGCGTCGACCTTCTCGCCTTCGTGTATGTCGATCGCCCTTCGCGTGTTGCCTTCCAAGCTGGAATTGAAGAGGCGCGCTGGATCGGGGAGGCTGGCGCCATAGGCGAAGGTGAGCTTGACCACCTTTGAGTAAGTCTCTCCGGTGCAGACGATCCCGTTATGCGACCAGACCGGGACACCCGCCATCGCGTTCGACGGTTTCTTCCATTTCCGCTCCTCGATCATCTCCGGGTCCGCCTCCAGAATCAGCGCCCGCATGCGATCCAGCGTCTCCTCGCGCCAATCACCAAGGGCGCGGTTGCGCTGATCGCTGAGCGGGGAAGCGGGTTTCCCAATTGTTTGCTTACGGCTCTTCGCCGGCGACTCGGACTTAGTGGCTGACTTGCGTCGCTTGCCTTTGGGTGACGTGCCGGTTGCCTTTGTTTTCGAGGGCGAATGATTCGTAGATGATTTTGATTTTGTTGTTTTCATTTATTTCCGACTCAAGTTGACTTGAAGATTCATGACTGCAAATGGCAAAACTGTGATGCTCAGTTGCCGGGGGTATTGAACTTATGCGGTCTTCAATGGCCCGGCGACTTTGTACGTACTGAAGATGATGCCGGACGGAAAGGCTTTCGTGCTGACGAGCTCGAACGAGCCGGCCGGCGTTCCCTCCGCAAAGAACCGCTTCCCCATACCCAACAGGACGGGATAGACGGCCAGCAGAACTTCATCCGCCAGCTCATGTTCCAGCAGCGTCGATGTCAACGTGGAGCTACCGGAGAGGATAAGTTCCGGGCCGTCCTGCGACTTGGTGCGGCGAATGTCCTCGACGATGTCTGGTCCAAGGGCCTCGAACGGTCCCCATTCGAGACTTTCCGGACGGTGGGTAGCGATAAATTTTGTGGCCGCATTAAGGCCGTCCGCCATCGGACTGCTCGGCGCCTTTGGCCAGAACCCCGACCAGATATCGTAGGTGCGACGGCCAAGTAGTAGATCGAAGCTCTCGCCATACGCCGCGAGCATTGCATCTCGCCCCGCCGGGCTTCTATAAGGCGCGGTCCAGTCGCTATAGGGAAAGTCGCCGTCATCGGCGGAATGCTGGATCACACCGTCCAGCGAGATGTGTTCGATGATCTTGAGCTTTCTCATCCGAGTCTCCGTCTTCAGGGATCAACACCCAGGTCTTTTATAGCAAGTGATGGATGTCGTTTGAACACGCTTCCGCCCCTCCAATCCAGCAAGTTGTGGGCGGAACCTCCGCATTAATACAACTCAGCCTTGGAGGCGTCAACCTTGAGCAAACAATTTGAGAAGATATAAAGACAAGTATCGCGATAAGCGTCGCTCTGCGGCTTGACGATTGACCAAATGGCGCGTTGATTCGCACTACTGCGGTTGGGATGGAACTTCAGCTTCTTTCAAACAAACAATAAGTTGCCCGTAGTCGGAATAGTCTTCCAGCACATGCGTTGCTCCCGCGCGTCGCAGCCTTAGCTCCCGGTCGCCTTTTCCTACACCTACGAAAGCCATCCCGAGAGCACGGGCCGCTTGGACGTCCCATACCGCATCACCCACACTGACTATTTTCGCGAAGCCCTTCTGTTTGTATAACAGTCGCGCACGCGACACTGCAGTTTGCAGAATAGCTTCTCGCGAAAGTCCATCCTCGGCAAACGCCGCCGGCAAGTGTTCAGTCTGAATACCTGCCGCTCTCAGCTTCAGCTCCGCCGAAACGCGCCAGCAACCGGTCGCTAATGCCACGGCCCAGTCTTTCTCCTGAGTCAAGCGAGTCAAGGTGCACGAAGCGCCCGAGACTTCAGCGAAGAGAGAAGAATCCCGGGACCAGTGTGTTTCCAGCAAATTCCGCAAGCAGGCTTTGTAACTCTGCAACTCGGCATCATCTGGTGGTCGACCCAACCGCTCGGCGAAAATCTGAAACATAATTCCAGAATCAGTTACGTAGGGATAATCGATCCAGTTGGTATTAATTTCTGTGATCGCGTGGGCATCGGCGAAGGCCTGCACAAAACAAATTCCATCAATGGAATTAGTCTCGGTCAACGTGCCATCGACATCGAATATTGCCAGGTTCATCTTGAAAGCAATTCTACATGCGGAATGGAGAAGCCGCCGAACTACCAACGGAGAAAGAGGGCCCTTTGTCCGTGACTTTATTTGCAGCAAGATGGGTGCACGCAAGTATTGACATCAGTAATCCGCGGTCACATACTTTCGCCACACGTTTTAATTAAATAGAAAATCTGCACTCGCAAAACAAGCAGTCGATCCGAAACCACAGGAGGATCGTTTATGCAGTCGAATCGTCGCGGAAAAACCGGCAACGCCGCCGCCATTCTTTGTGGCTTTCTTTTCCTGTTTGCTGTTTGGTCTGCGTATTCCGTCACGTCGGGTCAGACAACTCGTACCGCAAGCACCGGCGCACCGGGCCGGCCAAGCGGCAACACTCAGGAAGGCCTGGACGCCTGGCAACAGATGTATTCGGTGCTTACTCATCCGCGCTGCATCAACTGTCACACAGCGACTAACTACCCACAACAAGGCGACGATCGACATCGTCATTTCGCGAACGTCATTCGTGGACGAGGAGGCAAGGGAGTTCCTGCATTTACCTGTCACGCTTGCCACCAGGACGCGAATGCTGACAGCACCGGGGTGCCGGGCGGCCACGATTGGCATCTGGCGCCACTGCCAATGCACTGGCAGGACGCTAATGACCAGCCGCTGCCAAGTTCTGCTGTCTGTCGTGCAGTGACAGATCGGCGGCGCAACGAAAACATGGATGGCGCCGCGCTGCTGAAACATCATGAGGACGCGGTGCTGGTGCTGTGGGCCTGGAACCCGGGGCGACGGCCGGATGGCACGATGCGTACAGTTCCACCGCTAACTCATGACGAGTTCGTTGCAGCTACGCGGCGCTGGGTTGATGCCGGGATGCCGTGCCCGCGGTGAGGGTTAAGAGCTAAGAGCTTAGTGCTGAGTGATGAGTGATGAGTGATGAGTTGGGAGGGGGCCGTCACGGTTTTAATGGTTAACAGTTTCTGGATTTACAGAATTCACGATTCACGATAGCAGATGCACGATTCACGATTCACGATTCACGATAGCCGATTCACGATTTAAGTCGTTTAGGAGGATGCATGGCCACTTACAAATTGACCATAAACGGACAGGCCAAAGAGGTCACGGTCGATCCCTCAACGCCTCTGCTTTGGGTGTTGCGGGAAGAATTAAGTATGACCGGGACGAAGTACGGTTGCGGCGTCAGCGCCTGCGGCGCATGCACAGTGCATGTTGATGGCGTGGCGACGCGGTCCTGCATGTTGCCGATCTCGCTGCTGGGTAACCGGCCCGTCGTGACGATTGAAGCGATGGCCAGCGATCCAGTGGGCCGCGTGGTCCAGGATGCCTGGGTGGAAAAAGACGTAGTCCAATGCGGTTATTGCCAGAGCGGTCAAATCATGAGCGCGGTTGCGTTATTAAAGTCAACGGGGAAACCTACTGAAACCAATATCGAAGAATCGATGGGCGGCAACATCTGCCGCTGCGCTACCTACGTGCGTATTCGCGAGGCGATCAACCTGGCCTCGCAAAGATTGAGTTGAAGGATCTGCTGAGTGTCTAAAGGAAATGCCATGCCAACTGCAACTAAAAAGCAAAAGCGCCAGGTCAACCGTCGAGCTTTCCTGAAGGTAACAGCCACTGCCGCCGGAGGTTTGCTGGTTTCACTTTACCTGGAGCGGCCGGCCATAGCGCAGGAAGGCGCGGGTAACGAGCAACGGCGCCCGCCGGCGAAAGCTTATCCGCCTGACGCATTCATTAACATCAAGCCTGATGGAAAGGTGCACATCACTGTTAACCGGCTGGAGTTTGGCCAGGGCGTGCAAACCTCCTTGCCGATGATTCTCGCTGACGAGTTGGATGCCGACTGGTCGCAGGTGGTTCCACATCTGGCACCCGCCGCGGATGTCTACAAAGATCCGGTGTTCGGCATTCAGATGGTTGGCGGGTCGGGGTCGATCGCGCATTCCTACCAGCAGTATCGCGAGCTGGGCGCGAAGACGCGTGCGATGTTGGTGGCAGCAGCGGCTGCGCTTTTGAATGTGCCCGCGGATCAATGCCGCACCCAGGCTAGCAGAGTGTATGGACCAGGCGGGAAGTCGGCGACGTATGCTGAACTTGCAGCTGCAGCGGCGCTCCAGCCCGTGCCCGCGGAGGTGAAACTCAAAAACGCATCCGAGTTTCGCCTCATCGGCAAAAAAGTAAAGCGGCTCGATAGCCGTGCTAAGTGCGATGGCTCGTTAAAGTTTGGTCTTGATTTGCAGCAGCCCGGAATGAAAGTGGCCGTTGTGGCCCATCCACCAGTGTTCGCAGCACGGGTGAAAGATTTTGATGATAAAGAGGCACGCAAACTCGCGGGCGTGCGCGACGTGTTTGAGATTCAACTCGCAAAAGGTTCCGGCGTTGCCGTGGTAGCAGATAAATTTTGGGCGGCAAAACAGGCGCGCGACCTGCTCAAGATCAATTGGGACTCAACCGGGCTCGATCACGCCGACAGCGACCAACTGCGCGAAAACTTTAAACAGCTTGCGAAGACTGAGGGCAAGGTGGCAAAGACCGTTGGCGACGTGAAATCGATTGCCAACACGCCGCCGGCGAATTTAATCGTCGCTGAATACGAGTTTCCTTACTTGCCTCACGCCCCGATGGAGCCGTTGAACACGACTATTCGCTTCGACGGCGACAGCGCCGAGGCTTGGGCCGGTTCGCAGTTTCAAACTTTTGATCAAATGGCGATCGCCCAAGTGCTCGGTCTCAAGCCCGAGAAAGTCACCTTTCATACTGAAATGGCCGGCGGTGGTTTTGGCAGGCGCGCCGTTCCCGATTCACACGTACAACGCGAAGCGGCCACCATAGCCAAACGCTTTCGCGGCACGCCTATCAAATTGATCTGGACGCGCGAGGACGACATCCGCGGCGGTTACTACCGGCCTATGCACGCGCACCGAGTGGAAGTTGCAGTCGGCGCGGACGGTTTTCCGTCAGCCTGGCGGCATGTGATTGTGGGCCAGTCAATCATGGCAGGAACTCCTTTCGCCATGATGATGAAAGATGGCATTGATCCGACGACAGTGGAAGGCGTTGCGGATACCAATTACAACTTGCCAAATTTTCAAGTGTCTTCGCACAACCCTACGATTAACGTGCCGGTGCTCTGGTGGCGTTCGGTTGGTAACACACACACCGCCTATGTGATGGAGACACTGGTTGAGGAACTGGCCACGCGCGCAAAGACGGATCCCATTGCCTACCGTCGCAAGTTGCTGAAGCCGGAAGCAAAGAAACTCCGCGCCGCTCTGGATTTGCTGGACGAAAAGAGCGCCGTATGGCGACGCCGTCTTCCCGCCGGCCACGCGGTGGGATTTGCGTTGCATGAGTCTTTCGGAACGGCCGTAGCTTGCGCTGTGGATGTTTCAATCACGAACCAGCGACCAAAAATTCATCGCGCCACGATAGCGGTCGATTGTGGAGTTGCGGTTAACCCCTTGACGGTTGAGAGTCAGTTCCAGGCCGGCGTCGGTTTCGGCTTATCGCAGTTGATGGCGAAGGGCGAAATCAC
>DATAOU010000328.1:0-21633 GCA_036265575.1 Pyrinomonadaceae bacterium
CGCTGAGATGAACGAAACATCCATTACGATCAGGTCGAACAGAGCTTGAAAATCGACAGGCGAGAGATAACGCGCATTGACGCCTTCTCTTACCTCGACTCGCGGATCAGTTCGCAAGCGCCAATCGATTTGATTGTGCCCGACGTCGATGGAAACGACCTTGCGCGCGCCGTGTTGCAGCAGGCAGTCGGTAAAGCCACCGGTTGAGGAGCCGACGTCAAGGCAGTCCAACCCGGTTGCGTCGATTTGAAATGCAGCCAATGCCGCTTCGAGTTTCAGACCCCCGCGCCCTACGTACCGCGACGAAGGGTCGTCGCCACCTTTGATACGGATGACAGCGTTGGCTGGGATTGAATCCGAAGGCTTGTCGATGCGTTGCTCGTTAACCAGCACCACGCCGGCCATCACCATCGCCTGGGCTTTGGTTCGCGATTCCGCGAGGCCACGCTGGACCAGCAACTTGTCGATGCGCTCTGGCTGATCGCCTCGATTGGATTTCACGCCGGACAGTTTACTGCTTGTTAGGGTCTTTGTGGGCCTTCGAAGATTTCTCGAATGCGCGTCAGATTGCGATCGCGGCCTTCGCGCTCCATCTCTCTCCGCTGCTGCTTCGCCAGGCGCCGCGCTGCTTTGCGCTCTTCGGGACTTGAGGGCAAGGTAATCACGTCGACGCGGCGAGCTACCGGCTTCCTGCCGTCTCTTGTAGAAATCACCGGTTGCGAAAGCGCCGGCGCCGGCTTAGCAATGGCGCCTTCAGTCTGCGAGGTCGCGGGCACTTCCGACGCGCTTACAACCGCGTCGCCCTTAGCGGCCGGTTCGCTAGCCAATCCGTCGACACCTGCGGCGATAGTTTCGTCTCGCACTGACGGCTGACTTTGCTTGTCGTTGGTATATGAATAGTAGGCGACGGCGACGACCACTCCGAGTAGCATCGCGCCGATTACTGTCGCGGCAAATGCCCAACCCCGAGTCAGGCGCGATGGTGTTCGCTGTACAAATGGCTCGACTTCGTCGAGCGGTACGACTGGTCTAGCCGACAGCACTGTGGCTTCATCGTCAAAGTGTGGCTCAGCTAAAGGTAATTCAAGGCCTGTTTCGGCGGTCGATATTTCTGATTCCATTTTGCTCCAAAATTTCCTACGTGCTCGCCGTTTAAGGCCTATTGATCTGTCGAGGCACTCTGGTGTTAGCAAGCCGGGGGCCAAAAAGGAAAAAACAGCTAAGTGGGTGCAAAAACGAACGACGAGGGAATGTGGATAGGTATCAATAATGAACTGACACGACCATATCGTGCACTAAAACAACGCGCCCGTCTGTTTCAGCAGTACGGGCGCGATTTGATTTGAAGCGAGCAATCGGAAAGCAACTTGTTAGTTTGTGGAAGCCGGGTACCATTCAGGTTGGGTGGCAATGAAGCGCCGCAAAGTAACAGTTTGCTTTAGACGCTAGCGGCCAACCTTTTGCGGTTTAGCACGACGATCATTAAGCACGTCGATGCTTTCCTTTACTCGTATGTAAATGCCGTCGGCATCCAATCCGTATTTCGCCAACAGTAGTTTTGGATCACCATGTGTAACCAGACGGTCAGGAATGCCCATGCGGACAACGCGAACCTTGTCCTGCAGTCCATTCTCTTCCAGCAATTCCAGCACGGCCGAACCAAAGCCACCGGCCAGATAAGCTTCTTCAACCGTTACTATCAGCCGTTTCGTCTTGGCCAAAGCCAGAAGTAGTGGCGCGTCAAGCGGTTTCACAAAACGGGCATTGACGACGGTGGCTTCAATCTTTTCCTTAGCGAGATTCTCGGCCGCTTGCAATGCCGGATGGACCATCGAGCCATAGGCCACGATTGCAATCTCGCCGCCGTCACGCAGGATTTCTCCCTTGCCTATTTCAAGCAGTTTAGGCTCAACATCAATGGGTGCGCCGACACCACTGCCTCGCGGATAGCGCATGGCTGCTGGGCCCACATGCTCAACCATGGTGAACAGCATGTCGCGTAACTCTGCCTCATCTTTCGGGGCCATGAGCACAAGATTAGGAACGCTACGCAGGTAGGCAATATCGAGCAGCCCGTGATGCGTGGGGCCATCACCGCCGGCAACTCCGCCGCGATCCAGGCAGAACTTAACGTTTAGATCCTGAATGCAGACATCGTGCACTAGTTGGTCAAAGCCGCGTTGCAGGAACGTCGAATAGATTGCGCAAACTGGAGTCAGGCCCTCACAAGCCATACCCGCGGCAAACGTCACGCAATGCTGTTCGGCGATTCCGACATCAAAAGAACGATCAGGAAACTGTTCCAGCGCGGTACAAATGCCAGTGCCATCGGGCATCGCGGCCGTCAAGGCAACGATCTTTTCGTCTCGGCCCATCAGCTCAGCCAGGGTGTTACCGAACACCGCGGTGTACGTCGGAGCTCCTGTCTTAGATTTAATGGCCTCGCCGGTTGTTAAGTCGAATGGACCAGTGGCGTGCCAGCGATAGTAGTCCTTTTCTGCGCGCGGATGGCCCTTGCCTTTAGTCGTCAACGCATGAACGATGACTGGTCCATCTTTGATCTGTTGCGCTTCTCGAAACGCTGCCACTAGCGCGCGCGGATTATGCCCATCAACGTAACCGATGTACTTGAAACCTAGCTCATTTACCAGCGCACCCGGTAACACAGCCGCCGCGATCGCATCTTTAACTGTCTTGGCGGCGTGATGCAGGCGCTCGCCGACTGAAGGAATCGCCAGCAGCTTTTCCTCGACCTCTTCTTTAAAACGATGGTACTGATGTGCCCCGCGAATACGATTTAGATAACCTGTAAGGGCGCCCACTGCCGGCGCTATCGACATCTCGTTATCGTTAAGCACGACAATCAAACGACTCTTCAAGTGCCCAGCCTGGTTGATTGCCTCCATCGCCATGCCGCCCGCGAGCGAGGCGTCGCCAATGAGCGCCACAACGTGATAGTCCTCGCCTTTGTTGTCGCGAGCGATGGCCATTCCCAGCGCCGCCGAGAGCGAAGTAGAGGCGTGGCCGGCGCCGAACGTGTCGTATTCCGATTCATCGCGTCTCAGGAAGCCACTAATGCCGCCATATTGTTTGATGGTCGGCAATTCCGCGCGACGTCCGGTCAAAATCTTGTGCGCATAGGCCTGATGGCCCACGTCCCAAACCAGCCGATCACGCGGCGTATCAAAGGCGTAATGCAAGGCAACAGCCAGCTCGATGGCGCCGAGTGAAGCGCCAGTGTGGCCGCCTACTCGCGACATTGTCTCAAGTATGTATTGCCGAATTTCGTCAGCGACCGGTTGCAACTGTTCCAACGGCAGGCGGCGCAGATCCGCCGGAGAGTTGATTTGTTCGAGAAGATTCATGGGCGCGGTATTGTAGCGTGTTGCTTCAGTTTTTTACTACTCACAAAACTTTTTCGACTCAGCGACTGCAACCAAAGCGATACACAATCGCCGGTCTTTGCGATACAAAGTACTCTGTGCTGCTTTTAGAGTCAACAGTTATCTTTCCAGACCAACTTCGTCCCTGCGCCGTCTAATAAGTGTGAATATGCAACTATTACCAAACGGAGGAATTTGACAGGAAATGCACTCACGAAACACCTTAATTACAGTTTTAGGCATCATTCTGGCGTTCGGCACGGTGGCCGTGGCGCAACAAACGCAGCCACCTGATGCGGGTGCGCAGATCAAGATGCGGTCCGAACGATTAGCAGCGCGCGGCGAACGCATGGGCCGCCGGCGTGGAAGAATGGGACACCGGGGAGGCGCGCGCCTCATGCGCGAATTGAACCTCACTGATGAGCAGCGCCAGCAGTCACGCGCGATCATGCAGCGCAGGTTGGCAAGCACGAAGTCACAGCGGGCAGAATTGTTTGCGCTGCGCGAGAAGCGCATTGCCGGCACCTTTACGGCCGAAGACGAGGCGCGGGTAAAAGTTTTGCGTCAGGAGATGCGAGCGAGTATGGAAGGCGTGCGCGCCGAAATGGAAGGAATTCTGACAGCGGAACAGAAAACTAAACTCGAGCAGTTAAAACAGGAACGGAAAGCGAAGTTTGAGCAGCGTATGAAAGAGCGGCAAGAGCTTCAGAACAAGATCCAGCAGTAAGCTGCTTCACCTGTGACACGAGCAAAAGCCTGGAAGCGATTAGCGTCCAGGCTTTTCTACGTAGCAACGACGCCTAGCGTCAGCACGAATTTAGCCCGGTCTTTCAAGGCCGGGGAAAAAAGCCGGAACAGTCTTCGCATCGCGTAGCGACGCTCGAAACAGTTGGACACTCAATCGTCGCTAACGCGACGAAGAACAAGGAAGAACTTAAACCCGGCGTTGAAACGCCGGGTTAAATCGTAGCGTCGCTACGCGTCGAAGCCCTCATCAACGTTTCCTAAGGTCTCCTCTTACCACAGACTAAAGTCTATGCTACCGACTAGCGTCCGATGTTCACGGTTTGTGGTTCAACCGTCGCGCAGCACAGACTGCTCGATTCCAGATTGTCCTTGAGAACCACAAACGCTTCCCATTCGTTGCCATCCGGATCCTGCACCCAGGTTTTGTCCTGCGTCGCATAGCAGCAGTTAGTTTGCATTTCATCGCGCGTGATTAGGCCCGCGTCGGCCCACTGTTGGCGGGTTTGCAAAACGTCATCCGTCGAGCTCAGCTGAATGCCGAGATGTGACAGCGCGCCACGTTCGCCGAACACTGCCTCGTTCAAAGTCAGGTTCAGCGGCGGATTTTGCACATCGAATTTCGCGTAGCCCGGCCGCACCTTGCTCGGCTCAATGCCCAGCATCTTTTTGTAAAACTCAATACTGCGCTCTACATTCCGCACGTTCAAAGCCAGGTGTGCCTTCAGCGCCTGCACTGTTTGCTTGCTTTCCATGTCGTCCTCCTCTATATTTCATATTCGCATAAGCGAATGTGAGAGCACATTACTCCCAGGACTACATATCTGTCAAGACGTATGTGAAGTTTTTTTTTGAGTGGGCAAAGAAGTTCAAATTAGGGCCTTGGTTGAGGCCGACTGGCCGGCGGTGCGAGCTATCTATCTCGAGGGAATAGCTACCGGCGACGCCACCTTCGAGACCGGCGCGCCCGCGTGGGACGCTTGGGACGTGAGCCATTTCCCTGCCCCCCGACTAGTCGCGGTTCTAAGCGAAAAAGTTATTGGCTGGGCTGCGTTGAGTCGCGTCTCTAGTCGAGCTGTCTACGCCGGAGTGGGAGAGGTCAGCGTCTATGTTGGAAACGAAGCTCGCGGAATTGGTATCGGCCGAACGTTGCTGGAGCAACTCGTTTCGGAGGCGGAAGTCCACAATATTTGGACGCTTCAGGCGAGCATCTTTCCGGAAAACACAGCGAGCCTCGCTCTACACAAATCGTGTGGGTTTCGCGAAGTGGGCCGGCGCGAACGCATTGGGAAGATGGAGGGAATCTGGCGCGACACTGTGCTGCTGGAGCGGCGCAGCGGCCGCGCCGGCATCGATTGAGAGCGACCGCAAAAGGCTTCATTTTGAACGCATGATCAGGATAGAACTTTGCTGAGACTCCGAGTATTCTCAGGCGAAAATTACTCCGGAAATTCAGGTGAAAAAGGAACTCCCGGTGGCTCAAAATCGTAATATTTAACTGCAGCTAAACTGTCCCAAAAGACGCATGACAAACAACGAAGAAAACATCGCTTTTCTCTTCAAAGCACTGGCGGACCGAACGCGGCTGCGCTTGATAAATCTCATCGGCGAAGACGAGGTTTGCGTCTGTTTCTTTGTCGAAGTTCTGAAAATCAATCAACCAAAAATCTCCCGGCACCTTGCTTACTTGAAACGTGCCGGGGTGGTTTCGGCGCGCCGCGACGGCAAGTGGATTCACTATCGAATTACCGAACCGCGCGACCCTCATGCCGCCAGAATTTTTCGCGAAGTGAGAACCTGGCTGGCCGGCCATCCGGCCATGCAAAACGATCGCTCTCGACTGGAAAAGATCTGTTGCGCGCCACGGCTGCCAGTACAACTACAAAGAGCGCCACGTCCCGCCAGCATGACGGCCTAAACCGGAAAAGAACCCAGGAAGGATCAGGAAATGGTTACCGCAATCGAGCCCGTATTACGCAATCAACTAATCGATCGACGCGAAAGGTTACAGGCGGCAGCACACGGTTTTCATCGTCCCGCCGAATTAACGCGACTGCTTCACGAAGTGGATGACGCGCTGCTACGCATGGACCAGGGTATCTATGGTTTGTGCGAGGTGTGTCATGACTCAGTCGAAACAGAGCGCTTGATCGCCGACCCCTTGACGCGTTTTTGTATTGATCACTTATCAGCAAAAGAACAGCGCGCCCTTGAAGAAGATTTGGAGTTGGCTGCGCAAATTCAGGCGGGATTGCTGCCTACTTCATACAAACAGATCGACGGTTGGGAAGTTGCTTATCACTACCAACCGGCCGGCGCGGTCAGTGGTGACTATTGCGATCTGATTAACGGCGCCGACGGTTCATGGATGTTCGTGGTCGGGGACGTGTCCGGCAAAGGTGTGGCGGCTTCCATGTTGATGGCCCACCTCCAGGCAATGTTTCGCACTTTGATCTCGATCAATCTGCCGCTAGAGCAAATGGTGGAACGCGCCAGCCGTGTGTTTTGCGAGAGCACGCTCCCGACGCAATATGCCACGCTGGTTTGCGGACGTGTTGGCCCTAACGGCGAAGTCGAGGTTTGCAATGCGGGCCACCTTCCACCGTTGTTAATTCAAGACGGCAGCGTGCGCGCTCTCGAAGCCACGGGTTTGCCGGTCGGTGTTTTCTGTAGCGAAAGTTTTTCTTCCAGTAAATTTCAGATGGACATTGGCGACTCGCTGTTCCTCTACACTGACGGATACTCGGAACTCACCGACGGTGGCGGCAGCGAATTTGGCGTTGACCGTTTGTCGCGGCTAATGGAAGGCAACGGAAAACTGGCGCCCCGTGAGCTGCTTGAACTCAGTATTCGCGAGCTGCATGCGTTTGGAGATGGTCGCGCGCCAACCGATGATCTGACGCTGATGGCGATCCGCCGGAACAGTTGATGAGCTGGTCGTAATTTGGATGATCTCTGTGCGTCCTTTAGTTCTCTGTGCCCCGTGGTGAATCTTTACGCCATTGCGAACCGCAGAGGCACAGAGAACACAAGGGACGCACAGAGAGAAAACTTCAAACCAAGCTACTCGCGGGATCGATACCTGCCTTGACAATATTCACCTGCCGACTAGAATAATTTTTCGCGTGCTCGCTGGAGATGTGGCCGAGTGGCTGAAGGCGGCGGTTTGCTAAACCGTTAAGGGTCAAAAGCCCTTCACAGGTTCGAATCCTGTCATCTCCGCCAGGTTTTAGTAGTCAGTAGTCAGTAGTCAGTAGTCAGTAGAATTGGTTTCCTGCTGAATTGCGGCTACAGTCTGCTGGCTATTTTGCTTTCCAACTAGCTGGGCTATTCGCTACTGACTACTGAATACTGACTACTGGCTACTGACTACTGAATACTGACTACTGGCTACTGACTAATTCTGTTTATGTCAATCCGCGTACGTTTCGCTCCATCGCCAACTGGTTATCTGCACATCGGTGCGGCGCGCTCGGCGCTGTTCAACTGGCTCTACGCCAAAAAAACCGGCGGCAAATTTCTGCTGCGAATTGAAGATACGGATTTACAACGCTCGACTGAGGAGTCAACGCGCTCAATCATCGACGGGCTTGAATGGCTGGGGTTGTCTTACGACGAAGAATTGGTTTTCCAATCTGCCAACGCCGACAAGCATCGAGCCGCTGCAAACAAACTGGTGGCAGAAGGAAAGGCTTATCGCGACTTTACGCCAAAGGCCGAGCGTAACGATGCGACTGTCAAACAAGGAATCGCGGATCGCGCGCGAGCACACGCCGCGGAAGGCGTGGACCATCGCAGCAATCCCTTTCGCGAGTTGGCCGGCGAAGAATCAGATAAACGCGCCGCCGCCGGTGAACCATTTGCCGTCCGTCTAAAGATTGCGCGCGAAGGCAAGACGCACTTTGACGACATGGTCTATGGTCCGCAAGAGCGAGACTATTCGGAAATTGAAGATCTGGTCCTGCTGCGGTCGGATGGTCATCCGCTTTATAACCTCTCGGTCGTAATCGACGACATCGAGATGGGCATCACACACGTCATTCGCGGTCAGGATCATTTGACCAACACGCACAAGCAAATATTGCTTTACCAGGCGCTGGACGCGAGCCTGCCGCACTTTGCACATCTCCCGCTAATTTTGGCGCCGAACAAAGGAAAACTTTCCAAACGCAAACACGGTGAAGTAGTTTCATTGACGACTTACCGCGATCGGGGTTTTGTGCCGGCAGCATTTCGCAATTTCCTGGCGCTGCTCGGATGGGCGCCCGCGGAAGGCAAGGAAGTTCTATCGGTTGAGGAATTGATTAACGAGTTTTCCCTCGAACACATCCATCGCTCGCCGGCAGTTTTCAATTTTCAGGAGAACGATCCGCGCCACTGGACAGATGAAAAAGCGCTTTGGATGAACGCGGAATACATTCGCACCATGCCGGTAGCTGATTTGCTGCCGCTGGTCAAGGCCGAGTTGCGCGCGAACAAGCTTTGGCGGGAAGAATATGACGAAGACGACCGCGATTGGTTTGTTAACGCCGTTGAGCTTATCCGCCAGCGCTTTCACACGCTGAAGGATTTCTCGGCACAGGGCCGCGCCTATTTCTCCGACGACTTTGATTTCGATCAAGCAGCGATCAACAAAAACCTGCGCAAGGAGCCTAAACTTAAAGAGCTGCTGCCCGGGCTTGCTGACCGACTTGAGAAATTGGATCCATTCAATCACGACGCGGCTGAAGCAGCGCTTCGTAGTTTTGCCGAAGAGAGCGGTGTGAAGGCTGGTCTGCTGATCAACGGCTCGAGAACGATGCTGACAGGCCAGGCGGTCGGACCCTCAATGTTTGAAGTGTTCGCAATTCTCGGTCAAAAACGTTCTGTGGAAAGACTGCGTAGTGGGGTACCATGGTTTGACGCGATGAACGCGCTCGGCGATGTATAGTTTGCAAGTTTCGAAATCTAATTCCCGACCAAATAAAGAATAAACAGGAGAAATCATGAAAGGTAGTTCTATCCTCGTTCTCGTTTTGGTCCTAACCATTGCCAGCTCCGCTGCGTTGGCACAAAACTCAAATTCAGCGGCGCCGGTTCGTCCGCGCACCACTGGAACCCCGGCTCCAAGCGGAACTCCTGCACGACAGACGTCAAGCACTGATGTTCAGCAACCCGCGTCGAAGGCCCCGGCCGCTAGTCGCACTCCAGCGAAACCGAAGATTACCGGAGGCGAAACGCCAGGTTCCCAGAGTGTCATCGCCGCTTTCAACGCGCTGGTGAATGGAATCCGCCATGCTGATGCGAAAGCGGTAGCCGGAGTCTATTTGAATTCCCCGCGCCTGCTTCTGTTCAATAACAATGGCACGGTAACTCGCGGTTGGGATCAAATGCGCAAGAACCGTGAGAGCTCTTACGCTGACGTCAAGGATGTCAAGCTTGATGTGCGGGACGTTTCGATCACCATGCTGGGCCGGGACGGCGCTATAGTCACTTGCCTCTGGACACAATCGCAAACTTACAAAGGAACCCCGGAAACAGCGACCGGGCGAATGACCCTGGTTTTCAAGCGAATCGGAAAAGACTGGAAAGCCATTCACGTGCACACTTCGCCTGATAAGCCTGACCCCTCCCGAGTGATGCCCTCGGAACAAGCATCACCGACCTCCGCTCCAGTTACTCCGAATCCTTAGCATTAGTTCGCCTTGCAACTCTTTGGGCCGGGCTGGCAACCAAACTGGCGTTAGGCATTCTTTTATCGCCAGCGGTGTTAATTCATCCACATATTCCCGTACGAGACATCTGGTGGCTTGCGGCCGGGGGCGGTGCAAGCTACGGCGCGCGTTACGTAAAACTGAAAGTGCAACTCGTTCGCAGTGGCACCCGCCGGCTCCAAACTCCAGATCCAACTGACAATTTGCTGCGGCTGCAGACGCTTCACGGCTATAACGCCCACTCGCTCGTAAGCATCGCGCCGGGCGCCGCTACCTGGACCATGCCCGGCATCGATGGCGCCATAATCTACGGTGAGTTTGGGCGCGTCTGGCTAGCCGCGGGCGACCCGCTGGCCCATTCGGACGACATCAAACTGCTGGTCACGGGTTTCATGGCCGCAGCCTCCAAAGCAAAACGTATAGCCGCCTTCGTGCCTGCTACAGACCGATTTGCACGCGAAGCGATCAAACTCGGCTTAACTGCAATCAAGATCGGAGCGGCGCCGTATTTCGAGTTACCGACGTGGGACCCGCGCGGGAATTCCGCCAAGCACCTGCGCGCCGGCATCAACAGAGCGCTACGAGGGGGCGTGTATGTCGAGTTAGTTGAAAATATGGACTCGGCTTTTAGACGAGAGACAGCCGATCTTTGTTTGCAGTGGCTGAAGTCGCGTCGAGCAGCAGCGAACTTTGGTTGGTTGCTCGCGCTCGATCCGCTGGCCACCGCCGAGCGCAAGAAATTGTTTGCCGCCCGCGACAACAACCAATGCCTTGTTGGCCTGGTGGCCGCCAGTCCCATTCCAGCTCGCAACGGCTGGTATCTGGAAGATGTACTGCGAGCTCCCAACGCGCCGCCCGGCACTGCCGATTTGCTGGTCGTGGAAGCGCTAAAACATCTCAAGAAATCCGGGGCTGCCCTGGCCACGCTCGGAACCGCGCCCCTCGCCGGCGATGGCGATGACGATATTTCAACTCACGATCATCCGGTCATCGAACGGGCTTTGCGTTCAGCATCAAGTCGCTTGAACACCTTTTATAACTTTGAAGGCTTGCGAAGATTCAAAGGAAAGTTTGTGCCAAGCTGGTGGGAAAGCGAGTATGCATTGGTGCAGCACGGTGTGCTGGTGCCGAGCCGCGTGGCCCATGCGCTGTTACGCGCTATTGTTCCCGGCGGTCTTAAACAATTCCTCGCCAGGCAAACTATTCGCTCAATTAGAAGATAAGGATTTCCGGCTGCTCTTCCTGCCAGCAAGCCGCACCAGGGCAATGCCCCCAAGTGCCGAAAGAAACGGAAACACCTCAACCACGTAACGTGGCTCCGGATTTTCCAGCGTCGCAAAAAAGCCTATTCGCAAAAAGATCATTAGCGCAGCCAGCAACAGCCAACGACGCGCGGAGAACAACCCTGAACTCCACAAAAACCAGCCACCCGCTACACCAAGCAACGTGTAAAGAAAAGTGAGCCCGGCAAACAACGGCAGCCAGTATTGTTGATGGATGTCGTAGTCAAGATCACCCAACGGCAGCAGCTCGCCCTCGAACGGATAGTATTGGGAGTGAGTGTCAAACCACAGCGACAGCCCGCGCTTGAACGGTAAGAAAAGATAGGAACGGATCGGGTGACGCCTCGTGCGTTCGGCCGCAATTTGCGCAAAACCCGCATCAATGTCCGGGGTCATTTCAACTGCTTGATCAGTCGCTTGACCCGGGGCCTCGTTATCATCGGATTGATCGTTTTCGTCTGCTTCATCGTTCGAATTTGAATTGTCTTCGTCGTTTTGATTGCCCGAATCAGCTTCCTCGTTGTCATTCGAGTTGTCATTCGAGTTGTCGTTCTTGTTCCTGCTGGATTCGTCTTGCTCCTCTGCCTGATTATCGGCGGGTGATGGCGACGATTGCGCACTGCCCTCCTCTGGTGCTTGCGCATCTGGCGGATGGTTGTACTTATCAAACAATGCAACTACTCGCTGTTTCTCCTCAGGCGAATCAAAAGCGCGCTCTGGAATATCCGATACTTTGATCGGCGCATCGTCGAGCGCCCAAAGCACCGGGCCAATGTAACGCCCGTCATCAATCCAGGTGCGCAACCAAGCCAAATAGCCGCGCGGCACAAATTCACCAGGCATCTCGGCATGCGCCGGCGCCAGCGGCTGAAACAGATGGAACACGCGATGGTTGCGAATGGTCCATGGAACCAGCACCAGACAAAATGCCAGCGAGAACACCGCTCCCAGGAATGAAGCGCGCGAGAAATTGAGCAAAAAATTCCTGGCTGGCCGCGGTTGCTGACTCTGCGGTGAACCTTTAAGCGTAGTCGCAACCAGCGTGATGCCAATTGCAGCGGCAAACAGTCCACTGTCAGGCCGGAATAAAACCGCCACTCCGGAAATGATTCCCGTCGCCAACCACCACAGGGCAGCGCGTTTTTGATCCAACTCGCGAAACGCGAACGTCGCCGTCAAACACATCGCTACGGCGCAGAAAATCGTAGGCGTTTCAGTCAGGATGGTCGCGACGTAGATAGTGCTGAAGGGACAAGCAGCCGCCAACGCCAGTGCTGCAATCGCACTGCGTCGCTTTAGTTTTTCATCCGGCTCCCAATAAAACGCCAACAACGCGATCAGCGCGCACGAAGCGGTATCGATCAGCGCCTGAGCGATGCGAACAGCCGTGTTATCGCCGTGTCCAAAAATTGCATAAATGCCGGCGAGAAAGAGCGGATAACCGGGAAGTCGAATCAGCGAGGGATCGTAAGGAGGTTCGGTCGCATGCGAGTAGACATGTTGCTCCAAAACGTTGCGCGCCATTTGCGCATAGATTTTTCCGTCACCCGGTTCATCATTTGGCAGGAAGCGCGCGACGATAACGCGAAAGCAAAGCGCCGCAGCTAACAGCAGCGCGAAAGTGAGCATTCGATTCCGCTTGTTCGTCATTGCAGAATTGCGTTCAGGATTGCGCTTCCGCGGTTGCCTTGCGCTCCAGTTTGCCCCAGCCCACCGTCCTACCGCGCGTGGCTACAGCGACGGACTTTATCATGACGTAGTACATCACCTGGCGATAACAGAACCGTTGCAGAAACAACCACCAAAGCAAGCGCCACTGCTCTTTCTTCTCCAGCATGAACGCGAAACAGGCCGCTACCCAGTCTATCGCCAGAAATAACGCGTAGTAAAAAAGCACCTGTCGCAAGTTTGTAAACGAATAGCCCTTCGGTTGCTGCAGCCAATCGAGTGCGGCGGAAACCAGCGTATAGCCCAGCATCAGGTCCATTACCGGCGAGATTAGTGGAAAGAAAATTTGAAAGATCCAAACGTTCGGCAAGGCGACGAACCCCAGCGTGCCATAGCGCGGGCGAAAGAGCGCATCGATATGTTTGCGCATGCACTGCAATGTTCCGTAAGCCCAGCGAAATCTTTGACGCGCCAGCGAGCGTAGACGATCAGGCGCTTCGGTCCAGGCAATAGCGTTTTCTTCATAACCAATGTTGTATCCGAGCCGCCGAATTCTCAACGTCAAGTCCTGATCCTCGGCCAGCGTGTCGCCCGGGAAACCGCCGGCCTCTTCCAGCAAATCTCGCCGCCAGGCGCCGACTGCGCCGGGCACAACTGTGATGCAGTTCAAACTGGCAAACGCGCGCCGGTCCATGTTTTGGGAAGTGATGTACTCAAGCGCCTGCCAACGCGTAACCAGATTGATGCGGTTGCCGACCTTTGCATTGCCCGCGACCGCGCCGATCTTCGGATCATGAAAGCGGTGCGCCAGGGCCGCAAGCGTCTGCGGTGCAAATAGCGTGTCGGCGTCGAGCGCGATGACTACCTCGCCAGTCGCGTTCTTCAAACCGAAATTCAAGGCTGTAGCTTTTCCGGCATTTGGAATTGAAAACAGCCTTACTCGAGTGTTGCCGGAAAAACTTTCCCGAACAACTTCAGCAGTGCGGTCTGTCGAACCATCGTCAACTACGATCACTTCATAGCTCTCGTAGTCGGAAGCCAGCAGACTGTCGATCGTATTTCGAATGACCAGCTCTTCGTTGAACGATGGGACCAGCACTGAGACGAAAGGCCGGTAGCGCTCACCCGCATGCAGGCGTTCGCGGCGACGGGACCTGAGCCATTGAGCAAAGGCCAGTGCGCCAATAAAAACCAACCGCCCCAATCCAAGCACAATTCCGATTAGGTATATCCACTGCAACGTCCAACCACCGGTGGAGAGAAAGAAGAAAGTGACGGCATCGGCGCGCGTGAACACTCGCTGGTTCGCCGGAATCACCGGCATAACCTGATCGCGAGTTAGCCCCGCCAGGGCGGAAACAGGCACGAGTTGAAAACCATGCGCGCGCAACTGATGAATCAATTCCGGCAACGCCTGCACAGTGGCGGCTCGATCACCACCGGAATCATGAAGCAACACTACTTCGCCGCGTGTTTCCGGATTCTTGTCGGTGGCGCGATCGATTGTTCGTTGAACGATTTGATCGGCAGTTACGGGCAGTTTCCAGTCGTCGGGATCGATGCGCACCCCGACCACAATGTAACCAAGATTCTGAGCTTGATAGGCGGGCTCAACTTCCTGCGGTTTGTCCGCTTCGGCGTCGCCAAAGTATGGGGGACGAAAGAGGGACGTCGATCTGCCTATCTCAGATTCGATCAAACGCTGCGTGGCATTTAGTTCCAGTTCAGTAAGTGAGGCCGGAATTTCACCAAGGTTTGGATGAGTGAACGTGTGATTACCAATCTCATGACCTTCGTTGACAATGCGCCGCACCAGGTCTGGATATGCCTGACCATTTTTTCCGATGATGAAAAATGTGGCAGGAGCATTCTCGCGTTTCAGGATGTCAAGAATCGCCGGCGTCCAGCGCGGATCTGGCCCGTCGTCAAACGTCAGTGCGATCATTCCCGGACGATCGCCGCCACGCTGAATCACGTAAGACGAAGGCGTGACGACAAACTCTTCGTTATTTATGAAACCGTTGCCGCCATCGATATCCAGATTGCGCCAACCATCTTGCGGACGCGACAGGACCTGCAGCAGCTCGCCGGTGCCTTCAAAGTCAACTTCATAACCATAGACTATGCGGCTCAGAACATTTGCCGAAGTCGGCGGTGAATTGCCAAGGACGGACCAGATCGAGGGATCCTCCGAGCCCAAACGCCAGATTGCAAAACCGGCCGGCTTGAAGCCACTAGCTGCCCGCATCTGGTTGTAGGCGGTCACAGCGTCGAGAAACCAAACTATGTGATGCGAGCCATCGTCTTCGTCATATTCAAAATGCGGGTTGCGTGTGGCCGGATCGAAAACTACTTTTGCGTCTGAGTCACGAGCGGTAATCAAGGCTTCCTGGAAGGTAACTTCGTCGGCGTCGTTCTCGCCTGCAGTCCAGTTGTACCCATAACTTCCCAGGGCTACGATCGTTTTTGCGGGATCGAGATCGTGCATTCGCCTGGCGAGATTCCGTTCGTACCAATCCTGCGCGGCCACCGAACCGGGATCGCTGCCGGCCCAATGCTGGTCATAAGCCATCAGCATCATGTAATCAGTTGCAGCTGCATACTCTTTGTAATGCCAATCGGGATCGTCAAAAGGGACAGCCTGGATAACGAACAAGCCCTTCGCTCCAAATGCCTGGTGTAATTCCTGAATGAAAGTTAGCAGTGCCTGCTGCGTCGCCGGTGGCGGCTCTTCAAAATCGACGCAAACTCCGGGAAATTTATTTTGTTGCACAAAGTCGGTAAGCGCTGTGATCAGGCGTTGCCGGCCGGGCTCGTCGCCCACTGCGCGCGCCAGCAAATCCGGCTGCCACTTTTCGTCCACCAGATTTTGGACCATCGGAATCACCTGGACTTGCGGCCGCGTCAGACGGATCCAGTTAAGCGCAGGCGCATCGACTTCGGTTACCAGCGAGGCGCTGCCGTCTGAACCTGGTTGCAGGTGTGACCACTCGGCGATGACCCAATCAAGATGGTCCAAGTTGCGTTTCAATGAAGCGTAACTCGACTCGTCCCAATTAATGTAAAAACCGATGGAGAGCGGCCGGTTCGCGGGCACGGTTGGTGGCGGCAATACCGGGGGTGGAACGAGAGGGACGTGGGAACGACGGCGACCGGGTTCGACTCTGGTCAGTGCGAGGGCGTGTTGCAGTTCAGCTTGTGCCTTACGTGCTTTTTGTTCGCTGGGATTCTTAGGAACGCTTGGCTGTTTTGGCTTAATGTCGGCGCTATTAGGCAGACCGCCCAGCTGCCGGACATTCAAGCTCGGCAGGGCGGGATTTACCAGCACGCTGGCGATAAAGATTCCCGCCAGGGCTGTGACGATCACGGCAAGCGCGAGCCAGGTGCGTCGCACGCGGCGCCAGCGACGACCCGCGGGGTCATAAAAAACAGGGGGATCAGCAGATGACAACCAAACTTCTCCTTGTTGTCTGGGAATTCCTAATTTCTCATTCGCGTGGCTGGCAGCGCAAGTCGCGCGAGTCGTAAAGCAAACTGTTAGTTTGCGGCGGTGGGGAGCAACGCCTTCGACCAGGCACAAAGCTTCAATGCCTCGAGCGCAAACCTAACAGGTTGCTTTACGGCAAAAGTGAAAGCCGTTCACAATCCCGGAGGATCATGAACGGCTTCGGTGAACTGTTCGGATTGGCCTGTGGACTAACTGAGTGTGCAGCTTCCTGAAAAGGAGGAGCACGTTGCAGTAAGACAACTGAACCTAAATCCTAACGAGTTAGTTTCTGGTTCAGAGGTCAGGCCGCAGCCACCTCACTGTGATAAGAACTCATATATTTTTGAATCACCTCCTTTCCAGTGTTGGCGGGGATAATAAATTACAACCGCGTAGGCGTCAAATGGTTTTTATTGCTCGCCGATATCGTAAAGCAAACTGTTAATTTGCGAGCTGATGGCATTCTACCGCTGCTTGATTTACAACCGCCGAAACACTTGACGTCCGCCTGCGTAAACCTGCCGCGGATGTTCGATCCCAAAAAAGTAAGCCAGCTCGCGATAGTCGTCGCAGTCGTGAATCACAAAATCAGCATCCTTCCCCACTTCGAGCGAGCCCAGTTTCTCACCGCGGTTCAAACTGTAGGCGGCGTTGATTGTCGCTGCCGTGATCGACTCAGCCGGCGTCATCTTCATCTGCGTCGAGGCGAGGGAAAGAATCATTGGCATCGAGGGCGTCGGCGATGAGCCAGGATTGAAATCTGTTGCCAGCACCACTGCCAACCCGGCATCGATCATTTCGCGTGCGGCTGGATAATGGGTCGAGCCGAGGGCATAAACTGAACCGGGCAAAAGTACAGGCTGGACGTTTGCAGACTTTAGCGCCGCGATTCCAGCCGCGTCCGTATGTTCCAGATGATCTGCCGTCGCAGCCCGCAGTTCGGCAGCCAATTTCGCTCCGCCTGACAACGACAACTGGTCGCCGTGAATTCTCAGTTCCAGACCGTGATAGCGCGCCCCTGAAAGTATCTCTCTGGCTTCGTCAATGGTGAACACGGCTTCTTCGCAGAAGACGTCGCAAAACTCTGCCAGCTTTTCCGCCGCCACTCGTGGCAGCATTTCGTCGATAATTAAAGAAACGTAAGTTTCGCGGCGGGATTTGTATTCTGCGGGAATGGTATGCGCTCCGAGAAATGTGGGCACATAGCGAAGCGGCGTTTCCTCATTAAGTCGTTTAATTACGCGCAGAATTTTTAGTTCGTCTTCAACCGTCAAGCCATATCCGGATTTTGCTTCAACCGTGGTAGTGCCCGTGCTCAAGAACCAGTCTGCGTAGCGTTTGCCCGACGCAAGTAATTCATCCGGCGTCGCCGCTCGCGTCGCGTTTACAGTCGACTGGATGCCACCGCCACGCGCGGCTATCTCCTGATAAGTTGCGCCTTGAGATCGTTCTTCAAATTCATTCACGCGCGTACCGGCAAATACGGGATGCGTGTGCGCATCGACGAAGCCGGGCATAACTACACTACCGTTAGCGTCAACCACTTCGTAACTGTTATCAATCAGGTCAAGGATTTCAGCGCGTTTGCCCACCCGGGTTATTAGACCGTCCCGAATCAGCATGCCGCCGTCAGTGATGATTGCAAGCTCACGCAATTCCGGGCCGACTCGCGCACGAGCAGGCCCGGAAAGAGTTACAAGTTGGGAACAGTTAATGACCGCGAGTGATTGAGACAAAGTTTATTCGCTCGTTAGGCTTCTTTGTAGGCCCAGGCGCCGGCAATCGTTGCAATGACGTATTCAACCAGACCCCAGACTATGCCAATTAGCAACGCATTAGTCGGGAAGGAGAACAGGATGCCGTTTATGACACCACAGTAGATGTAAATCGCAAACCACAGGATCAAGGCCGCCAGGACGGCTGTTTTCGGTCCGGCTCCTAGCCGCGGTCTGATCAAGGCATAGAGCCACACGGCAACTATACCAAGCACGAAGGTCAACCCGACTGCGGCGATCATAAAGTTGGTGCCCGGATCCTTGAACCCATGCTGGGTCATGAACGCATTCATCTGATTTGCCAGCACCATTCCATTCAGCAAAAACTCGCCAATATTCATTATCAATCCAGCGAGTAGGCCGCCGAGGACAATTCGTCCGTAGTTCATCGTCTCATTCCTCCTTTGGGGGTTAGGTGGTTTGAATACATGTTGCAGGGGCCATCATTTATCACAGTGGGCTTTGGCGACGCCAGCCTGAGTTTGCTCGTTTACTACCTGCTCGTAACCTGGCGCGAGCGAGTGCGCCTCGCTCCCAGCAGGTAGATAGCCAAACCAATGCCATTTGCTGTTAACACAGCTGCGATGATCTTTGCGGCGAAGGTTAATCTACTCTCAACGGTAATGATGGGGATGATGGTGAAACCGATGTAAATCACGGATACCAGGAATCCCGACGCGCAGGCCAGCTTTAACCAAAACGGTGCGCGCACTCCGAAGCGTTTTAGTCCAAACAAGGGAATGGCAAACAGAACCAGGTAGGTGAGGGCATAGAAAACCCCGCCCGCGTTATCCAGCAATTGAAACGCCTCTTGGGTGCGCACGCCGATCAAACTTGCTAGTCCTAACACCAGCGTGATTGCTCCGACAAAAAGAATCGAGTTCACCGGCGTTTTGTATCTAACGTGCAAACGCGTAAACCAACGCGGCAGTAAATCATCCCAGCCGGCTACCATTGGCAATCGGGAGTTACCCGCAAGATAAATGCTCATTAGGGCGATCTGTCGCATCACCACCCCAAAAATCGCGAGGGAAACTATCTTCCCCACCCAGCCAAACTGTCCAAAGCCGATGCTCAGCACTTGCGGAATTGGTCCGATCAAATCGACGTTGGCGGGTGAAACAAAAGCCAACACTGAACTGGTGCCGAGAATAAACATCACCGCAATGATGGGAGCTGCAATAATGACTGAGCGGGTGACGTTGCGCGCCGGGACGCGGGTTTCACCAGCCAGGATCGCAATGTACTCAAAGCCGGTTAACGCGCCCAGTGCCAGCTTGCTAAAGACATTCAGATTGAAGAGTGAGAAACTCGGTACCTGCATTGCGAACGGGTGATAGGTGGTAATCGTGCCGCGAGCCATCCCCAGAAACGGCAACATTATCAGCGCCGCGAAAGTAACTAACAGCATCAAGCCGCCGGCGTTGTGCACCCATTTTCCCAAACCCAAACCACGCGTCGCAGCAAGCACCATAGCAACAATCAGCACGCAACTGATGATGGTAATGATCGTCTTATTGTCTTTCATCCAGGCCGCGCTTGGGCCGATAGCGTAAGAAATGTTCGTGGTAACAATCAGGCCTATGCCCGCCAGGATCGAGATGGCAAACACCCAGAGGTTCCAGGCCACCATGAAAGCAATCAGATCATTGAACGCAAGTTTGGTCCACTGATAAAGGCCACCTTCGAGTGGCAGCAAACGGCTTAGGAAGATGACCGCAGCTGCAAGCGGCAGGTAGAAGGTAAGAATTGCCAACAACCAAAAGAAGTTTTGCTGGCTGCCGAGTTTAGCCGCCCAGCCCACCCAGATAGTGCCAACCACAAACACAACCTGCGTTAGAACCAGATCAAATAAGCCAAGCTGTCTTTTGAGGCCAGCACTGCGCTGCTCAACCTCGCTCTCGAGCTCGGCGCGTTTGGGCGGCGTAATCTTTTTTGCTTGAGCGATCACGATGCGATTAACGCCGAAGGCGTTAGATAAGGTAGCCCGGCGTAACACGCCGGGAAACAGTTACGAGGTAAAGTCTTTTGAACCCTGAAAGGGTTCGATCCTATTGTTCAACCCTTTCAGGGTTGGAAGAGATGGGCGTATTTTCAACCCGGCGTGCTACACCCGGCTAAGTTATTTAACGCCTTCGGCGTAGCCAAGCTGCGACTGGCGTAAAAGCCTTATGTGGCTGCCGACGAATGGTCATGTACGATCTTCCAACCCTGTTTGGTGCGTCGCATGATCAAGGTCGATCTGCCGTGTGGCTCGTCCTTAGCACGCTGCAGATGCCAGCGCATTAGCACCAGCGCGCTGTCGTTTCCCAGCGGCGTGATTTCCATATCGGAAAAACTCAGTGTGCCCATCTTCTCGCGCGTGTCGTAGTTTTTCTTGTAACGATCCAGGACGGTTTGCCAACCGCGCGTCACGTTATCGCCACCAACAAAAACCGTTTTCTCCGAACGTTCGTAGCCATCCATAAAGGCCTCAATTTCGCCGCGGTTCCAGGCTGCGACCTGAGCGTCAAGGACTGCCCGAATCGCCTTTGCATCCCGCTCTGCTTTTGTCTCAGCTAAGGATGAAGTCACGCTAAGAAAAAGCAGTAGACTCGCTACTAGTAAGATCCTGTATCGCATTCTTGTCATCCTTTCTTCAACCAGGCACTGATGTCTTCGCGCATAGCCGGCACAATCTCGTGCGCCGCGTCGTAGCTTTTGAACTTCACATTCGGTGACCGCAGTTTCAGGCGCGCTTCGTAATCGCTCACCCGTTCTGAAGGATAAAACTCATCGTTCGCTCCGGCGAGGTGAAACACGGCGGCGGTTGTTGGTTTGTAGTCTTCACTCGTCTCCCAATCTCCCGGCAAGCCGCCGCAAATGCCGATAACGCCGCGCAGAACCTCGGGATGTGTGAACGCAAAGCGATAATTCAAGGCGCAGGTTTGGGAAAAGCCGAGTAGAAACACTTGCGTCGGGTCGATGGTTTCGTCGGCGGTAAGTTTCTGGATGAGATCCAAAAGCGCTTGATGATGAACATGCACTGAATCTTCGGGATGAAAATTAGAAAGCCAGCCAAAGCCGAAACGCAATGGCCCACCGGGCTCTTTGGGCTCCTTCAAATGCTGATGAAATCCCTGCAGCGAGACGATCGCAAAACCATCCGGCGCCATCTGCTGCGCCTCGCGCATCATTTGTTTCTTGTTTGCTCCGTAACCGTGCAGCGCAATCAGCAAAGGCGCAGACGGTTGTTCCGCAGCACGTAGATCGTAATAGAGTTTGACTTCGGCGTTGAGAGTTCTTTCTACGCTTTGGGAAGCTTCGGGCACAGTCATTTGTCGCAAGCTTATAGCAGATACTGAATGAAGGGCGATAGGTTTACCTTTTGCTTGTTACTCGCCCGGCTAGTCGCATAGTGGGTCCGCGAATACAGGTTGTTCTAACGCGACGAATTAATTTGGTTTCACCTCAGCACTGCGCTAATGGTTTCTGGCAAAGCTGCCCCCTCGTTGCATTCGATTCTAATGAAAGCTACGATGCCACAAAGCAGCAATTAATCAATCGATTACTTTAGAGAGGGGCGAGCAATGAAATTTCCCGGTGGCTTAAATATTCAAC
>DATAOU010000329.1:0-34575 GCA_036265575.1 Pyrinomonadaceae bacterium
TTATCCAGCGAGCGACGACTCGGACGATTGGAAAGGAATAATCTGGACGGACCATCCGGATGTGGGGCTGGTGGTTGCACCGAAACGCGTGCTGCTGGTGGATCAAATGCGCGCGATCGAAAACGCGGCCAACTATCGGCCATTCGAAGGCCGAGCGCGTGTTTTCATTGTCGAGGACGCAGACAAACTAAACGAGAACTCGGCGAACGCGCTGTTGAAAATTCTGGAAGAGCCTCCGCCAACGTCGCACATTATTTTGTTGACTTCACGGCCGGCGTGGCTGCTGCCGACAATTCGCTCGCGCTGCCAGGTCATACGCTTCTCACCGCTTACTGCCGCCGAGATCGAAAACCATCTCACGCAAAACAAGATTGCTAAGGCGGCTGAAGCGAAGGTGCGGGCGCGCGTGGCGCGTGGCAGTTTAAGCCGGGCACTTGCAGAGGACCTGGATGATTTTCTTGAACAGCGCAAGGCTATGCTTCAAGTGCTTGGGGCCTTGGCTCAAAGCGACGACCGTTTGCAGTTACTGCGATCAGCCGAACAACTAAACGAGGCGCAGTACAAGGACGAATACGAGACGCGCCTGGATGTTCTGGAAACATTGATTCGCGACGCCTGGTTGCTTTCGCTTGACGCGGACGCGCGGATAATCGTTAACGAAGACCTGTTGCCACAATTGCAGGGCATCGCAAAAGGTCTGGATAGTCAGCGGCCGGCAATTTGGATCGGACAGATCGAAGAGATGCGGGAACAGCTGGTGGTGAATATAAATCGCAAGCCGGCGACCGACGCTCTTTTTCTCACCATGGCTGCGGCTTCCGCGACTGAGCTGCCACCGAAAAGACGTTACATCATCAAGTAGCGCTCGCTTCTCCCTGCGCATACTTTCGCTTTCGCCTCGGGTAGACAAATACAGAACCGGGACGGTAGCGACCGGTTTTGCGCGCTCGAACCTTCGTCAGCTTCGCCGAACCGGTCGCTACCGCTCCCGGTTCTGCATTCATCGATCCAGAGAAAAAGGGCTGCACTTGCAGCCCTTTACACATTCACATTCGCGGCTGACTACTTGATACTTACGAGTTCGCGCACCTCCTCCTGAGGCACGCCGGCTTCCCTCTTGGCTGTAATATCAGCCAAGAGCTTTTCGGTTTCCATCACAAACGCGTCGACGATATTCTCACCCGCGACTTTGCGCATCGGCACGCCGTCTTTGAAGATCATTCCCACACCTCGACCAAAGGTGACGCCAAGTTGCGAATCGTGCGCTTCGCCGGGTCCATTGACGGCGCAACCCATAATCGAAAGATGCAACGGCTCTTCAACGTGGGCCAGCCGCCGCTCTATCTCGGTAACAATCTCTACGAAGTTGTCTACATCAAGACGGCCGCAGGTCGGGCAAGCCACGACCGTGACGCCGCGCGTACGCAGTCCGAGCGATTTCACAATCTCCCAGGCGACACGCACTTCCTCCTGCGGTTCGGCCGCAAGCGAGACGCGAATTGTGTCGCCAATGCCTTCATGCAACAGGATGCCCAGACCGATCGACGATTTGATGGTGCCGCCGAATGCCGTGCCGGCTTCGGTCACTCCGAGATGAAAGGGATAGTCAACTTTTTCGGCAAGCAAGCGATACGCCGCCACTGTGCGCTGCACGTCCGAAGCCTTCAGCGAAATGATTGTGTCGGTGAATCCCAGGTCTTCGAGAATTTGAATATGGCGCATTGCAGATTCAACCATCGCTTCCGGCGTGGCCGTGCCATATTTGGCCAGCAGGTCCTTTTCCAGCGAGCCGCCGTTAACCCCTATCCGAATCGGGACTTTCTGGGCCTGGGCGGCGCGCACAACTTCGACGATGCGTTCATGCTTGCCAATGTTCCCCGGGTTTAGCCGCAGCTTGTCGATGCCGGCTTCCAACGCCAGCAACGCGAGTTTGTAGTGAAAGTGAATATCAGCGACGAGCGGAACGTCAGGCACACGCTTGCGGATCTCTTTGAGCGCAATGGCGGCATCGTTGTCGGGGACAGCTAGCCGCACAATCTCGCACCCGGCACTGACCATCTGTTCAATCTGCGCGACCGTCTCATCGACGTTTGCCGTATCAGTCTTGGTCATAGACTGAATGACAACGGGCGCGCCACCGCCAATTTGCAGATGCTTAACCTGAACTGCTTTCGACTTTCGCATAATCAATCCTGACCAAGTTCAAGCAGTTCAGAGTACAACCTTTAGGTTGCGGGTTTTTAAGAATAGCAAGCTAAAGCTTGGACTCTGAACTACTCGACTCATATCGTCGCATCTTACTTCCCTGGAGTTGAACTTGCCGCCGGCGGATTATTCGTACCACGCCAGATTGACGCCTGCTTTAACAGGTCATTCGTAATTACAAAGACCATTAACAGAATTACAAACACAAATCCGACTTGCTGGATGCGTTCGCGTACCCGCATCGACAGCGTCAGCCCCACCATCGCCAGGATACCTTCGATCAACAGCAGGAAAATCGCGCCGCCATCCAGCACCGGTATCGGCAATAGATTAAAGACGCCGAGGTTCAAACTTAGGAAAGCGAGCGTAGTGAACAATCCGCCCCAACCAAATCTTTCGACTGAGGTAGACGCTACTTTGTAAATCCCCACCGGCCCCGAAAGTGTGTTACGCGCCGAACGTTGGCCGGTAAAAAATTGGCCCAACGCTTTTCCGGTAAGGCGCAGAATTTCCAGGTTGTTATCAACCGCATAACTACCCGCCATCGCGATGCTCGCCTTGTTCAGTGGAATTTCTTCATCTGGCTTAAAGCCCAGGCGCTCGCGTCCGTCAGCAAGCTTTCGTGCGGTCGCCGTAATGTTTACCGAGCGACCATCACGGTTGACGCCAAGCGTGATCGGCTCGCCCTTGTGATCGCGTATGAATTGTGTGACTTGTTCCGCACTACGAACAGGCTGGCCCGACACGGTCAAAACCCGGTCGCCTGGTTGTAGTCCCGCCTCGGCTGCCGGTGTGTTCGGCTCAACTTCCCTGACCACCACCGGCAAGTCGCCATAGTCAGGAATGAAGTCAAGGAATCCGGCTGTTTCGCCGTCCTCCACATGTGCCGTAGGTGTGATGGTCAATTGATGGCGTTGCCCATTGCGTTCGACCACGACCGGCAGCGGTTGCCCCGGCGACAAAAGCGCATCGCCACGAATCGTGTCCCACTTCGGATTATCAATGCCGTTGAAGGCAACGATGCGATCGCCGCGCTGTAATCCGGCGATCTGCGCTGCGCCGCCATTCGCTATGCTGCTAACGACTGGAGCCGGCGTCGCGGGAACTCCGTAAATCAATGCGCCGGCGAAAGGAATTGCAAGCGCGGTAAGAATGTTCATAACCGGTCCGGCAATAGCAACGAGGACTCGCTGCCAGCGCGGACGAAGATCAAATCTTTCGCTGTCGGGTATATCCGAAGCACCTTCGCCCTCAATCGGGGCGTTCGACTCGTCACCGCCGAGCTTTACATAACCGCCCAGCGGGATTGCCGAGACGCGGTAATCGGTTTGTCCCAGCTTTATTCCGAACAGTCGCGGCCCAAAGCCGGCCGAAAAAGTTTCCACGCGAATGCCGAAAAGCTTGGCCACGATAAAGTGACCAAACTCGTGCAGCACAACGGCCGCTCCCAGAATGAAGATAAAAGCCAGAATTCCAATAACTACCGTCATTAATCAGTCCTCTTCCCTAAAGCGAAAACGCGTTTTCCTTAAGTAATGAACCCTAAACAGCTTGGCAACAATTCGAGTGTACGCGGCGAGCTTAGAACGCGTCAAACGGACTTTTTCCGATTACAGACCGGCAGTTCAGAGTACAACCTTTAGGTTGCTGCTGAGAAAAGCGGCAAGGCTCAACTGCACCCCTAAACTTCAATTACTTTTCGGCGAGTATGGTCGCGGTCTTCGTGAGTTTTTGTATCTCGTTACCGGCGGCGAGCCGCGCGTCCCGATCGGCGGTGAGAATCGTCTCCAGTTCGGTTGCGGGCTGGTTCTGGTGGCCGTTCATCACGGCCTCGATAACGAGCGGGATGTCAGTTAAGGAAATCTGTTCCTCGATAAATGCGCGCACGGCTTCTTCGTTGGCAGCGTTCATCGCCGCCGGCAGTGTGCCACCTTCGCGCAACGCTCGATAGGCGAGCGCGATGCAAGGAAAACGTTCGACGTCGGGAGCTTCAAAGTGAAGCGCCGACAGCGCCGTCAGGTCCAGCGGCGGCAATTTACAGGCATGACGCTCGGGATAAGTTAAGGCGTATTGAATGGCGTGCCTCATGTCGGTGATGCCCATCTGCGCGAGCACCGAACCATCAACCAATTCGATCATCGAATGGACCACCGACTCCGGGTGAACCACGATCGCAATCTCGTCCCAGGCAAATCCAAACAACCAATGGGCCTCGATCACTTCCAGGCCCTTGTTCATTAACGTCGCCGAGTCGATGGTGATTTTCGCGCCCATGTTCCAGGTGGGGTGTTGCAGTGCCGCTGAAACAGTCGACGACTCCATCTCGCTTTTAGTGCTCGTGCGAAATGGTCCACCTGACGCGGTTAGGATTATGCGACGCACTTCGGATCGCTTTTCTCCACGCAGGCATTGATGCAACGCATTGTGTTCGGAATCAACGGGCAGCAACTCGGCGCCTGAGGCTTGTGCCGCGCGCGTCATGAGCTCGCCGGCCATCACCAGCGTTTCTTTGTTTGCTAACGCCACGCGTTTGCCGGCTTCCAACGCCCGCAAGGTGGGCACAAAACCCACTGCGCCGACGGTCGCGGAAACCACGCAATCTGCCTGCGCATGAGTGGCAACTTCGATCAGTCCGGCTTCCCCAACGATGATGCGCGGCAGGTCGATGTCTCGCGCAAACAAGCGCGCGCGCAGATCATGCGCCGCGTCTTCGCTCTCAACAGAAACCAGCTCGGGAAGATGGGCAGAGATTTGATCGGCGAGTGTCTCAACGTTGTGCCCGGCGCCGAGGGCCACGACGCGAAACTGTTGGCTACCGAGCGACTCAATTACGCGCAGAGTATTGCGGCCGATCGAGCCGGTTGAACCGAGTAACGCGACTCCTCTAGTTGCCATTTTTCATGCCGCCAGCCGGGGGATTGTTTTCTTAAGTAAAGCAAACTGTTAGTTTGCGTTGGTTGCCAACCATCAAGGTTAAGCGTTAACTAGCCACCGCAAACTAACAGTTTGCTTTATCGAAAAACGTATTCGAGAGTCGTAGGGGTTGAGCAAGTCGATTGTCTGGCCCGCCTCGTTTTGGTAAGAGGCCGCGGTGACCCGCCATTGATGTCCGCTGCGGTACATTAACTCGACGTTGGCATTCACAGATTTTCGTTCGCCGTTGACTTTCATACTTAATTCCGCAGTGCCGTCGCCATTCCTGACATTGATATTGCCGGTCACGAGTTTGCCAAAGCTTTTCACCTCGCCAATGTCCTGTTTTAGCTTTTCATTATTCCTCAGAAAATCCTGCGAGACTGTTGTAGCTTCGCTGTTGCCAATTCCATAAAACACCGCACCGATGATGCCGCCAACAAAAAGCAGGACGATCAAACCCAGCACCACCACAATCGAACAGACGATGATGATGATCTTTTTCGTCGTCATTGGTTTGCTTGCTCCCTCTCCCTTTGGAAGAGGGTCGATGGAGAGGGCTTGTGCGGCGCGTCAAGCTTCGCACCCTCCCCTAGCCCCTCCCAATGGAAGGGGAAGAACTGTAAACACCACAGACTAAAAGTCTATGCTACTGACTAAAAGCGACCGCTACCAAAATATGCGCGTGCAAAATAGTAGATGAGCGGTGCGTTAAAGAGCAAGCTATCCAAACGATCAAGCACACCGCCGTGACCGGGCAAAATTTTGGCGGCATCTTTGGCGCCGGCGCTTCGTTTTAGCGCACTTTCCGCCAAGTCGCCGAGCACGCCAAGTATCATCATCACCGCAGCCAGCGGCAACGCCCACTTCAACGGCAGTTCATGAAAGAACCAGAAGTGCGAGACCGTAGCGAGCGCCAGTGCTGCCAACATTCCGCCGGCGACGCCCTCCCAGGTTTTTCCCGGACTGATTTTTGGAGCTAGTTTGTGCTTCCCGATTGCGCGCCCAGTGTAGTAGGCGCCGGTGTCCGCGCCCATCAATACCAGAAAAAAGAAGGACAACAGATGGGCCGAAAGTTTTTGTTCAAAACCCATGCGCACTGCCACCAGATGGCCGCCAAGCAAAACGATGTACAAGACACCAAGGATTGTGGCTCCGGACGAGGCGATGATTTTGTCAAAAGGCGCGCCCCGCAGTGTTGCCGCAATCAGGACACCGGTGGTCAGCACCAGCAACGTCAATTGAATGAGAGAAAAATCTATATCGCGCCCCGGTTCAGCAAAATAGAAAATAGTAAAGAGAGCGGCGGCGCCGAGATAACCCGCGCCAGTGTCCGGTTTCATTTCTCGCTTACGTGCCAACACGTAAAACTCGTAAAGCGCAAATACCATCGCGGCGGCTGCAAGCGCCACGAAAAGCAGTTGCAGCCAGGAAACCAATATCGATGCGATCAGGAATGGCAGGAGGATCGCTGCGGTTAGAATTCGTTGCATTGAGTCTAGGTAGTCTCAGAAAGGGGATTTACCATTTTCCATTTCCCATTTTTCATTTCTCATTTTTCATTTTCAAGATCTACAACTTCCCACATGGCAAATGTTAAATGGAAAATCTTCTGAACTTTCAAATTACTAAGAAGTTACTTCGAATTAGCAACAAGTTTCAGCCCACCAAAGCGCCGATCGCGTCGCTGGTAATCAACAATCGCTTCCAGCATGTGCACACGGCGGAAGTCCGGCCAAAGCGTTTCGGTAACGTAGATCTCGCTATACGCGGCTTGCCACAACAGAAAGTTTGAAATGCGCAGTTCTCCGCTGGTGCGCACCAGCAAATCCAAATCAGGCATTGTCCGGGTGTAAAGCTCGTTCGAGATACGCTCTTCGGTTAACTCGTCCGGAGCATTTCCCTCATCCATCAAACGCCTGACCGCAGCGCGGGTAGCATCAACAATCTCGGCGCGGCTGCCATAGTTCAACGCGACTGCCAAAATCATGCCGGTGTTTTTGGCCGTGCGTTCGGTTGCCTTTTCAATCTCGCTGCGAACATTTTTCGCGAGCGCGCCGGTGCGTCCGATGGTTTGAAAGCGAATATTTTGCTTGTCAATCTCATCGAGCTCGATGCGCAGGTAGCGACGCAACATACGCATTAGCGCGTCGATTTCGTAACGCGGGCGTTTCCAGTTCTCCGTTGAGAATGCGTACAGCGTCAACGCGCCTAAACCCAAACGCGCGCCGGTGTCGACTGCTGCGCGGACTGCTTCAACGCCGGCACGATGACCGGCAATGCGGGGCTGACTTCGTTGTGCGGCCCAGCGGCCATTGCCATCCATGATGATGGCCACGTGCCGCGGCAGGTGGTCCCATTTGATAGCGCCCAACAATTGCGCTTCACGCGTGCCCGCTTTAACTATTTCCGCGAAGTCAGAAAGCATGTGAACATTCTTGCTGCAAGCGTAGTACCTGTCAATGAAATGCTACGGCGTTGAAATTCGGTTTCTGCTCTTTGTGCAACCTTTGTGTTCTCTGTGTCTTTGTCGTGCGCAACCTTGAGATCACCACAGAGGCACAGAGAACACAGAGCACGCACAGAGATTTCTTTAACTAAAAGATACCGCAGTGCGTTGTTACTCGTATCGCACGCTCAGCAACGTCAGACCACAAGCCGGTGCCGTAGCAGCAACCAGCGAGCGATCACCTCCTTCTATGGCTCGCCTCACAAGTTCGTTATCCATTTCGCCGCGGCCAACAGCTAACAAAGTTCCGGCTATTGATCGCACCATATAGCGAAGAAAACCCTCGGCGCTAACTCTTATCTCAATGATTCGACCGCGCGCGCGTTCGTCCCTGTATTCAGAAACAGCAACGTTAGTGATGGTGCGGCACTTCGTTTCCGAATCGGATTGAGCGGATGCGAAAGCGCTCCAATCGTGTTCGCCAGGAAACAAGTCTGCGCTCTGTCGCATGCGCTGTAGATCAAGCGGCCGTGCTTCATGATGAGCGTAGCGCAGCCAAAAGGGAGAAATTACCGGTCCATTTACGATGCGGTATACATACGTTTTTTCCAGCGCGGAATATCTGGCGTGGAACTCGTCGTCAACTATCTCAGCCTCGAGAACGCGCACATCTTTTTCCGTATTACCGTTAATCGCGGCGCGAAGTTTCTCCGGTATTATCTGCCTTTCCAGAAGAACGTGAGCGACCTGCCCTTCGGCATGCACACCGGCGTCGGTTCGCCCCGAGCCATGCACAACCACGTTACGGCCTTCTATTCGCGAGAGCGCTTGCGTCAACTCCCCTTGAACCGTCCGCAACTCTCCCTGCATCTGCCAACCGTGAAAGTCTGTGCCGTCGTATTGGATGGTTAGCTTGAAGTTCATTCGGCTGGTTGTCTGTGGTCAGTTGGTCAGTTGTCCGTGGTCAGTTGAACGGGATTGGTCTGTGGTCTTTGGTCTTTGGTCTTTAAGTTCCGGGGCTTTGGTCTTGTGTCTTTGGTTTTTTCTGCCTACTGCCGCTGCCGTCTGCCTACTGCTTTTTCCGACTCCCTGGCTTGATCGCTGATTCACCACGCAAACACGCTGCGCAAACTGCCGGCTCAACTGCCGGAACGTCGAGCGTTGCCAGTGCGATTCGCGGCACGCCAACATCTGCCGCACCCGACGAACGATCAATGATTGAAGCGGCGCCGCCAACGTCAGCCCCCAGGCTCTGCAACGCCACAATCGTTTCTCGCGTCGAGCCCCCGGTCGTCACCACATCTTCGACCACCAGGATCTTCTCGCCCGGCGCGACTGAAAATCCGCGACGCAAAATCATCTTGCCGTTCTCGCGTTCAGTCCAAATAAACCGAGCGCCGAGCGCGCGTGCTACCTCGTGGCCGATTACAATTCCACCGATTGCCGGCGAGGCCACAGTTTGAATACCGGCATCGCGAAAATGGCTCGCAATCGCCTTTCCAAATTCCTCCGCCGTGCGCGGGTCTTGCAACACGAGGGCGCACTGTAGATAGACAGAGCTGTGCAATCCGCTGGTGAGGAGAAAGTGTCCTTCCAACAGCGCGCCTGTCTGCCGGAATTTCTCAATCACTTGTTCAGGTTGTAAACGCATCAGTGTAATTCGCAAGCCATGCTACAATCCGCGACGATGTCGCCCTATTCCAACCTCGTATCTGACTCCACTCTGCTTCAGGAGACAATTGAACTGCTTCGCGAGTGTGGCGGACGCGCAAACGCTTCGCAGATTGTCGATGTCGTATTCAAGGTATCGCATATCGACGACGAATTGGCAGGCTTGCTGGTCGGCGATCTCATTCGCGATGACCGGCGCTTTAAACTACTCGAAGGCAACACCGTCGAACTGGAGCTGAATGATTGCGAAACGCGATTGCTCGATGATTTGGATTTCGTCGTAGTCGATGTGGAAGCCACCGGTGCCAAGATGCCACCCAATCGCATCATCGAACTCGGCGCCTATCGCATTCGCGGCAAACGAATAGTAGATAACTTCCTGACGCTGGTAAATCCCGAGATCCCAATCCCGCGCTTCGTCGCTTCGTTAACGGGAATCAACAACGACATGGTCAAGCAAGCGCCGCTCTTCGCCGAAGTGGTGCCACGCTGGCTCGAGTTTGTTGGCGATGCGGTGCTGATCGCTCACAACGCGCCGTTTGACACGAACTTCATTAACCATGAGATTTCGCGCGTCTATCCCGGCCAGCGGATGGTGAATCCCCATCTCTGCACCGTTACCCTTTCGCGACGCGCGATTCCGGGTTTAACTAACTACCGCCTGGACACCGTGGCGCAAAATTTTTCCATTCCCATTGCCGAGCGCCATCGTGCGGGCAGTGATGCGCTGGCGACGGCGGAAATTTTTCTGCACTTGCTTGAGCGGCTGGCTGCCAGCGGCGTTAAGGATCTGGCTGCTGCCCACCGGTATGAAGCAATGCCACTGGAAAAAGCCGCGGCCGCCGGCGAGTCGGGGCATCTGCCTCTCTTATCAAACCTCTAAACTTTTGATGACAACCTCTTCCTTCTTCCGCAACCGATTCCGCAGCAGGTAAACGGCGATCAGCCCAACAGCCAGGGCCAGCCCAATCCAGGGATAGTATTCGGCCAGTATCTGTTTTGCCTGCGAGCCGTAACGAACGGCAAAGTAGCCTTCCAGCAAAAACCGAAAAGCGCGACCGGCAATAATGGCAAGCGTAAAGCGCAGCACGCTAAAGCGAAACACGCCCGCGGTTATTACAAACAACTTAAACGGAAACGGCGGTGGCAGGAGCGATGCTACCAGCACGGCGAGCACATCGTAACGATCGATCAGTTCCTTTACTCGCTTTTGTTTCGCTGCCGAAAATTTCTTGAGCGCGCGCCCGCCCGCGCGACGCGAAATGTAATAAAGGATGACGCAACCGATCGCCGAGCCGGCGGTGGCGAGAAACGCGTAGAACAGCATCAGACGCGGATGAGCCGTCGACAGCAGCAGCATCAAGGCGTCGGCACTGCTCGGTAATGGCACGAACGCCGAATCGAGCAACGCCACCGCAAATAGTCCGAACGGACCAAGCGCAATGAAGTAATCAGAAAGGCGGACGAGACCGTGGCTGATTTTGTGAATCAAATGCTTCAAGTGGATTGTCCTTGCTTACGACCTGCCCTGGCCGGAGATTGCGTCGTCGGTAGGTCCATCTGCCTGCAGGTCTGCAGCTTGATTTCCTGCGGCCTGCGGCCGGTTGCGGTTGAATAAGGTGTAAATCAAGACAACTACAATAGCGATTGCACCGCAAATAGTAATGATTACCAAACCGTTATCGAGCATGAACGCCAATGCGCGACGTCCGTAAAAAACTGCCAGTATACCCTCAACATAGTAACGAAAGGCGCGGGCCAACATCACCGTAACCAAAAATTTCCAACGCGGATATTCGAGCGTGCCCGCTGTCGCCACAAAAATCTTGAATGGCATCGGCGGCGGCAGCAGTGCTGGAATCGCTATTGCCAGGAAACCGTACCTGGCATATGCGCGTTCAACTTTTTCGATGTTTTCACGTTTGAATCTGCGACGCAGCAGAGCTTGACCGCCGCGACGCATAATCGTGTAAAGCAACAGGCAACCCAGAACCGAGCCAATGGCCGCAAACAGCGGGAAGTAAAATACGGCGCTCGGCTGCTTGATGCATCTCCCCACCACCAGATAGTCATTAATCTCGGGGAGCGACAATAATGACGAATCCAACGCACCGATCACAATCATCGCCGGCGCCGCGTAATAAATCGGCAAGGCGATGACATAGCGCTCGAGCCAGCGCCCAATTGGTCTTAACCAATCAAACATAGATCAAAGAAAGTGCTGCTGAGTAAAAGCAAGAGCGCCATCACCCTTGCATCGACACAATAAAACCAGAATCGAACGAGAAGTCATAATAGCCACTCATTGGCCGTAAGTATAAAGCGCGACGAGCCGGGCTGAGCACGCGAAGCGATCTTATTAGCACCGTGTCTTCAGCCCGGTGATAAAAAAGCCGGCCCAAACAAGAAACCGTTTCTAACGGTTTAGGCCGGCGCATCACTGGAAACCGTTCGAAACGGTTATGGAATCGTTTGCAAACTTGATCACAGGGCTGAAGCCACGGTGCTAATGAAATCGCTCCGCGTGCCCGACCTGGTCCATAGCGAAGCCAGCATTGGCAAACGACTGCCTCGACCCGAAACTGCAGTACTCAGCACTCAGTACTCAGTACTCTTCTTATTTAGCTGGAGTAAAAATCGCGGGCGTGTCGTAAGTGACGCCGACAGTGACGCCGCTGTTGTGTGTAAGGCTGGTGAGTCCTTTAATTGCCGCGAAATCAAAGCGCAAGCCGGATGCATGTACCTGCATTCCCAGGCGAGCTTCCGATTGCGATTCAGTTCCCTTTGGTCCACCGCCGGGACGAGTGTTGGCACGCCCGTTAACTTCACCGGCGATACTAAATTGCTTGTTCACGCGAAAAATTCCTGCGGCGCCATAGGTCAGCACATCGTTTTGAGAGAACAACTGGGTGGGCGCGGTCAGGATAGCGATCCCGAGGTTGCCAAAAGTATTCAAGCGGCCATCACGGCCAAACTTTTTCCCCACCAAAACAGAGCCGTATGCATTCGTTTGATTTATGCCGATACCGCGCGCCTGGTTCGAATTAGGCAGTCCCACTCCGAAGCGGAAGCCAAGCGATGGCCCATGCTGCGTTTCGCTGCGTAGCTTGAATTTCGCCCAAAGAATGAAATCGCCGGTATCGTTCGTGGAATTGGCTCCCGGCGCTACGGACAAGGGAATAGCGGAAACACCTCGAGAGTTAATACTCAAAACATTTTGCGCCACGCCCTCGATTTGAAATTCTACATTTGGCGCGAGACCAAAATTGATACCGACAACGCCTACGCGTGTCAGATCACCGGTCAATCCGGAGACGGGAAACTTTGCGCCTTGCAGAAAATCAATTCCTGCTTCGATACGCATCGTTCCGGGCGGAATGATGTCAACATCCTCGGTCAGTAAAGGGCGCTGTTGCGCCGGTGCGACCGCAGCGCACGCGAGCAGGAAAACCAGCGCTAATGAGCTCCGCAGAAATGTGTAAGTTGAAGGCATTAATGTTTGAACAAGTACGCCAGCGATTGTAATGGCCACTGATGGTCGCGTCAACGTTCCCATGTAGCATTGTCTTTAGTCTTTGATTAAAAGGTCAGCACACAGACTGAAGTCCGTTAGTTCTTCACGATCTGAAATGAGTCGAAGTACTTTGCCGCCTTTGCCTTCATCGCCTCCTCGTCGTTGGACTTGGGGTAGCCAAATGTAAGCACATAGACCCGACTTGGGGTGTCCCAGAATTTTGCCAGCAGGACATAGTCAGTGGTCTGGAATTTCGCTGCTACTTTCAACTCGCGACCGGGATAGCCATCGAGACTAATGGTTCGTTCACTAACCAGCGTGCCTTTCACGCCCGACACCATGCCATCGCGAGCGCGATCGGCGGAGAAAACTGTTCCCGGTATATGATCAAAATAACCAACCAGGTAGATGACGTCTTGCTGCTGAACCTTAGCCATGTATTGCAGAAATTTCTGGCCGTCAGCAGTAGCTGATTCCTGAGTACTTAGCTTCGGCTCGACCGGAAGTGAAACGTTGTAGCGGCCTTCAGCGGAATTGTAGGTAATCCAAGCCGGATCCTGGACGGCAAGCGCCAGCGACGCAATGATTAACAAAAGCACAATACTGAGCGCGGCTTTTCTCATCAAATGTTCTGCCTCGAGAATGAGTTTGGTTTTGATTCAAGCACGTGCGCAAGGTTTTGCACATCAGCGCGCTGATTCTAAGAGCGATGGCGAAAGAGGGTCAACCAATATTCGCTGTGCTATATTCGCGCCAATATTCGGAAGCGAGGTTCCCCCAAAATGCACTTTAGCTCAATTGTGCGCACAGTTATCTGCTCTCTCTTACTCTGCCTGGCAGCGGTCGCCACGGTCGAACTTTCAGCCACAAGTGCTGCCGCACAGACCGCTCCGACGCTTATTCCCGGGCTGATCGATCAGGTGATCATCCGACGCGACGAACGCGGCATTCCCTACATCCAGGCGAAAAACGATCATGACCTTTATATGGCCCAGGGCTTTGTGACGGCAGGCGATCGTCTCTGGCAGATGGACTTGCTGCGCCGTTCGGAGCGCGGACAATTGGCTGAGATTTTGAGCGCCGGTCCCAACAACGCGGTTCTCGAGCAGGACAAGCAGCACCGCACACTTGGGTTTACCCAAGTTGCAGAAGCTGAATTTGCAGAAGCGTCGCCGCAAGCGCGCGCTCTGCTGCAAGCCTACGCTGATGGCGTGAATGCCTACATCGCTACACTTGAAGCGCGAACGCTGCCTCCGGAATTTCAAATTCTGCAGTACAAGCCGACTCCATGGACGCCGGTTGACTCGTTGGTCGTCATCAAAGTTTTCGCCGAAGCGCTTTCATCGACCTGGCGGCTCGACGTGATGCGCGAAGCATTGGCGGGGCTCCCGGCGGAAAAGCGGGCAATGCTGCTGCCGGAATTCTCGCCGCTGGATGTGTTGGTGGTTGGTAAAGACACGGCTAAGGCTGCTGCCGCTCGACATTCTGCAACCACAATCGATTCACTAAACCAGGCGGACCTCCTCTCACTCGCAAAGGATCAAGAGCTTGAATCGCAAGCACTCGCGCGCCTTGGTGTCTATGCGGAAGGACTAGCCGCCAGCAACAACTGGGTAGTAAGCGGCAAGCACACGGCCACAGGGAAACCTTTGCTCGCCAACGATCCGCATCTCGCGCCATCCGTGCCATCGATCTGGTACATGGTCCATCTCAGCGCTCCTGGCGTGCGCGTTGCGGGTGTTGCCGCGCCCGGACTGCCGGGCGTTGTCATTGGTCATAACGATCAGATCGCCTGGGGTTTTACGAACGTGGGTCCCGACGTGCAGGACCTGTACGTCGAACAATTCGATCCGGCCAACCCGCATCGTTACAAAACGCCTGCCGGTTGGAGCGATGCAACCATTCGTCACGAAGAGATCAAGGTACGCAAGGGTTTCACCGAATCAACAACTGACACTGTTCCGTTGGATGTCACCGTCACCCGGCATGGACCAATAGTCCTCGAAAAGAACGGTAAGCGTTACGCGTTAAGGTGGACCGCGCTTGACCCGAAGAAAAACAATCCCGATTCGACTTACTTAATGAACCGCGCCCGCAACTGGAAAGAATTTAATGCGGCACTGCGTTTATTCACCGCACCGACCCAGAACATTGTGTATGCGGACGTCGCCGGGCACATTGGCTATCACGCCGCGGGCGTAGTTCCAATCAGAAAATCAGGCGACGGCAGTGTTCCGTATGACGGCTCAACTGACGAAGGCGAATGGACCAGTTACATTCCGAGCGACAAATTGCCCAGTGTCTACGATCCGCCGTCGGGAATCATTGTTACTGCAAATCAAAGGATCGTGGGCACGGATTATCCATACTTTCTAACGCACTCGTGGGCCCAGCCTTATCGCGCCCGTAGAATCTTCGATCTCCTGAATCAAACACCAAAGCTGAGCGCCGCCGACTTTCGCCGTATTCAGGGCGATACTTATTCAATCGGCAATGTCCTGTTTGCCAGGCAAATCATCAGGACATTGAGCGGCCACTTAAAACCTGATGAAGAGCATCTTGCTGCAACGCTGGCGTCATTTGAAAAGTGGGATGGGCGAATGGATGCCGATTCGCACGTGGCTCCGGTCGTCGCGCAAATGAGAATTGCTTTTCGCTCCAGAGTCTTGAATGCGGCACTGGGCGAGGACCTCTTCAAGATTTATGCGTGGTCCAATTTTGATACGACGATCGACCGGTTGATAACTGAGCAACCAAAAGAATGGCTGCCTAAGGAATTCACGAGCTATGCCGACTTATTGCGCGCTTGCTTCGAAGACGCGGTCAAAGCGTTAACCAAAATTAATCCCGACGAGTCTAAATGGACCTGGGGTGATATGGCCAAAGTGCGCTTTTCGCATCCACTGGCAAACGCGCCATTGGTAGGTTTGCAGTTTGCGATTGCGCCGTTTCCGCAAAATGGCGCCGGCGGTTTGGCAGCTACGCCTAATGTGGGCGCGAATGTATCAATGCGTTTTATTGCCGACCCCAGCAATTGGGACAAAACCCAGCACGGTATCACGCTGGGCGAATCCGGCTTGCCTGCCACGGCTCATTGGAGCGATCAACTGGCCGATTGGCGCGCAGTGACGCCGCGCGAGTTTCCCTTTACGGAAGCAGCAATCGCTGCCGCCACGAAGACCACCACGATCCTGGCGGCTAAGAAGTAAAACGTGCCGCAAACGAAGACCGAGACGTGGCGCGTTTTTTGTGCAATTGAACTGCCTTCCCTGGCAATCGAGAAAATCTCTGAACACATTAAGCGCTTGCGAGCAGCGGCGCCGGACTCGCCCGCAAGTTGGAGCCGGGCCGAGAACGTTCACCTGACACTTAAATTCATCGGCGAGATCCCGCAAAACCGAGTTAGCGATTTGTCGCAAGCTGTCGCCAACGCCGTTGCAGGCTTTTCGCCTTTTGAGCTCGAAATAAAGGACACTGGCTCATTTCCGAAACACGGCACGCCGCGCGTTTTCTGGATCGGCATCGATGATGGCTCAGGACAGTTGGCGCAGTTGCAAGCGAAGCTCGACGAAGAATGTTTACTACTTGGGTTTGAGAAGGAAGCGAGGCCTTTTAATCCACACCTGACAATTGCACGCGGCCGCAAACCGCAAGGCGCACGCGCGCTGGCGACGGCCCACGAGAAGATGGGCTTTCTCGCGACTAAGATTAGGGTGAAAGAGTTGAGTGTAATTCGCAGCGAGTTGAGCAGTAAGGGATCGAACTACACGACGATCTCGCGGCACACGCTAACGAATAAAGAAACCACACGACCTGGCCTACCCAGGTAGGGAAGGGCGGTTTGCCCCCGCTTAGCTGCATTACCAAACCTCTTGGCAATGGAGAATCGCCTGGCCTAGCTGGGATAATCAAAGAAGAGCGGGGGCAAGTTGCCCTTCCCGACCTGTCAGGTTACGTGGATCGACTACTTCCGCCGTAAATTCTTTTCAAAATATTCTTCAATCAGTTTATCGCAGCTCGCGCGGCCGCGGCGGAGGCGGCGGCGATGCCGGCGGCTCTTCACCACTCTTCGTTCCTGTTTGGCTCAGCACTTCCTTAATGGCCCCCAGGCTTGAAAGCATCGCTGAAGTTTCCACTGGCATAAAGATCACTTTCGAATTGTTAGTGCGTGTCATGTCGCGCAAGCTCTCAATGTAGCGGGTGGTGATCAAATATTCCGCGGGATTCCCGTGCTCGTGCATGGCCTGGGCAACTAGCGCGATTGCCTGCGCTTCACCTTGTGCATTTCGCTGGCGCGCTTCGGCCGCGCCCTCGGCCGAAAGAATGGCCGATTGCTTTTCGCCTTCCGCGCGCGTGACCGCCGCCTGCTTCTCACCTTCGGCGCGAGTGATTGCAGCCTGGCGATCGCCCTCAGCTTGCAGCACCAACGCGCGGCGATTGCGTTCCGCGGTCATCTGCTTCTCCATTGTGATGCGCACGTCTTCGGGCGGATTGATGTTCTTTACGTCAACGCGCGTAACCTTCACGCCCCATTTGTCCGTTGCTTCGTCAAGAATGATTCGCAACTTCGCATTGATCTGATCGCGTTGTGACAAAGTGTGATCCAGGTCCATGTCGCCCATCACTGCGCGCATTCCGGTGATCGTTAACTGCACAATGCCACCCACCAGGTCGTTCATTTCGTAAACAGCTTTCACCGGATCGGTTATTTGCCAATACACCACTGAGTCAACATGAATGGTTACGTTGTCTCGCGTGATGACCGGTTGCGGCGGCAGATCGATGTACTGTTCGCGAAGATCGATGGAAGTCATTCCCGGTCGCGAGTTGGTCCAATAGACAGCGCGAGGGCGGTCCATGAACGGTATCAAGATGTTCAGACCGCTGCTGGCAACTTTGTCGAAACGGCCGAGGCGCTCGACTAGCATGACGGTCGCCTGCGGCACGATGCGAATTGTTTTAATCGCAATTACCAGCAGTACGATGGCTATGAAACCAAAGAACAGGAAGGCGACGGCAGTGGAAAGGGGATCCATAAGCGAACTCCTGAATGGTATTGTTTGGGGTCCAACAAGCTGTAGTGAAACTATATCGGATCGATTGATGTGGGACAAACCTTTGCTGTTATGTCCGACAAACTTTAGTTTGTCGAGGATTCGAGAACGACAAACTAAAGTTTGTCGGACAATGCCTCCTCGACAATCGCGGCCGCGGCGAGAACGGTCTGCTCCGCAAAAGGCAGGCCCACAATCTGAACGCCAATTGGCAATCCTGCTGCTGAACGCCCAGCCGGAACTGCGACTGACGGCAAGTCAAAAACATTAAAAGTTTGCGAATAGCTGAATGCGCGAAACGTGCTGATGGTATTACCGTCAACCGTCAACTTGTTCGTGCCATGCGCATATGCCGGTGTCGCTCCCACTGGGGCAATAAGTAATGGCGTGCCCTTCATCCACTCGATTAACTTCGCGCGCAGCCGGTCGCGCTCCATCCACCAACTGATGTAATCGTCGAGCTCGGCCGCTTTTTCGTCCACCGCCCGAGCCAGTCGCCAACGTACGAAATCTCCGCCCTGATTCTCTTGGTCTTTGTAAATTTCGCGAAGTTGGACCACCGTGGCGCGCGAGAACAACTTCAGCCATAGATCATGGCCGCGGTCTATGCCTGGCGGCCGAACTTCAGCAACGAGAAGACCAGCTTCGGATAATGCGCGCGCGGCTGTCTTTACTGCCAAACGAGTTTCGTTAGTAACCGGCGTTACATTGTCGTCGGTGTACCAGCCGGCCCGCTGACCTGCTAGTTGATGAGGTTCAATCTTCTGCGTTAAGTTTCCAGATAATACATTGAAGATCAAATTTAGATCTTCCACTCGCCGCGCCATTGGACCAATCGCCGATCCAAGCGAGTATGGACCAGCGTTCGCTGGAAACTGTCCGGCACTGGGCACCTGGCCCACGGTTGGCTTCAAACCAGCAATGCCGCAGAAATGAGCGGGAATGCGAACAGAGCCAGCCATATCCGTTCCGAGACCGCATGGCGACATGTGACTCGCAATCGCCGCCGCCTCACCGCCGCTCGAACCGCCCGGCGTAAGCGACGCATCCAGCGGATGATTAGTTCGGCCAAATACTCTGTTGTCAGCCGTGTACTCCATCGCCAATTCCGCTGTATTTGTCTTGCCCAAAATAATGGCGCCGGCATCTTTAATGCGTTGCACCACAGGGGCATCGCTGGCTGGAACGAAATCCGCGCGCACCAACGAGCCGCTGGTAGTTTTCAATCCGGCTGTTTCGATGGTGTCTTTGATGGTTATCGGCAAACCGTGCAATGGTCCAAGCGAATCACCACGCGCGACTGCGGCTTCAGCTGCACTTGCTCGCTCCATTAGATCGGGCGCGAGCGTGACGATAGCATTAAGTTTAGGATTCAGTTTCGCAATAAGCTCCAGGTGGGCCTTCATCACTTCGACGGGCGACACAGAGCGATTTGAGATGAGCCGAACAAGCTCGCTGGCGGCGTGTGAAGTGAGTTCAGACATGTTTGCGAGTTTGGCTTTTCCCAAAGTTGTTCATATAATTTATTTGCTCTGAAAAAACTCGATCACAACTTGCCCGGGTCAGGATCAGCGATTGTGAATGTTGATCCCCAGTCCAAAGGAGCTCTTTCTTGGCGATAAAGTTGAGCAGGACTTTCGTTCTGCGCAAACTCCATCAGTTGTCGGGTATTATGCCGCTCGGCATCTTTTTATTAGAGCACTTTTATACCAACTCAAAAGCTCTTACCGGCGCCGCTGACTTTAATAACGCCGTCAAAGACCTGCAGTCGATTCCGTATATTCTGTTTGTGGAAATCGGCGGAATCTTTATACCGCTCATCTACCACGCCGTCTACGGCCTGGTAATAACAATGGAAGCGCGGCCCAACAATCTCGCCTATCCTTACCCGCGAAACACGTTTTATTTAGTCCAGCGCATAACCGGAATCATTCTTTTCTTCTTTATTACGTTTCACGTCCTGAACTTCAGATTTGGCCTGATACCGGGATTGAACACCACCTCGGTGGCCCATAGTCCGATGCAGGCGTTCGATATCGTCGCGCACGAATTTCGCATGGTTCCGATCTTTATCATTTACGTGATCGGGATAACTGCGACGGTCTGGCATTTCGCAAATGGCATCTGGCTGTTCCTGGTTGATTGGGGCATCACCATCGGCGAGCGCGCGCAAAGGTTGACCGGGTACGCGTGCATTGCGTTTGGTGTCTTACTTTTGCTGGTTGGCATTAACGCTGCGATTGCATTCATTCGTCCGGGCGGTTTGTTGGGAGGAATTCTTTAAGCCATGGCGGCAGGCATCAAGATCGCAATTGTAGGTGGCGGCCTGGCGGGACTGGCAGCGGCAATGCGTATTGCTGAAGCGGGCCACGCGGTCGATCTCTTCTCTGTCGTCCCAGTGAAACGCTCGCATTCGGTGTGCGCACAAGGCGGAATCAATGGTGCGGTGAACACTAAAGGCGAAGGCGACTCGACCTGGGAACATTTTGACGACACTGTTTATGGCGGTGATTTTCTTGCGAATCAACCGCCGGCTAAAGCGATGTGCGAGATGGCGCCGTCGATCATCTATCTATTCGATCGCATGGGCGTTCCCTTCTCTCGCACTCCTGAAGGGTTGCTCGACTTTCGCCGCTTTGGTGGCACGAAACATCACCGCACCGCATTCGCCGGCGCCTCAACGGGTCAACAACTTCTATATGCCCTTGACGAGCAGGTGCGCCGTTATGAAGTCAATGGCAAGGTCCGCAAGTTTGAGCATTGGGAAATGTTGTCCCTGGTGCTTGACGATGCCCAGGTTTGTCGTGGACTGATCGCGATGAATTTGCAGACGCTCGAGCTGAAAGCCTTTTCTGCCGACGCTGTGATCGTCGCGACTGGTGGCCCGGGACTAATTTTTGGTAAGTCAACCAACTCGATGGTTTGCACCGGCAGCGCGGTTGCCGCGTGTTACCAGCAGGGCGCTAAATACGCCAACGGCGAATTCATCCAGGTTCATCCCACTTCGATTCCAGGCGAAGACAAATTGCGACTGATGTCCGAGTCGGCGCGCGGGGAAGGTGGACGTGTTTGGGTGCCGCGCCAGCCCACCGACACACGCGCGCCTTCTTCCATTCCGGAAAGTGAGCGTTGGTATTTTCTCGAAGAAAAATATCCCGCTTACGGAAACCTCGTGCCGCGCGACATCGCGACGCGTGAAATCTTCCAGGTGTGCATTGAAGGCAAAGGCGTCGGCAAAGAAAACCAGGTTTATCTGGATGTGACACATATTCCAGCAGAGATGCTCGATCGCAAGCTGGGCGCGATACTCGAAATATACGAAATGTTTGTGGGCGACGATCCGCGCCATGTGCCAATGCGCATTTTTCCAGGCGTGCATTATTCGATGGGTGGTTTGTGGGTCGATTATGAACAACGCACCAACATCCCCGGTTTGCTGGCCGCAGGAGAATGCGATTATTCGATTCACGGCGCCAATCGGCTCGGCGCGAACTCGCTGGTCAGTTGCGTTTACGGTGGTTTTGTCGCAGCTCCCGCGGCGATCGAGTACGCGACCGGAGTCGAGCGCAACGGTTCGAATGGTTCCGGCATTTACGATCAGGAGTTAAGGAAGCAGCAGGAAATCAACGACGCGCTCATTAAGCAGAGCGGCAAGGAAAATCAGTACGTGCTTCATCAGGAGATGGGCAAGTGGATGACCGATAACGTCACGGTCGTGCGCTACAACGACAAGTTGAAAGAAACTGACAACAAGCTGTTGGAGTTGATGGATCGCTACAAACGCATTTCGATCAACGATTCGAATCTGTGGGCGACCATGGCGCTGCCGCATGCGCGACATCTCGACAACATGCTCGAGTTGGCGCGCGTGATCACGCTCGGTGCGTTGAATCGCAACGAATCGCGCGGCGCGCATTACAAACCCGAGTTTCCCGAACGCGATGACGAGAATTTTTTGAAGACGACGATTGCCGAGTATTCAGGCGAAGGCCCGGTGCTCTCGTACGATCCGGTGGACATTTCGCTGATTCCGCCGCGCAAACGTGACTACAGCAAGGCGAAGCAGGAAAAGAAACCTGACCCGGCTGCGCCACGGCCAGAAGCGCCGGCAGCACGAACTTAGTTAGCAGGTTTAGTTAGCGAAGAGAACTGAGCGCCAATGTCAACACACATCGCTAAACCAAAGGCCAATCGAGTGCCACCAAAAACAGTCGAGATCCACATTCGCCGGCGCGCGAATCCTGATTCGCCTCAGTACTGGGAAGTTTTTGAGCTTCCTTATCGCCCGAATCTCAACATCATCTCCTGTCTGATGGAGATTCAAAAAAATCCGGTTACCAAAGAGGGCAATCCAACCACGCCGCCAGTCTGGCAGATGAATTGTCTCGAGCAGGTTTGCGGCATTTGCACGATGATTATTAACGGCCGCGCGCGACAATCTTGTTCCGCGTTGATCGACAATCTCGAACAGCCGATCAAGCTCGAGCCCATGTCCAAATTTCCGAATATTCGCGACCTGGTCGTCGATCGTTCGCAAATGTTCGATCATCTCAAACGCGTTCACGCCTGGGTTGAACTCGACGGCACTTACGATCTCGGGCCCGGACCTCGCATGGACCAGGACGATGTGCAGGAACGTTATTCGTATTCACGCTGCATGACGTGTGGCTGCTGTCTTGAAGCTTGCCCGCAGTACGATGAGGACAATTACATTGGTCCACAGGCAATCGCGCAGGTGCGACTCTTCAACATGCATCCGAGCGGCCAGATGAATCGTGACGAGCGTCTCGAAGGAATCATGGGCGAGGACGGCATCACCAACTGCGGCAACGCGCAAAACTGCGTTAAGGCTTGTCCCATGGGCATTCCACTAACGCGCGCGATTTACGAAGAGAACCGCGAAACTGTAGTGCATGGTTTGTTCGGTTGGTTAAAGAAGTAAATTAGGCCTACAAACTCCAACAGATTCTTCTCTCACATCCCTTTAGGAAACTCTGACCAAGTGCGACGCGGAGCATCGGTACGAGTGTAGCCCGGCCTTTCAAGTCCGGTATTCGCTTTCTTCTTTGCTCTCGTCGCGCTGCGACAATTTAGTACGCGTTGGTTTCAACCATCGCCCCGCGACGCAGCCTGGGGGGACAGACTTACGTTGTGTCTCTATGAATGCTGCAAAATTCTTGACAGCTGACGGGATGGCTCACCTGCTCTCCGGTTCGTCAGCAGGACGGATCCATTGACCGATCAGTATCCATCGGCCAGGTTTATTACTCCAGGTTCGCTCAATCCGCACTTCCCTTTCCGGTGCGGCAGTATCAATGTCGTTTAGCCGCGGTGCAGCGAGAGCTTTGCCCACCCCTTTGATCACTGCCAACTCTCCCTGGATGGTAACCTGCTTATGTTCGACGATTTCATAGTAAGGTGCGCCACCTTGGGGGCACGTGTTGATCGTACGTTTCTTTCCCACCGCTCTCTCACTCTCTCCAAAGGCTCCCGCGTAATAATCCGCCAGCAGTCGGTCCAGCGCCGCTGTGTCGCATTTGGCCAGTGCTTGCTTCAATTGGTTCTCCACGATGGCAATTTGTCGCCGCACACTCTTGCTGGCAAGACCTTCGTAGTTTCGCGCGGCGTGCCTTTGCTGTGGTACGGCTAATGGAAAAACTGAAACGACGATAACAGCGACGATCAAAAATTTCATTATCAAGAAATCCTTCGCAGAAATTTTTGCAAACACGTTAACGTCGAGGCTTAGAGCGTCAACGATGCCAAGGGGGCAAACTTGCGACGAGTTAACACCAGGCCTAAAATGCGACAAATGAGTAGATTTTATAATGCGTCGGCATTCCTGGTAGTTCCCTTGTTACTTTTCGCCTGGCAAGATGATTCTTGCCGCTCGAATACAGTGAATAAGCCGCCGATAAAAACTCAACGGGTTGGCGCGGGCATCTGGGGCGGACAACATATTACCCTGAATGTGATTGAAGATGGCGCGACTGCGACTATGGACTGCGCCCACGGCACAATTAAACAGCCAATCGAACTGGATGACGTTGGTCGCTTCAACGTCAGTGGCACGTTCACCTCTGAGACGCCTGGCCCGTTGCGCTCGGGCAGCGAAGATAGCCATCCAGTACGGTACGCTGGTACCGTTAAAGCAGGCGTCATGACTTTAACGATCACATCCACAAGTTCAGATGAACTTTTGGGAAGCTTTACTCTTACCCAGGGTCAACCGGGTAGGATCAGAAAGTGCTTGTAGTGCCTGCAAATTTTCGGCTCAGCAACCGAAATAATGAATGGCTTTGTTACTCACCTCAAGTAACGGCCGACCGGCGTATTTTTCATTTACAATTGTCCCACTTGAATATATAGTGCGGCGGTCCCGCAAAGTTTCCAAGCAATTTGTCCAAAAATTAAATACCAGCACTTGTTCTGTGACGTAACTCAGAAAGTCATTGGCACTTGAAACTTCTTTGTCTCCCCGCAGACGTCAGGGTTCGGTTTGCCGATGTTCCCAAAAAACGTTGACCTAGCTCACTGAGCTATTAACCGCCCGCCTTTAATCGCTCTAGGTGACAACACCACAATCAGAACAGTCATGACAGATTTGCCTTAACCGAAGGAGAACCAATGCAAAGGAAAACTGGTTGGATTCTAGTTGCTCTGATGTGCGTCGCGCTCTCGCTAATACTAATCCCGACAAGCCATGCGAACCGATCCGACACTTATCGAGGCCGTCGCGCGGTTAATGGTCCCTTAACGGACAGCAACCTGACATCGCCACGGCCTAACCTATTGCTCCCCTCCGCGATGCCCAGACCTCAGACGTCTGCAGTGACACCGATTTCAGCGCAGGCCGTGAGATTTGCTGTGTCCGACCCCTTGAGGGACCTACCAGAAGCGACAGCATTGGAGAATGGAGAGACACCAGAGCAACACGAAGTCAACGAAGATAACGCGACGGTGGTAAAGCAACTTCAACCGACCCTTGCACCAACCCTTTCCCGCGACACGACACTCTTTAACAGAGCAATCGAATCCGAGACGCCTACTACACCTTCTTTGACCTTTGATGGTCTAACGGACGTTGATACGGGCAACCTCACCGGTTTCATTGTTGTCCCTTCGGATGGGAATCTTGATGTTGGCCCGAACGACGTGGTGCAAACCGTGAATAACGGTTTCAGAGTTTGGGACAAGAATGGGACCCCAAGGATCGCTGCCAAGCTGCAGAGCTCATTGTTTGCAAAGCTGGGTGGTCAGTGTGCGGTCAACGATCGTGGCGACCCGGTGGTGCTCTACGATCGAATGGCTGACCGATGGTTTCTAACACAATTCGCTTTTGCGAATGGTAATGTGCCTCCTTTCCATCAATGTATAGCGATCTCGCAAAACGGTGATCCGACCGGCGCTTATTACCTTTACGATTTTATTACTCCGGGTACAAACTTTCCTGACTACGGAAAGTTTGGTGTTTGGCCCGATGGTTATTATTTTTCAGTTAACCAATTCGATCGCAGCAAACCTCCTGGTACTCAGTTTAACGGCGTCGGAAATTATGTCGTAGACCGTAAGAAAATGTTGGTAGGAGATCCTACCGCGGCCTTCATCTATTTCAATTTGGACTTAGCCAGCCATCCCGAAGGCATTTTTGCAATGCAGCCGTCAGATCAGGACGGCCTTGAAGCCCCACCAAACGGTAGCCCCAACACTTTCGGCTACCTGATTTCTGATGAGCTCGAAGCTCCCCCGAATAACAAGGATGGAATCAGGCTCTTTGACTTTCATGCGGATTTTGCGACTCCGGCAAATTCTACTTTTACCGAGCGACCGGAAAGTCCCGTGCTGGTTTCCGCTTTCGACGCTCGTAGTCCGGAATTCGTTACCGGCTCGCGCTCCGAGTGCGAACAGCCTGCACCATCGTCGGTGTCCGTTGATAGTCTCAATGCAATCGCCTATCACTTGATGTTTCGCATGCAGTACGTCAATCGTGGCGGCGTAGAGACGCTGGTAACCAGCGCTACGGTGAATGTCGGTGGTGTTACCCCGACCAATGCTCAAACTTATCAGGCTGGTGTCCGGTATTTTGAACTCCAACGTAGTTCTCCGGGAGGTCCGTTCCTTCTTTATGACAATGCGACCTTTGCTCCCGGCTCAGGAGATCCCGTTAATGGATTGAATCGATGGTTGCCGAGCGCAGCTATAGACCACATGGGAAACCTGGCGGTCAGTTACAGTGCTTCGAGTAGGACTCAATTTGCCTCGATCTGGTATGCGGGCAGAGACTTTAATACGCTCGGTGGTCTGGCCGGCGAACAGCACTTGTTTGACGGAACGGCGGTGCAGACGGGTGCGCAAAATGGAAGTCGTTGGGGTGACTATCAGTCTCTCCAAGTGGACCCGACTGACGACTGTACTTTCTGGACTACCAACCAGTATTACAACACGAACAGTCAATTCAACTGGCGCACGCGAATCGGCAGATTCAAATTCCCAACTTGTGCCGCACCCGCGCAAGGAACCGTCGCGGGAATAATTACTGCCTGCGATTCCGGCGCACCGCTCAGCGGAGCAATCGTGCAGCTCTCGAACGGGTTCTCAACCACAACCAAAGCTGATGGGACCTATTCATTTAAAGTTGCTCCTGGCACTTACACGGCGACTGTTACTGCTAATATTGATCGCGAGTGCTCGCCCTCCAGTAGCACGACAATAAACGTAACCAATGGTGCTACCACCACCTATAACGCCTGCCTGATTGGGGCGGCTAAACCCATTGTCGATACTGCGAATACAAGCGCAGTTACAGTTACAGGCGGGAACGGTAACGGAGTAATTGATGCGAACGAGTGCAACAGCTTAACAGTGCGTCTTGATAATATCGGGTGTGCAACTGCGGCTAATATCACAACCACACTGTCCACATCGACACCTGGTGTAACCATCACGCAATCACACTCGCCATACGCGGACATCCCCGTCAATGGCAACGCAACAAACCTGGTGCCTTACTCCGTCAGCACCTCGCCCAGTTTTGTTTGTGGAACGACAATCAATTTTACGCTGACGGTGAATTACACCGGCGGATCGAGAACGTCCAATTTTTCATTGAAGACCTGCACGCTTCCGCCTGCCTCCGGCGCCCTGACAGCAGGTGACCTTCAACAAACTGCACGGATCGGGCGCGACGGCGTCATAAGTAGCTGCGCCGGCGCCAAGGCGTGTCCAGGTCCATTAGGAACGGGACCACGCTTGTATGACCTTTACTCATTTGCAAATGCTTCAGGCGCGACTGCCTGCGCGACCGTTACCTTAACGGCGGGTTGTAGTGCAGCGACCAATCCGATTATCGCAGTCGCATATCTGAATAGCTTTGATCCAAACAACCTTTGTACAAACTACATCGGTGATCCGGGCAGTAGCCCGAACCCAACTGTTAGCTTTGCGGTAAATGTTCCGGCAGGCGCTAACCTTCTCGTCAACGTTCACGAAATCAACCCCGGTCTGCTGGGTTGTTCCGCCTATACGTTGACTGTTACTGGACTGACCAGCAACACTCCTGGTAGTGGAACGTGCCAGACATGTTCGATCACGCCGCCGGCAAACATCACCGTGTCCAATGATCCGAATCAGTGTGGCGCCGTGGTGACTTTCCCGTCGCCAACAACATCGGGCACCTGCGGCGTTGTCAGCGTCAGTCCTGCTTCGGGATCGTTCTTCCCGGTCGGCACTACCACGGTAAACATCACCACGACGTCTGGAGCAACCTCCAGCTTTAATGTCAAGGTGAACGACACGCAACCGCCGACGATTACCTGTCCGGCAAACATCACGCAGCAGACGGCGCCAAACGCCACTTCGGCCGTGGTGACCTATGCGGCGACCGGCGGTGACAACTGTCCCGGATCTGTCTTGAGCTACAACCCGGCGTCGGGTTCCAGCTTCCCGCTCGGGACCACGACCGTCACAGCCACCAACACGGACGCCTCAGGCAATGCCGCGACCTGTACTTTCACGGTCACGGTTAACCAGCCGCAGACAGTTCAGTTCAATGCGGCGACCATGAACGTCCCTGAGGACAGCACCGCGGTAAATGTGATTGTTAGCCGAACCGGCGGCAGCGTAGGCGCGGCGACGGTCGACTATGCCACCAGCGACGGCACCGCAACTCAGGTGGGCGACTACACGATCAAGCTGGGCACGCTACATTTTGCAGATGGCGAGACCAGCAAGATTATCTCGATTCCAATAGTCGATGATGTTTTCGTTGAAGGTAATGAAAACTTCACCGTCACCTTATCGAATCCTACCGGAACCGGTGTGTCGCTCGGCAGCCAGTCAACCACGACCATCACGATCATGGATGACGACGTCAACGCGCCGACTTCCAACCCAATCGACGGAGCCGAGTTCTTCGTGCGTCAGCACTACCTCGACTTCCTAAACCGTCAGCCTGACAACGCCGGTTTGAATTTCTGGGCCAGCCAGATTACAAGCTGCGGCGCGGATGCCAACTGCACCCTAGCCAAACGCGTTCAGGTTTCGGGTGCGTTCTTCCTCTCAATTGAATTTCAGGAGACAGGCGGTTTCGCGATACGAACAAATCGTGTTGCTTTTGGCCGCAAGTCGGCTGAGGCTGCAACTCGAATAACGTATCTGGAGTTGATACGCGCGCAGTCTGACCTTGCCGACGGCGTTATCGTTGGTCAGCCAAACGCACTGACGCGGCTGGAAGCAAACAAACAGGCGTTTGTCCTGGCCATGGTGAACAGCTCGGCCTTCGTAACCAGGTACGCAGCTGCCACCACCCCCGAAACGTTCGTAGACGCGTTATTCGCTTCTGCCGGAATTACACCGACAGTAAGCGAACGCAGTGACGCAATTACGGCTTACAACTCTCAAGGCACGCAGTCGCTTTCGCGGGCCGCAGCTCTTCGCTTCATCAGCGACTCGGCCAGGTTGCGTAACGCCGAAGTCAGTCCAGCCTTTGTGCTGATGGAATACTTCGGCTACCTGCGCCGCAATCCGGATGACCCTGGCTATCAGTTCTGGCTCGCGAAACTGAATGCGGCGGGCGGCGACTTTATCCAGGCCGAAATGGTGAAGGCGTTTATCACCTCGACTGAGTATCGGGCGAGGTTTGGTCCCTAAACGCTGGTTAACAATCGGGCGCGCAGGTACCTCATACACAAACGGCGTAGCCAGATTGGCTACGCCGTTTCTTTTTGAAGCTTAGATCAAAGAACTATGCGCCGACCACGTTAACCAGCTCTTGTACTGCCGCCGCGCTCTTTTGCAACGCTATTCGTTCTTCAGCAGTGAGATTGATTTCGATGATTTGTTCCAGCCCGCGTGAACCGAGCTTGCAAGGCACGCCGACGTAAAGTCCGTTGATTCCGTACTCGCCTTCGAGGTAGGCAGCGCACGGCAGAATCTTTTTCTTATCTTTTAAGATCGATTCCGTCATCTCAACCGCTGCCGCCGAAGGCGCGTAGTAGGCAGAGCCAGTCTTCAACAAACTTACTATCTCGGCGCCGCCGTTTGCGGTGCGCTTTACGATCGCATCGATTTGGTCTTTGGACAGCAGTTCGGGAATGGGAATGCCCGCGCAGGTTGAGAAGCGCGGCAGCGGTACCATCGTGTCGCCATGCCCGCCCAGTACGAACGCCGTTACATTCTCAACCGAAACATCGAGCGCCTCGGCCAGGAAGCAACGCATGCGCGCTGAATCAAGGACTCCGGCCATGCCGATCACGCGATGTTTGGGAAAGCCGGAACGCTTCAAGGCCACCTGGCACATCGCGTCCAGCGGATTGGACACAATAATCAGAATTGAATTAGGCGAGCGGCTGACAACTTCATCGACTACTTTGGAAACGATGTCGGCGTTTGTCTTCAGCAAGTCGTCACGACTCATGCCTGGCTTGCGCGGCAAGCCCGCGGTGATGATGACGACGTCTGAGTCTTCTGTGCCGTCGTAAGTGTTCAGACCAGTGAGACGCACATCGAAGCCTTCGATGGGCGCCGCCTCCGCGAGATCGAGTGCCTTGCCTTGCGGCACGCCCTCCACGATATCGACCAGGACGACGTCACCCAACTCCTTAGCGGCCAGCCAATGTGCCGCAGTTGCACCAACATTACCGGCGCCGACGACCGTAATTTTATTTCGCGCAGCCATGTTTGATCCTTTCGTAACGCAGGCCCCCAGTCGCGTTGCGGCGAAATGTTCCTGCGCAATTTGTATTTAAGAATGCTAGGATTTGAAAGAGCGCGAGTTTATATGCCGACCTGGACACTGTCAAGAAAGTGCATTGAGTACTTTTACATCTTGATCTAGAAGGAGCGAGCGTCATGAGGTTAGTGTCAGCGGGAGCCGATGGCTTCCGGTGTCACAGCTCGGCAATTCTCTGCTCATAAAAACAACCTGGAGGGACGATGAAACGGAATCTCATTATTATGTTCTTGCTCCTTAGTGCTGCAGGCTGCAGCTTGATTTGGGGCCCCACAGCGACCGCAAAGAATTTCATGTCTGCGGCACAAAAAGGTGACGCCGATGCCATGACGAAGCTCTTTTCCAGCAAGGGCATCCAGGCGATGGGCCTCGACAGAATCAAAACCAACAATCAACAATTCGCAGAGATGTGCAAGAAGTCCGCAGCGGCGTCGGGCCCTTATTCTTTCGATGATATTAAGGAAATCATCAAGGGTGATACGGCGCGCGTTTCTGGGATTTATCACAACAAGGATCACGCCGACTCGATCAAACTCGTCTTTGATCTAAGCAAAGAAGGCGGCTCATGGAAGATCGATGACATCGGCGGCGCGGACAAAGAAGACCAGGAAAATTTCGGAGTTCGTCCGTCTCCTTCGCCTTCGGTTGAAACTGCTACTCCAACTTCGGCTCCCGGCTCTTCGCCTGCGACTGAATTTGTTCCGCCAATACCACCACCACCGAAACCAGCTTCTTCTACTGCAACTGCTGACAAAGGGGAAGTGAAAACTGAAACTCCCGTTGCCGTAAGTCACGCGCCAATTTCGGGCGGGGTGCTCAACAGTAAAGCTATTAGTTTGCCCAAGCCTCCTTATCCGCCCGTGGCTAGAGCGGCGCAGGCTTCGGGCACAGTTAATGTTCAAGTCACAGTCGATGAAAAAGGAAATGTCACGTCAGCAAGTGCGGTCAGCGGTCATCCATTGTTGCGCGCGGCAGCCATCGCCGCTGCCCGGCAAGCGCGCTTTGCGCCGACGAAATTGTCCGGCACGCCGGTGAAAGTGACCGGCATCATCGTTTATAACTTCGTGCCGTAGGCCTGTGTCGAAAAACAAGAGTCACCACGAACTCACGGCGCTTCTCAAACTCGCCTACTCTGCCGAGTTGGCGGCCGCCTATGCTTACCGCGGGCACTGGCACTCGATGTCGGACACAGCCGATCGGGAGCGCATTCTGCAAGTCGAAAACGAAGAATGGCATCATCGCGAGCTGGTGGGACAGATGCTTAACAAGCTGGGAGCCAGTCCCAGCCGCGCCCGTGAGGTGCGGGCAAATATTCTCGGCCGTATCCTCGGCGCGCTGTGCCACTTCACTGGTTGGTTTGCCCCGATGTACGGCGCCGGCCGGCTCGAGAGTCGCAACATTCGCGAGTACGAAACTGCCGCGCGTTATGCCCGCGATGCCGGCCACGATGAATTCGTGGACTGCCTGCTAATGATGGCCGAAGTTGAGTGGGAGCACGAGAAGTACTTTCGTTCAAAGGTCCTTTCGCATCGTTTAGGAAAGCGGCTGAGCATATGGCCCAAACCACCCGCAAGAGAAATGATTCGCAAATCTTTCGCCGCCGATGCGCTTCAGGTAGCGCCGGGCAACCCAAATTGTCTGACCCTCGGGGACGCGGTGGAAGTGCCGCGTGATGCCGTGGTAATATCGCAGCACGCTGAATAACAATTCCCGCTCATTAACAGGCAAACGAGGCTTGCGTCATGTGTAATAAGACAAATCTGGATCATCGCCCCCTCGACAGCCGCTCCGATCTCTTCGCGGACTAGCAGTCTTTCCTTAGTGACTTGTCGCTGATTCGTTGACGACCACGAGCGTCGTCGACGCGCCGCATCGTCTTTAAGTGCCGCCAATGTCCAACGAAGGAGAGAACCCCATGTCGACCATTACAATGGCACCCCCGAAACGACCCGAGATCAAAACTGAACTGCCTGGTCCAAAAGGCAAAGAAATCATCGCAGCAGATGCACAGTTTGTTACACCTTCCTATCCGCGACCAGCATTCAAGCTTGTCGCCGAACGCGCCCAGGGCGTTTGGGTAGAAGATATCGATGGCAACGTTTTTCTCGACTGCAATGCCGGTGTTGCAGTCTGTTCGACCGGCCATTGCCATCCTGAAGTTGTGCGCGCAATTCACGAGCAGGCTGAACAACTGATTCACATGTGCGGCACCGACTACTACTATCGTCACATGCCGGCGCTGGCGAAGAAACTCGATGAGATTGTGCCGGTTCCCTCACCAACTAAAACCCATTTTGCAAACAGTGGCACTGAGGCTGTTGAGACTGCATTGAAGCTGGCGATGCACGCGACGGGTCGCGAGAAGTTCATTGCGTTCTTTAATAGCTTTCACGGCCGCACGCTGGGTTCGCTTTCATTGACGTCCTCAAGGTCTGCGCAGCGGCGCGGTTTCAAACGGCAGGCGCTCGACGTTATTCACGTTCCCTTTCCCAACGAGTTTCGCAATCCATTTAACCTGGCGGACTGCGGCGACGGTGGCGCCAGTCAGGGCGCACTTAACTGGATTACTGAGCGGCTGTTCAAAACGACTACGCCGCCGGAAGAGGTTGCAGCGATCGTGGTCGAAGCTGTGCAGGGCGAAGGCGGCTATGTGCCCGCGCCGAAGGATTTCCTGAAAGGCCTGCGGCGCATCTGTGACGAACATGGCATTCTGTTGATTGTAGATGAAGTGCAATCGGGAATGGGCCGCACTGGAAAGATGTTTGCTTGTGAGCACTACGACGTCCAACCCGATATCGTGACCATCGCCAAAGGGATTGGCTCAGGCTTGCCCATTGGCGCCTGCGTGGCGCGGGCTGACTTGATGGATTGGAAACCCGGCGCGCATGCTTCGACTTTTGGCGGCAATCCCGTGTGCATCGCGGCGGCGCTAAAGACGATCGAGTTGCTGCAGGGCGGTTTGGTGCAGAACAGCGCCGAAGTTGGCGCTTACTTGAAGTCAGGACTCCAGGGCCTGCAAAAGAAATACGACTGTATCGGCGACGTTCGCGGAATGGGACTGATGCTGGGAGTTGAATTTGTCACCGACCGTAATTCAAACAAGCCGGACGCTGAACTTCGCGACCGCGTTGAGATGGCTTGTTTTGAACGGGGCATGATCGTGCTGGGCGCGGGGGCGAACACCATTCGCTGGTCGCCGCCGCTGATAATCACCAAAGAAAATATTGATGTAGCTTTGGAAATATTCGACCAGGCAATCGCGGCCTCATTGAGTTAGGCAAAGTTCAGCCGCGGATTAAAGAGTGCGCGCGAATAAGCAAAATTCGCGTTATCTGCGTTCATCCGCGGCTAATTTCTGTCCAATCTCTTTCATGCGAGCGCGCAGGCGATCCTCATCAGCGTTTGTTACACGTCCGTCGCGATAAACTTCTCTTCCCGCTACTACGGTTAAGACTACGTCCCGCGCACTCGAACTGAAAACAAGAGCACTGATTGGATCGTACACCGGAACCTGATGTGGGCCAGCCAATGAAACGACCGCGAAGTCTGCCTGCATTCCTTCCTGCAATGTGCCGAGCTGTTCCGACATGCCAAGAGCCCGCGCGCCGCCTGCGGTAGCTAGTTGCAAAGCATCCTGGGCGGACAAGTCGGTATCGTTTCCAGCGAAACCTGAACGAGCAAGCAACAGCGCGTAACGCGCCTCCTCGAACAGATCACAAACGTTGTTGCTTGCGACCGAGTCGCTTCCGAGGCCAGTCACTATTCCTTGCTCGAGAAACTTTGCGAGCGGCGCGACACCATGACGAAGTTTTGAATTCGACTTGGGACAATGCGCGATGCGACTTCCAGTTTCGCGCAGTGTCTCAATATCGGCTCCGTCGACATGGATGCAATGGGCCAACAGCGGCTGCGTCGCCAGTATGCCGCGTTCCCTTAAATACTGAATTGTTGACAGCCCCGGAGGCTGCCATTCGATACCGCGACTCTTCAGCCCATCGGCAAAAGCGCCACTACCCTCGCTTAACAATGCCACCTCCATCGAGGTCTCGGCCGCATGCATCATCAATGGTAATCCCTGATCGATGGCGAAGCGCGCGATCATTTCCAACTGCGCTGCGCAAACTGTGTAGGGCGCATGCGGAGACACGCCGCATTTCACCAAGGCCGTCTCGAGTTCGCGGAGTCGAATGATCTTTGCCTTGAGCTTTGCAAAGTTCTCGTTTGCCAAACGGTGATCCGGGCCAAACGATTCCTGGAAAACAATTCCCCTTAGACCAATCGACTTGAGTGCTTTCATACTGCATCGGCCTAAATCGCTGGCATCGCCTACTGCCGTAACTCCGGCCCGTACCGCTTCACAAGCTCCCCAGAGAGCTGAGACCTCCACATCGTCGTCAGTCATCAAATTAAGCCTGGCCAAAGTAAGTTTGCGAAGCCAGGAAAAGAAGTTTGTCTCTTCCTTTTCCAGGTAACCGCGCATAACAGTTAATTCTAGATGGCTGTGAGCATTAACGAGACCAGGCAGGATGATTGCGGCACC